>NZ_JADYVV010000001.1:0-379665 GCF_020194035.1 Bradyrhizobium sp. BRP56
TCCAGCTTCTGCCGAGGCGGTGGGTGGTTGAACGCACATTCGCTTGGTTCGACAGATGCCGCCGCCTCGCCAAGGACTTCGAGGCGACGGTGGCAACCGAAGCTGCCTGGCTGCTGATTGCACACATCAGGCTCCTGACCCGCAGACTCGCGGCTGCAGCTAAGGTTGGGTGATTTATGAGTCAGACTCTGAGGAGCCGCGAAGCGGCGTCTCGAAGGATGAACGGCCCGGCTGGTGGCCGGCATGCTTCGAGGCTCGCTCCGCTCGCACCTCAGCATGTCGGACTTACCAATGCGGGCGCGGCTTCACCGCAGCGCGCGCGCCGCCTCCACCAGGCGGATGCTGCTGCTCGCGGTCGCGAGCAGTGTGCCGTCGGCGGCGCCCAGCTTTCCCTCGACGAAGGCGATGGTCTTACCGAGTTGCGTCACCGTCGCCTCGCCGGTGATCGGTCCGGGCTTTGCCGGCGCCAGGAAATTCATGATCATCGTGATGGTCGTGGTGAAGAGCCGGCCCTCGGTCATCACGAACACCGCCGGCCCCATCGTGTCGTCGAGCATCGCCGAGAGCATGCCGCCCTGGATAAAGCCGGCCGGATTGCAAAACTCCGGCTTGCCGTCGAACACGATCCTGATCCAGCCCTCCTGCGGACGGGCGTCGACCACGTGCCAACCCAGTAGCTTTGCGACGGGCGGCATCGGAATGCGGTCGAGTGCGGTTGCGATCATGGCGGCCTCCGGTTTCCGGAGGTGATAGCGAAGCCCTGCTGCCAGCATGGTGTCAGCAGGTCAGAGCATGATCCGGAAAAGTGGGAACCGGTTTTCCGAAAAGATCATGCTCAAAAAAATGAGCCGATGATGTGATTCATCGCATCGTCAGAGATCGAGCCCATGCGCGATGACCTTGCGCATCACGTTCGGAAACGCCTCGCCGTCCAGCGTCGCCACCGGCACCCAGCGCATGCCATCCGGCGCGCGGCTCCGCGGCGGCACGCTGGCAGTGTAGACGACGAGCTCGAGCGGGAAGTGCGTGAACACGTGGGTGACAACGCCCGCCTTGCGGTGCCAGCGCGTGACGCCCTTGAGGTCCGGCGCCTGCGCCAGCGCCGCCGCGTCCTCCTGCCCGGCCAGCCATTGCGACCCCGGCACCTCGGTCATGCCGCCGAGCAGGCCTTTTTCCGGGCGCGAGCGCACCAGGAGCTCGCCGCCGCGTGTCACCACGAAGGCCGCGCCGCGGCGCAAGATGCCGCTCTTCTTCGGTGCCTTGCGCGGGAACGTTTCCTGGTCGCCGCGCGTGCGCGCCGCGCAGTCGTCGTTCAGCGGACACAATGCGCAGGCCGGCTTCTTCGGCGTGCAGATCGTCGCGCCCAAATCCATCAGCGCCTGAGCACTGTCGCCGGCGCGGGACGGGCCGAGCAATGTCGCCGCCATCTCCTTGATCAGCGGCTTGGCCTGCGGCAGCGCCTCCTCGATGGCGTAGAGCCGACTGACCACGCGCTCGATGTTGCCGTCCACCGGCATGGTGCGGCGGTCGAAGGCGATGGCGGCGATCGCGGCCGCGGTGTACGGCCCGATGCCGGGCAGCGCGCGCAGGCCCTCCTCGGTGTCCGGAAACACCCCGCCGTGGTCGCCCATCACCGCGACCGCGCAGGCGTGCAAATTGCGCGCCCGCGAATAATAGCCGAGCCCGGCCCACATCCTCAGGACGTCGTCGAGCGAGGCACGCCCAAGCGCGGTCACGTCGGGCCAGCGCGACACGAATTTCTCGAAATAGGGCCCGACCGCCCGTACCGTGGTCTGCTGCAGCATGATCTCCGACAGCCAGACGCGATACGGATCGGCCCGCTCCTCCGCCACCGCGCGCCACGGCAGCATCCGGCGATGCCGGTCATACCAGGCAAGCAGCCGCGCCGGGCGGTCGGCGGCGTCTTCGGTCGGTTTGGCTTTGGCGGCTGCACGAGAACTCATGGACGTATCTTAAGGCAAATCCCGCCGCGTCATGCCCGGGCTTGACCCGGGCATCCACGTCTTTCTTTGTCCAGGACCGACGCCTGCCCTATAACCCTCTGATGTCCAGACCCGGCCCGATCAGCGCAAAGCCCCTGTCGATCCTGCTCAGCGACGTCTTCACCGACGCCTATGCCAAGCAGGGCTTTGCCGCGCGCGAATTGGTGACGCGCTGGACCGAGATCGCGGGCGAGCGAATTGCCGCCTATTGCGAGCCGCTGAAGATGCAGTGGCCGCGGCCGGTGGAGGGACAGCCGCAGGAGCCGGCGACGCTGGTGCTGCGGGTCGAAGGGCCGATGGCGCTGGAGATCCAGCACTCCTCCGACGTCATCCTGGAACGGGTGAACCGCTTCTTCGGCTGGCATGCGGTCGGCCGCCTGACCATCCGACAGGCGCCGCTCTCGCGCCGCAGCCGCCCGGTACGGCCGCGCCCGCCGGACGCCAAAACCGTGGCCCGGGAGGCGGCCAACCTTGCGGCCGTCGAGGACGACGATCTGCGCGCGGCGCTGGCCCGTTTGGGTGCCTCGATCAAGCGAAATTGACGCTTTTCGGCAGGCCCGCCGCAAGACCGCGGCATTGCCACAATGGCCGTTTCAAGCTAGCGAAGGCTTCTTTTTCGGGACCCCTTCATTGTGGCGTGAATGCGCCAATCCGGGAGCTGACCTTGATCATCACGCGCCGCGCTTTCACCACCGCTCTCTCGCTGACCGGGCTTGCCGCCCTCGCCGGCCTGTCGCCGCTGCGCCTGATCACCGACGCGTTCGCGCAGGCCGCCGCCGAGGTCGCCAAGCCGCAGTCGCTGCCGGACATGGGGCTCGGCCCGCAGGACGCCAAGGTGACGATCGTCGAATACGCCTCGATGACCTGCCCGCACTGCGCCAATTTCAACGAGACCGTGTTCCCGAAGATCAAGTCGACCTACATCGACCCCGGCAAGGTCCGCTACGTGTTCCGCGAATTCCCGCTCGACATCAAGGCCGCCGCCGGCTCGATGCTGGCGCGCTGCATCGCCAAGGACGACGCGCCGAAGTATTTTGCCGTGATCGACCTGCTGTTCCGCCAGCAGAACGACTGGGTGGTGAAGAACACCACCGAGACGCTGACGCGGATCGGCAAGCAGGCCGGCCTCACCCAGCAGCAGGTCGAGGACTGCCTGAAGGATCAGAAGCTGCTCGACAAGATCGCCGCCGACCAGAAATACGCCAACGAGGTGCTGAAGGTAAACTCGACGCCGACCTTCTTCGTCAATGGCGAGATGCTGAAGGGCGAGACCTCGTTCGAGGAATTCAGCAAGCACATCGATCCGCTGCTGAAGAGCTGATCGGGAGCCCGCGAACCTGACGTCTTCGTGCCTCGCTTTCGAGTCGAGGCACGATAATTGTGGATGATTTGCGATCACGGCACGCGGCCGTCGCATCATTTGGTTGTTGAAAACCTGATTCGCGCGATGCGAATCATCGAGGACATGTAAGGGCCATAAAACCCTGCAAATCCCTTGGGAAAAGCTTGCTCAAGCGGTTGCCCTGACGCGCTCGCATCGCCATTGTCGCCGCTCATGAGAGCTGCACGCAGCAACTCACCCACACACCGACATTGCCTTCCATGGTATTGTCACGGCAGGGAGATTCGCGCCCGGCCAAACGAGATTTGTGTACATGAAGCTCACGCGCCTCCGCCTGCACGGTTTCAAGTCGTTCGTTGAACCCACCGATTTCATGATCGAGCCGGGCCTGACCGGCGTCGTCGGACCGAATGGCTGCGGCAAATCCAATCTCGTCGAAGCGCTGCGCTGGGCGATGGGCGAGACCTCGCACAAGTCGCTGCGCGCCGCCGACATGGACGCGGTGATCTTCGCCGGTTCCGGCAACCGTCCGGCACGCAACCACGCCGAAGTCGTGATGACGATCGACAATTCCGATCGCTCGGCGCCGGCCGCGGTGAACGACAGCCAGCTCTTGGAAATCTCCCGCCGCATCGAGCGCGAAGCCGGCTCGGTCTACCGCATCAACGGCCGCGATGTCCGTGCAAGAGATGTGCAGATCCTGTTCGCCGACGCCGCCACCGGCGCGCGGTCGCCGGCGCTGGTCCACCAGGGCAAGATCGGCGAGATCATCCAGGCCAAGCCCGAGCAGCGCCGCCGCGTGCTGGAAGACGCCGCCGGCGTGGCCGGCCTGCATGCCCGCCGCCACGAGGCGGAACTGCGGCTGAAGGCGGCCGAAACCAACCTCACCCGCGTCGAGGACGTGATCGGCCAGCTCACAGGCCAGATGGAAGGCCTGAAGAAGCAGGCGCGCCAGGCAATCCGCTACCGTGAGGTCGCGGCCAAGGTGCGCAAGTCCGAAGCCATGCTGTTCCATCTGCGCTGGATCGAGGCCAATGCCGACGTCAACGACGCCGCCCAGACCCATGATATCTCCGTGCGCGAGATGGCCGAGCGCACCCGCGAGCAGGCCGAATCCGCCCGCATCCAGGCGATCCGCGCCGCCGAATTGCCGGCGCTGCGCGATGCCGAAGCGCGCGCCGCCGCCGGCCTGCAGCGCCTGACCAACACGCGCGAGATGCTCGACCGCGAGGAGCAGCGCGCCAAGGAGCGCGTCGGCGAGCTCGATCGCCGTCTCACCCAATTCGCCCAGGACATCGCGCGCGAGCAGCAGCAGACCTCCGATGCCGACATCGCGCTGCAGCGGCTCGACACCGAAGACGCGGAGCTCAAGGAAGAGATCAAGTCGCGCGTCGAGAAGCGCTCCGGCGTCGACGAGCGCGTCGCTGAGGCCGAGGAGATCCTGGCCGCGACCGAGCGCCAGTTCTCCGAGCTGACCACGCAGCTCGCCGATCTCACCGCCAAGCGCAATCAGCTCGAAGCCGGCGTGCGTACGCATCGCGAGCGGCTGGCCCGGCTCGATCAGGAGATCGCCAACGTCCAGGCCGAGGAAACCAGGCTCGCGCAGGAGACCGGCAATCTCGGCGACATCGACGCGCTGGCCGCCGCCATGGAGATGGCGCAGCAGACGCTCGCCGAGTCCGAGGCCGCCGTGCAGACCAGCGAGGCGCATCACGCCGCCGCGCGGCAGACGCTGGAAGCCTCCCGCAACCCGCTCACCGAAGCGGAGAAGCGCGTGCAGCGGCTTGAGACGGAAGCCCGCACCATCTCCAAGCTCGTCACCAGCGAGACCAAGAATCTTTGGCCGCCGATCATCGACGGCATCACGGTCGCCAAGGGCTATGAGAAGGCGATCGGCGCCGTGCTCGGCGACGACCTCGATGCGCCGGTGGATTCCTCGGCGCCGATGCGCTGGACCAATATCGGCGTGGCCGGCGAAGATCCGGCACTGCCCGATGGCGTCGAGCGGCTGGCCGACCATGTCCAGGCGCCGCCGGAACTGGCGCGCCGCCTGGCCCAGATCGGCGTCGTGGCCAAGGAACGCGGCGCGGCGCTGGTGTCGCAGCTGAAGACCGGCCAGCGGCTGGTCTCGCTCGAAGGCGACGTCTGGCGCTGGGACGGCTTCGTCGCCGACGCGCATGCCCCGACCGGCGCCGCCCGCCGTCTTGCCGAGCGCGCCCGTCTTGTCGACATCGAGCACGAGCTGGAACAGGCCCGCATCGATGCCGCCACCAAGCGCCAGGCGCTGGAGACGGCTGAAGAGGAATTGCGCTCGGCGTCCGCCGCCGAGGGTGCCTCGCGCGAAGCCGTCCGCGCCGCCCGCCGCGAGGCCGACGCCGCGCGCGAACGTCATGCCGCCACCGAGCGCGAGATCAACCGCCACGCCGCGCGCAAATCGGCGCTGACCGAGGCGCACAGCCGCGTCGCCGCCGACCGCGCCGAGGCCGAAGCCGCGCATGAGAGCGCGGCTGCCGCGCTCGCCGAACTGCCGCCGGGTGTCGAGACCGAGGCCCAGCTCGCCGCGGTTCGCGCCGAGATCGACAACCAGCGCCGGGCCGCGGCGCAAGTCCGCGCCGAGGCGCAGGCGCTGGCCCGCGAGGCCGAGCTCGCCGACCGCCGCGTGCAGGCGATCGTTGCCGAGCGCAATGAGTGGCAGAACCGCAAGACCAGCGCCGCCTCGCAGGTCGAGACCGTCGAGGCGCGCATCGCCGAGGTGTCGGCCGAGCGCGAGGAACTCGCCAATGCGCCCGAAGTTTTCGCCGAGAAGCGCAGCGCGCTGATCACGGAGATCGAGCACGCCGAAGGCGATCGCCGCATCGCCGCCGACGCGCTGGCGACCGCGGAAGCCGCGATGGCGGAAACCGATCGCCTCGCCAAGGCCTCGCTCGAAGCGCTCTCCTCATCCCGCGAAGCTACCGCGCGCGCCGAGGAGCGCATGGAAGGCACCCGCCGCCGCCTCGCCGACATCGAGCGCGAGATCCACGACATGCTCGAGGTCGAGCCCAGCGCGGTCGTCGGCATGGCCGAGATCGAACCCGGCCAGGAGCTGCCGCCGGTCACGCAGGTCGACGAAGAGCTCGAAAAGCTGCGCCGCGACCGCGAGCGGCTCGGCGCCGTCAATTTGCGTGCCGAGGAAGAGCTCAAGGAAGTCGAGACCCAGCACACCGCGCTGACCACCGAACGCGACGATCTGGTCGAAGCGATCAAGCGGCTGCGCCAGGGCATCCAGAGCCTCAACCGCGAGGCGCGCGAGCGCCTGCTGACCTCGTTCGAGACCGTCAACAACCACTTCAAGCGGCTGTTCACCGAGCTGTTCGGCGGCGGCGAAGCCGCGCTGCATCTGATCGAGAGCGACGATCCGCTCGAGGCCGGCCTCGAGATCATCGCCAAGCCGCCCGGCAAGAAGCCGCAGACGCTCTCGCTGCTCTCGGGCGGTGAGCAGGCGCTGACGGCGCTCGCGCTGATCTTCGCGGTGTTCCTGACCAATCCGTCGCCGATCTGCGTGCTGGACGAGGTCGACGCGCCGCTCGACGACCACAACGTCGAACGGTTCTGCACCCTGCTGAACGAGATGACCGGCTCGACCGAGACGCGCTTCATCATCATCACGCACAATCCGATCACGATGGCGCGGATGAACCGGCTGTTCGGTGTCACCATGGCCGAGCGCGGCGTGTCGCAGCTGGTGTCGGTCGACCTGCAGGGCGCGGTCGACATCCTCGACCAGAACGTGGCTTAGGCGTAGCACCTACGCGTCGACGTCATTTTCTTGATACCCGCGCCTCCGCATCGTCATTGCGAGGAGCGATAGCGACGAAGCAATCCATGCCTCAGCACGCGGCGCTATGGATTGCTTCGCTCCGCTCGCAATGACGTGGGATAGTCCGTCACATGACCTCACCCGACCTCCCCGCCGAACTGCGCGCCGCCCTCAACGCCAGGCTCGAAGGCCTGTCGCGCAGCGACGCCGCCGGTCGCGCGGCAGCGATCTCGCAGACCTATCGCGAGGGCGGCGGCTCCTCGACGATCAGGACCGAGACCGATGCGCTGGCCTATGCGCTGGCGCGGATGCCGGCGACCTATGCCGCCGTCGCAGCGAGCCTCAACGCCCTGACGGAGATCAGGCCGGACTTCGCGCCGGCGCGCCTGCTCGATGTCGGTGCCGGTCCGGGGACCGCGACCTGGGCCGCCGCGGAAGCGTTCACGTCGCTGCGGGACTTCACCCTACTTGATGCCAACGGCGCGTTGCGGACGCTCGCCGAGGAGCTGTTTCACGGCAGCATTCGCCTGCACGACGCCAGCTATCAACTCGGCGAGGCGCGCGCCCTGCTCGACAAGGCCGAGCCCGCCGACCTCGTCGTCGCCAGCTACATGATCGGCGAACTCGGCGATGCCGAGCGCGGGGCGCTGGCCGATGCGCTGTGGTCGAAAACCAGCGACACGCTGCTGGTCGTCGAGCCCGGTACGCCCGCCGGCTATGCGCGGATCATCGCATTGCGCGCACGCCTGATCGCCGCCGGCGCTCACGTCGTGGCACCCTGCCCGCATGACGGTGGCTGTCCGCTGGTCGCGCCCGACTGGTGCCACTTCTCGCAGCGCCTGCAACGCTCGCGCGCGCACAAGCAGGTCAAGGGCGCGGAGCTACCCTTCGAGGACGAGCGCTTCGCCTATGTCGCGCTGAGCCGCGCGCGCGTTGAGAACAGGCCATCGCGCGTGCTGGCGCAGCCGGACGTCGGCAAGGTCGAGATCGCGGCGAAACTGTGCACGCCCGAGGGCGTATCGGTTGCGCGGATCCCGCGCCGTGCCAGAGCCGAATACGCAAGCGCCCGGCGCTGGCGCTGGGGCGATGCGGTCTAGTTACGTCGTCCCGGCGAAGGCCGGGACCCATAACCACCGAGGTTTGTTGCGAGTGAAGCCGTCGCCGCTTGCGCCCCTGCCGCGGGCCGCGGCGTATGCGTCCCGGCCTTCGCCGGGACGATATTGAACTAATTTGCGGCCATCACCGACTAACGCTTGCCCACCTTTCCGCGGCGGGCTGCCCTGCGCCCCGATCTTGGGTTACGGTGCCGCCGTCTCGTCCATCAGGAGCTGCCCCGTCATGTCGACCAGCTGGATCGTTATCGGCGTCATCGTGCTTCTCGTGCTGTTTGCGTTCGGCGCCTACAACCGCCTCGTCGCGCTCAGCCAGCGGGTCGGACAGGCCTTTGCCGACATCGACGTGCAGCTCAAGCAGCGCCACGACCTGATCCCGAATCTGGTCGAGACGGTGAAGGGCTATGCCGCGCATGAGCGCGGCACGCTCGACGACGTCATCAAGGCGCGCAATTCGGCGATGTCGGCGCAGGGTCCGGCCCAGGTCTCGGCGGCGGAGAATCAGCTCTCCGGCGCGCTCGGCCGGCTGATCGCGCTCTCGGAGGCCTATCCGGACCTCAAGGCCAACGCCAACTTCCAGCAGCTCGCCTCCGAGCTTTCCGATCTCGAGAACAAGATCGCCGCCAGCCGCCGCTTCTTCAACAACGCGGTCCAGGAATACAACACCGGCATCCAGCAGATGCCGGCCGCGCTGTTCGCCGGCATGTTCGGCTTCACCCGCAAGGATTTCTTCGACCTCGGCGCCAGCCGCACGGAGGTCGAGGCGGCGCCCAGCGTGAAGTTCTGATTACTTCCTTCGAGATGACGCCCCTTCGGTCATTCCGGGGCGATGCAACGCATCGAACCCGGAATCTCATCTCACTCACTAATCTTGAGATTCCACAAAGCGCAATTGCGCATTGGGGTTCGCGCGTGCCGCGCGCCCCGGAATGACGGTGAGAGCGGACGCGCACCATGGCCGCCTATGGTCTCTACACGCATATCGCATCGAACAAGTTTCGTTCGATGCTGCTGCTTGCCGGCCTGTTCCTGCTGATCTACGTGCTGGTCTATGCTGGCGCGCTGGTCGCGGAGGTGATGATCGATAGCGGCCGCACCGTCGACTATTACCTGACGCGGGCCTTGCGCGACCTGGTCTCGGCCTTGCCGTGGGCGACGATCGCGGCAGCGGCCTGGATCGTGATCGCCTATTTCTTCCACCAGAAGATGATCGACGCCGTCACCGGCGGCGAGAGCGTGACTCGGCAGCAAGAGCCGCGGCTCTACAATCTTCTGGAAAATCTCTGCATCTCGCGCGGCATCCCGATGCCGAAGCTGAAGGTGATGGACAGCCCGGCGCTGAATGCGTTCGCGACCGGACTGAACCGGAGCCAATACGCCATCACGGTCACTACCGGCCTGTTGAAGGCGCTGAACGATAAGGAGATCGAGGCCGTGCTCGGCCACGAGCTCACCCATATCAAGAACGGCGACGTGCAGCTGATGGTGATCGCGGTAATCATCGCCGGCGTGGTCGGCTTCTTCGGCGAGCTGTTCTTCCGCCTGTTCACGAACCTGTCGTGGAACTCGAGCGGCGGCGGAGGCGGCTGGTCGTCTTCATCCTCTCGCTCCTCGTCATCCTCCTCGGACCGCGACAGCAAGGGCTCGGGCGGCGGCGCGATCATCGTGATCATCATCGCGGTCGCGCTGATCGTGCTGGCCTGGCTCCTGTCCCAAGTGGTCAAGCTCGCGCTGTCGCGCTCGCGCGAATTCCTCGCCGATGCCGGATCGGTGGAGCTGACCAAGAACCCCGACGCGATGATCTCGGCGCTGCGCAAGATCGAGAACCGCGGCGAGCTCCCGGACGCCACCTCAGCGGTGATGGAACTCTGCGTCGACAATCCGCGCGAGGGATTTGCCGACCTGTTCGCCACCCATCCCTCCGTGAAGTCCCGGGTCGATGCCCTGGTGAAATACGCCGGCGGCCACGATCCCGGACCGCTGGCGCTGCCGGACGAGACGGAGCCGCAGGATGAGCCGTCCGCGGCGGGCGACCAGCCTCCGCCGGCGACCCATGGCCCATGGGGCGATACGCCGCCGGCGCAGCCGAACAATCCGCCGCCGTTGCCGGGCACAACTCCCAGGCAGGGACCGTTTGGTCCGCTCCAGGGTCCTTGGGGCCCGCACCGTTGACCGCTTGAGCGGTTTGATTTGACCATGATTGTCTCGGAAAACCGGCTGCGCATTTTTCCGGATCATGGCCCTAGCCTACTCAGTCCATTAAGGAAATTCCCACCAAACCGATCGTGGGCGCCTTAAGGAATTGAATTCTCCCTCGTTTCTGCCATGTTCTCGCCCAAAGCAGTGTGGGGACTTGCCGATCGCCATCGCGATCGGGAGCGCGCTTTAAGGGACTTCCATGGCAAAGCCGGTTGTGATCGTGGTGGGCGCCGACAAAGGCGGGGTCGGCAAGACCACCGTCTCGCGGACGCTCCTGGACTATTTCAGTGCCAATAACGTGCAGACCCGGGCGTTCGACACCGAATCGCCGCGCGGCACGCTGAAGCGCTTCCATCCCGACATCACCGAGATCGTCGACATGACGACGACCGCGGACCAGATGAAGATCTTCGACACGCTGAACTCGGGACCCTCGGTCACCGTGATCGACGTCCGCGCCGGCCTGTTGTCGCCCGCGCTGGCCTCGTTGCGCGATATCGGCTTCCTCGACGCGGCGCGCTCCGGCCAGATCACCTTCGCCGTGTTCCATATCCTCGGCCCGTCGATCGCCTCGCTGGACGAGATCGCCGAAACCGCCAACTTCATGAGCGGCGCGAAGTATTTCCTGGTGAAGAACTTCATCAACGACACCCAATTCTTCCAGTGGGACCAGGCGACCTACAATTCCTACTTCCATCGCATCAAGGACGCGACCGACCTCACGATCCCCAAGCTCAACGAAATGGCCTATGAGCAGGTCGAGGTCTCCTCGGTTCCGTTCCTGAAATTCGTCGCCAACAAGGGCATCAACGACGACGCCGCGAACTACTCCTTCGTGCTGCGCGGCTATGTCCGGCACTGGCTCGCCAATGTCTGGAGCGAGTTCGACCGGATCAAGCTGACCGACCTGGTCGGCGCCAAGTCGGCCAAAGGCGAAAAATAGTCGGACCTTCGACCTTGATGGGGCTGGATTAGGCGAAAATTTGGCCTGATATAGCGGGCGATGTCGTCCACGCCCGTTTACATCATCTGCTCGCCCCGCCCGCAGGTCGGCAAGACGCTGATCGCGCGGCTGCTCGGCGAATTCCTGCTGCTCAAGAACGGCGACGTGGTCTGCTACGACATCAATCTGAAGGAGCCGTCGCTGCTCGACTACCTGCCGCGGATCACCGAAACGGCAGATGTGATCGACACCTACGGCAAGATGCAGCTGATGGACCGCGTCATCGTCAATGACGGCATCGGCAAGGTGATCGACCTCGGCTACCACGCCTTCGACGAATTCTTCAAAATGTGCGACGAGATCGGGCTGATGAAGGAGGCGCTACGCCGTCGCGTCGCGCCGGTCATCCTGTACGTCGCCGATACCGACCGCGCCTCGGTGCGTGGCTACCAGACGCTGCTCGGCACGATCCCGCCGAATGCGCTGATCGTCATCGACAACGAGTTCGTGGTGCGCGGCGAGCTGCCGCCGGTCATGACCGCCAGCCGGGTGCTGCGCTTCCGCGCGCTGCCGGTGTTCCTGAAGACCTATATCGACCGGCTGAACTTCTCCTTCACCGGCTATCTGCGCCAGGAAAAGGATTCATCAACCGAGCTGCATCAATGGATCCGGCGGAATTACACGACGTTCCGCGATCTCGAATTGAGCATGCTGCTGCAGCGGGGATGACTCTGCTCCCTCGCCCCGCTCTTGCGGGGAGAGGGTCGGGGTGAGGGGCTGGTTCCGCAAATTCGACCGAGATTGGAGTGCGCGGAGAGTCCCCTCACCCGGATCGCATCTTCGATGCGATCCGGCCTCTCCCCGCACGCGGGGCGAGGCTAAGAGATCAATGCCCCTCGAACGCCATCAGCGTGCGCACCGGAACGTCCATCGCGCGCAGCTTGGCCGCGCCGCCGAGGTCGGGCAGGTCGACGATGAAGCAGGCGGCGACCACATTGGCGCCGATCTGGCGCAGCAGCTTCACCGCGCCCTCCGCGGTGCCGCCGGTCGCGATCAGATCGTCGACCAGGATCACGCGCTCGCCGGGCTGCACGGCGTCGGCATGCATCTCCATCTCGTCGATGCCGTATTCCAGCGAATAGGCGATCCGCACCGTGGTGTGTGGCAGCTTGCCCTTCTTGCGGATCGGCACGAAGCCGGCGGAGAGCTGATGCGCCACCGCGCCGCCGAGGATGAAGCCGCGGGCCTCGATGCCCGCGACCTTGTCGACCTTCGCCCCCGCCCAGGGATGCACCAGCTCGTCGACGGCGCGGCGGAAGGCCCTCGCATCCGCCAGCAGCGTCGTGATGTCGCGAAACAGGATGCCCTTCTTCGGGTAGTCCGGGATGGTGCGAACGGTCGCCTTGATGTCGTGGTCGAAGGTCATTGGTCTCGCTCTGAGGGTCATTCCGGGGCGATGCGAAGCATCGAACCTGGAATCTCGAGATTCCGGGTCTGGTGCTAACGCACCATCCCGGAATGACGATGGTTAAACTTAGCCTTCACTTGCTACTCACATTAAGCCGGAATGCATTCTCGACAATGCGCAGGCCGACCTCGTTGCCGAGCGACATCAGCGATTCCGGATGGAATTGCACGCCGCCGACCGGCAGGGTCTTGTGCTCGATCACCATCGCGACGCCGTCTTCGGTGGTCGCGGTCACCGCCAGCACCTCGGGCACGCTGTCGCGCTCGACAAACAGCGAGTGGTAGCGGCCGATCACGATCTCATTGGGCAGGTTCCGCATGAGCCGGCCACCGCGCACTTGGACGCGCGACGGACGGCCATGCGCGGGCTGACCGAGCTGGCCGAGCTGGCCGCCGAAATACTCGCCGATCGCCTGCACGCCGAGGCAGACGCCGAAGATCGGCAGCTTGTTCTCGAGCGCGGTATCGATGGTTTTCGCGATGCCGAAATCCTCCGGGCGCCCCGGCCCGGGCGACAGCACCAGGAGGTCCCAGCCCTTCTTCTTGAGCATGTCCTGGGCATGGATATGCCTGACCACGGTGACGGTGGCGCCGACCTGGCGGAAGTAATCCGCCAGCATGTGCACGAAGCTGTCGTCGTGATCGATCAGGAGCACGTTCTTGCCGGAGCCGGTGGCATCGGGCGCGAAATCCGACAGCGGCTTCGGCGGATCGCCGCGCAGCGCCTGGAACAGCGCCGCCGCCTTGACCTGGCACTCGCGATCCTCGGCAGCCGGATCGGAGTCAAACAGGCAGGTCGCGCCGACGCGCACCTCGGCGAGGCCATCCTTCATGCGGATGGTGCGGATGGTGAGCCCGGTGTTGATGCTGCCGTCGAAATTGACGCAGCCGATCGCGCCGGCATACCAGCGCCGCGGCGACCGCTCGTGATCCTCGACGAACTGCATCGCCCACAGTTTCGGCGCGCCGGTCACCGTCACGGCCCAGGCATGGGTCAGGAAGGCGTCGAGCGAATCGAAGCCCGGCCGCAGCATGCCCTCGACGTGATCGACGGTGTGGAACAGCTTTGAGTAGGTCTCGATCTGACGCCGCGCCAGCACCTTGATGGTGCCGGGCACGCAGACGCGCGCCTTGTCGTTGCGATCGACGTCGGTGCACATGTTGAGCTCGAACTCGTCCTTCTCCGAGTTCAGGAGCTTGCGGATCTGCTCGGCATCGCCGATCGAGTCCGAACCGCGCGCGATGGTGCCCGAGATCGGGCAGGTCTCGACCCGGCGGCCGTCGGAGCGCACGAACATCTCCGGCGACGCGGAGACCAGGAATTCACCGTCGCCGAGATTCATCAGCGCGCCATAGGGTGACGGATTGATGCGGCAGAGCCGCTGGAACACTTCCGCCGGCGAGCGCTCGCAGGGCTCGGCGAACAGCTGCCCGGGCACTGCCTCGAACAGGTCGCCGCGGGCAAACGCCGCGCGCGCGACCTCGACAGTCGCCTGATATTCGCCGGGCGCGTGATCGGCAAAGCCTTGCCGGCCGTTCCTGGCGTAGAGGCTCGGCGCGGTCTCCTGCGGCAGGCCTGCGGTGGATTTGCCCTTCCACGCGAACTTGTAAGTGAGCGCCACGCCGCGGCCGGTGGCGCGGTCATAGGCCAGCAGCCGGTCCGGCACGTAGAGCACGATGTCGCGCTGGTCGACCTCGCGGGCGCGCTTCTGCACCAGGTCCTCGATCTGGAACACGAGGTCGTAGGCGAAGGCGCCGAACAGGCCGAGCAGCGGATCGGCATTGGAGGTGAACGCCGCCACCATGTCGCGCACCAGCGACATCACGCTGGCGCGGCGGGTGCGCTGGTCTTCCTCGACCGGCGCGGCGCCGCGGATGATATGGCCGGCGAGCCGTGTTGCGCTCCGCTCCGAGATCACGACGCAGGGCTCGCGCAGCACGTCGCCGAGGAAGGCGATCAGGACCTCGCCGCGCGGGTTCAGCGCCTGCAACGAGAAGTTGGTGCCTGACGTCTCAAGCACCAGCGGCGGATCGGCAAAGCCGAGGTCAAAGCTCTCGTAGCGGCCCGGCACGGTCGTGCCCGAGGACAGCACCACGCCGCGGCGGCGGTCCAGCAGCGCGATCAGGTCGTCGAGACGGTTGGCGCCGCCGGTGAACTGCTCGACCACGCGCGCGACCGCAAGGCCGCCATTGGTCAGATATTCGCTTCGAGCCGGCAGGGAGAAGACTGTCCTGTTCATGTGATCCTCTTACGAGACTTGCCGAGAGAGCGCCACACAGGACAAACGAAGGGCAAATAAACTAACCATCGGTCGCACTGCGATGGCGACCTTCGACGTTTGTGAAAAAAGAAAACGCACCGGCCACCTATGAGAAGGTGGGCCACCAACGACGGGATGGACTGGCAACGGTGCTCATGCCCGTTACTCACCACCCGGCGCGGGCCGTGTCAAGAGATGGCCCGGCACCCCTGCCCCAATCCTGGACGCCCTTTTGAGCGGCATTTTCGGGTTTGAAGGGGCAGGAATCCGCGTAGGATTTGGTGAGATGGCGGCTGGTCGGCCGCCCAAAAAACAGACAGATGGCGGAGGCGCAGATGGCGATTTTGGGTCTCGGATATGCCGGCTTCGGCTCCGACGCGCTCGACGACTGGCGGCAGTTCGGCACCGGCCTCGTCGGGCTGCAGGCGGTCGAACGCGGCAACTCGTTGCTCGCGTTCCGGATGGACGACCGCAAGCAGCGCATCGTGATCGACCGCGCCCAGGGCGAAGGCACCCGGTTCTTCGGCTGGGAGGTGGCTGACCGTGCGGCCCTCGACGCGCTGGCGGCACGGCTGGAGCGCGCCGGCGTCGCGGTGACATCAGAGCCGCAGGCGCTCGTAGATAGCAGGCGGGTGCGCGGCTTGATCTCGTTTCGGGATCCCGCCGGCAACCGCCTCGAGGCGTTTCATGGCGCCGAGATCGACGACACGCCGTTCAGGCCGGGGCGCTCGATCTCCGGCTTCCGCACCGGGCCGCTCGGCCTCGGCCACGCGGTGCTGACCGTCGAGCACATCGCCCCGGTGATGAGCTTCTATGTCGACGTGCTCGGCTTCGGCCTCAGCGACTACATCGAAAAACCGTTCCGCGCCTATTTCTTCCACGTCAATGCCCGCCACCACTCGCTGGCGCTGATCGAGACCGGCACGAACGGCATACATCATCTGATGGTCGAGCTGTTCTCGCTCGACGATGTCGGCCAAGCCTATGACGTCGCGCAGCAGGAAGATCGCGTCAACGTCACGCTCGGCCGCCACACCAACGACCTGATGACGTCGTTCTACGCGAGGTCGCCGTCCGCCTTCATGGTCGAGTGCGGCTGGGGCGGCCGCGAGATCGATCCGGCGAACTGGACGCCGTTCGAGATGCATGACGGCCCGAGCCTGTGGGGCCACGAGCGGGTCTGGCTGTCGCCGGGGGACCGCGCCGTCGCGCGCGAGATGCGGATGCGCGCCGCCGCCGAGGGCAAGCGCGCACCGGTGCAGGTGATGGAAGGCAATTTCAGGCTGATGTCGGGGACCTGCCCCTGGTGGGACGGGGTGAAGGAAAGTTAAGTCTCGCCGTCGTCCCTGCCTAGTGCGCAATTGCGCACGGGAGCAGGGACCCATACCACAGGGCGTAGTTATTTGGCGAGATGACTGCCAGCGTGCCCATTGCAAAAGCCACGGCGTATGGGTCCCGGCCTTGGCCGGGACGACGCCGGTGGTTTTGCAATCGCCTTACCCTAGGTGCTTCTTGAAGAAGTCCGTGGCGCGGCCCCAGGCGAGTTCGGCGGCCTCGCGGTCGTGCACCGACTGGCGCTGCTCGTTGACGAAGGCGTGCTCGGCGTCGTAGCGGAACAGCTCGAGCGATTTGCCGGCGGCCTTCATCGCTTTCTCGAAATTGCTGACGAGCTCGGGCGTGCACCAGTCGTCCTTGTTGGCGAAATGCGCCTGCAGCGGAATCCTGACGTCGGCGGGCTTGGCGGCCTGCTCCGGCGGAATGCCGTAGAACACGACGCCCGCAGTTAGTTCCGGCACATGCACCGAGCCGATGATGGTCACCGCGCCGCCGAGACAGAAGCCGGTCAGGCCGACCTTGGCGCCGTTCTTGGCGAGATACTGCGCGGCGCCGCGCACCGTCTGCGTGGTGGCGTCCATGAAGTCGAGCGAGTTCATCTCTTTGCCCGCGGCATCGGTGTCGTGATACGGCACCACCTTGCCCTTGTAGAGATCGGGCGCCAGCGCATCGAAGCCGGCCACCGCGAAGCGGTCGCACAGGCCCTTGATCTGGTCCGACAGGCCCCACCATTCCTGGATCACGACGACGCCGGGTGCGTTGCCGCGCGCCGCATTGGCGAGATAGCCTGACGCATCCTTGCCGTCCGGACGCTTGAAGCTGACGCTGGTACCCATGAGTTCCTCCGCAATGTTTGCCGGCTGATTGGCCGGCATCTTGTCCGCACTCGGCGGCCGACGCAATTGACGACACTGTCATTCCGGGTTCGATGCTACCGCGTCACCCCGGAATGACGGAGAGATTGCAAACAAAAAAGCCCCCGAAGGGGCTTTTTCAAACTCGCTATACCGTACCCGAGATCAGTGGGCGTTGGCCCAGACCTTGCGCTTGGTGAAGTACATCAGGAAGGCGAAGACGACCAGGAAGAAGAACACCTGCATGCCGATCCGCTTGCGCTCCTCCATGTGCGGCTCGGCCGCCCACATCAGGAACGTGGTGACGTCATGCGCGTACTGCTTGACCGTCGCCGGCGAACCGTCGTCGAAGGTCACCTGACCATCGGACAGCGGCTTCGGCATCTTGATGGCGTGGCCGGGGAAGTACTTGTTGTAGTACGAGCCCTCCGGGATCGTGACGCCCGCCGGAGCCTTGTCCTCGAAGCCCTGCAGGATGGCGTCGACGTAGTCGGATCCCTGCTCCTGGTACTGGGTGAAGAAGTCGATCGCGAACTGCGGGAAGCCGCGCTTGTAGGACCGCGCCTTGGTGATCAGCGAGAGGTCGGGCGGCGCCGCGCCGCCATTGGCCGCGCGCGCGGCCTGCTCGTTCGGGAACGGCGACGGGAAGTAATCCGCCGGGCGGCCCGGACGCTCGAACATCTCGCCCTGGTCGTTCGGGCCGTCCTTGATCTTGTACTCGGACGCGAACGCCGCCGCCTGCGCCGGCGAATAGCCGGGGCCGCCGGGATCGGCGAGGTTGCGGAACGCGACATAGGACAGGCCGTGACAGGCCGCACAGACTTCCTTGTAGACCTTCAAGCCGCGCTGCAGCGAGCCACGGTCATAGGTGCCGAAAGGACCGGAGAACGACCACTTCTGGGCCGGCGGCGCGTTGCCACCCTCCTCGGCCTTGGCGTTCTGGGTGCCGCCGACGAGCAGGCTGCCGGCCACGACCATCGCGAGCATCACAGAGGCCGCGGTCGCGGCCCTGCCCTTGCTCTTCGCCAGCACGTCGTCGGCGATCGAGTTCGGCACCGGACGCGGCGTCTCGATGCGGGCGAGCAGCGGCAGCACAATCAGGAAGTAGGCGAAGTAGCAGACCGTCAGGATGCGGCCGGCGATCACATAGATGCCTTCCGGCGGCTGCGAGCCGAGGTAACCGAGCAGGATGCAGACCACCACGAAGATCCAGAAGAACTGCTTGGCCAGCGGGCGATACTTCGACGAACGGGTCCGTGCGCTGTCGAGCCAGGGCAGGAAGCACAGGATGATGATCGCCGAGAACATCGCCACGACGCCGGCGAGCTTGTTCGGGATCGAACGCAGGATCGCGTAGAACGGCAGGTAGTACCATTCAGGCACGATGTGCGCCGGCGTCACGCCCGGGTTCGCCGGGATGTAGTTGTCGGCGTCGCCGAGATAGTTCGGCATGTAGAAGATGAACCAGGCGAAGAAGATCAGGAAGCAGGACACGCCGAACATGTCCTTGATCGTCGCATACGGCGTGAACGCAACGGTGTCCTTCTCGGTCTTGGCCTCGACGCCGGCCGGGTTGTTCTGACCGGCGACGTGCAGCGCCCAGACGTGCAGCACGACCACGCCGGCGATCACGAACGGGAGCAGATAGTGCAGCGAGAAGAAGCGGTTCAGCGTCGGGTTGCCGACCGAATAGCCGCCCCACAGCAGGGTCACGATGCTCTCGCCGAAATAGGGCACGGCCGAGAACAGATTGGTGATGACGGTAGCGCCCCAGAAGCTCATCTGGCCCCACGGCAGCACGTAGCCCATGAAGCCCGTCGCCATCATCAGGAGGTAGATGATGACGCCGAGGATCCACAGCACCTCACGCGGCTCCTTGTACGACCCGTAATAGAGGCCGCGGAACATATGGATGTAGACGGCGAAGAAGAACATCGACGCGCCGCACGCATGCATGTTGCGCAGCAGCCAGCCGTAATTGACGTCGCGGACGATCAGTTCGACCGACTTGAAGGCGAGGTCGGCGTGCGGCGTGTAGTGCATCGCCAGGATCACGCCGGTCAGGATCTGCAGCGCCAGCATCATCGAAAGGATGGCGCCGAAGGTCCACCAGTAGTTCAGGTTGCGCGGCGTCGGATAGGCCACGAACGAGGAGTGGATCAGGCCGAAGATCGGAAGGCGCCGTTCGATCCACTTCAAGGCGGGGTTGCTCGGTTGGAAATCAGATGGTCCGCTCATTGATGCGATCCTGAAGAAGAAAAACGACGCGATGGGTCCAAGTGGAAGCTGAAATCCCGGAGGGGCCGGGACTTAGCCGATCTGGATTTTGGTGTCGGAAAGGAAGGCGTAAGGCGGCACCGCCAGGTTGGCGGGCGCCGGCCCCTGGCGGATACGACCGGAGGAGTCGTACTGCGAGCCGTGGCAGGGGCAGAAGAAGCCGTCGTAATTGCCCTCATGGGCGATCGGGATGCAGCCGAGATGGGTGCAGATGCCGATCACAACCAGCCACTGGTCGTGGCCGGCCTTGACGCGGGCCGAGTCGGGCTGCGGGTCGGGCAGGCTCGAGAGCGCCACGCTCTGGGCCTCCTGGATCTGCTTCTTGGTGCGATGGCTGATGTAGATCGGCTTGCCGCGCCAGAAGACCTTGATGTCCTGGCCCTCGGCGATCGGCGTCAGATCGACCTCGATCGGCGCGCCGGCCGCGATCGTCGCGGCATCCGGGTTCATCTGCGCAACAAGCGGCCAGACGGTGGCGGCTGCGCCGACCGCGGCGGCAGCTCCGGTTGCAACAAAGAGAAAATCACGGCGTGTCGGATGGTCCGCCGAAGACGCTGTCGTCACGATTCCTAGCCCTTTCTTTTCTGCAGCCGGTGGAACCGCCCTGGAGACGCAGGACGCGCCCCAAGAAAGGCTGCCGGCGCCCGCGGCCCCCGCGGCGGCAGAAAACCGCCATTCCCCACCCCAAATGGCGGAACAGCAGTCCAGAATCGTTCTATTGGCACCCTTGCCGGACGAGCGCAAGCCCGCTATCGGCTCGCACACGTGCAATGCACGAAATCCGCGCCGAGCGATGTTTTATTGAGACAATTTCATCCGGATTTCACAGGCCGCCCGCACCATGCAGATCGCGCTGTTCCAGCCCGACATCCCCCAGAATACAGGGACGATTCTGCGCCTCTGCGCTTGCCTGGACGTGGCAGCCCATATCATCGAACCGGCGGGATTCGACACCTCGGACCGGAATTTCCGCCGGGCGGGTATGGACTATCTCGACCATGTGCGGTTGAAGCGTCACGACTCATGGTCGAAATTCGAGGAATGGCGGGCCGAGGCCGGATGCCGGCTGGTGCTATTCACGACCAAGGCGGCGAAATCCTATCTTGATTTCGCGTACACGGCCTCCGATGTCCTGCTGTTCGGGCGCGAGACGGCAGGGGTGACCGACGCGGTGGTGGCCGCCGCAGATGCGCGGCTGGTGATTCCGATCCGGCCGACCATGCGTTCGCTCAATGTGGCCGTCACGGCGGCCATGGCCGTCGGCGAGGCGCTGCGGCAGACCGGTTCAGGAAGCGCCGGTTCTGGAATTGCCGGTTCGGCAACTTAAGGGATTTTTGGTGAGCTACGCGGTCAAGGAGATCTTTCTCACCCTGCAGGGCGAAGGCGCCCATGCGGGCCGCGCCTCCGTGTTCTGCCGCTTCGCCGGCTGCAACCTCTGGAGCGGCCGCGAGCAGGACCGCGCCGGCGCGGTCTGCAAGTTCTGCGACACCGATTTCGTCGGCACCGACGGCACGCTGGGCGGCCGCTATGCGACCGCCGAAGAGCTGGCCGGCACCATTGCCGCGCAGTGGACGGGAGGCGAGGCCGACCGCTACGTGGTCCTGACCGGCGGTGAGCCGCTGCTACAGGTCGACGCGGCCTTGATCGATGCCCTGCACGGCCACGGCTTTGCGATCGCGATCGAGACCAACGGCACCATCGCCCCGCCCGACGGGCTCGACTGGATCTGCGTCAGTCCCAAGGCCGCGGCCGAGCTCGTGGTGCGCAAGGGGCACGAGCTCAAACTGGTCTATCCGCAGGTGGAGAACGCACCGGAGGATTTCGCCGGCCTCGCCTTCGAGCGCTTCTCGCTGCAGCCGATGGACGGCCCCGACGTGATCGAGAATACCGAGCGGGCGATCGCCTATTGCCTGAAGCACCCGCAATGGCGCCTTAGCGTGCAGACGCACAAGTCGCTCGGCATTAGATGAACTAACAGAATCGGATTGTTGAACAAGATGTGGGAATTGACGAAAGCGTTTCGGTTCGAGGCTGCGCATGCGCTGTCCGGAACGACCTTTGGCACCGCCAGCGAGGAGATTCACGGCCACTCGTTTCGAGCCGAGGTTACCGTCCGCGGCACGCCCGACCCCGCGACCGGGATGGTGGTCGATCTCGGCCTGCTCGAACGCGCGATGGCCGAGGTGCAGAAAACGCTCGACCATAAGTTCCTCAACAAGATCGAGGCGCTCGGCGTGCCGACACTGGAAAATCTGTCGCGCTTCATCTGGGAGCGGTTGCAACACGCAGGCAAGCTGACCCGCGTCAGCGTCCATCGCGACAGCTGCAACGAAAGCTGCACCTATTTCGGTCCGCAAGGTTAGTCATGCTGCCAACAGACCCCGCCATCATCGAGGACCGTAAGGCGCGTGCGCGCGGCTGGTTCGAGGCGCTACGCAACGACATCTGCGCGGCCTTCGAAAAGCTCGAGGACGACGCCCCGTCCACGCTTTATCCCGGCGCCGCCGGTCGGTTCGCGCGGACCCCCTGGGACCGCACCGACCACACCGGCAAGCCGGGCGGCGGCGGCGTGATGTCGATCATGAAGGGCCGGCTGTTCGAGAAGGTCGGCGTGCACTGCTCGACCGTGCACGGCGAGTTCGCCCCCGAATTCCGCGCACAAATTCCAGGTGCCGCCGACGATCCGCGATTTTGGGCGTCGGGCATTTCACTGATCGCGCATCTGCGCAATCCGAATGTGCCCGCCGTGCACATGAACACCCGCTTCGTCGTCACCACCAAGGCGTGGTTCGGCGGCGGCGCCGACCTGACGCCGGTGCTGAACCGGCGACGCACTCAGGAGGACCCCGATACGGTCGCCTTCCATGCCGCAATGAAGGAAGCGTGCAGCGGGCCGAACGGCGTTGCCGACTACGACAAGTACAAGAAATGGTGCGACGAGTATTTCTATTTGCCACACCGCAAGGAAGCCCGCGGCATCGGCGGCATCTTCTATGACTGGCACGACAGCGGCGACTGGGAGGCCGATCTCGCCTTCACCCAGGACGTCGGGCGCAACTTCCTGAAGATCTATCCCGACCTGGTGCGGCGCAATTTCGCGGCCGCCTGGAGCGCGGAGGATCGCGACGAGCAGCTGGTCCGCCGCGGCCGCTATGTCGAGTTCAACCTGCTCTATGACCGCGGCACGATCTTCGGCCTGAAGACCGGCGGCAATGTGGATTCGATCCTGTCGTCGCTGCCGCCGGAGGTGAAATGGCCGTGATGAACCTGCCGCGCGCGATGCTGATCGACATGGATGACACCATCCTGTCGGCCTATGGACGCCCCGAGATCGCCTGGAACACGATCACCACCGAGTTCGCCGCGGAGCTGGCGCCCCTGCCCCCGGATCAGGTCGCGACGGCGCTATTGGCCTATGCGCGGCAATTCTGGTCGACCGCCGAGCCGATCTGGCGGATCAAGCTCGGCGCGGCGCGGCGGCTCACCGTGAAGGGCGGCTTCGCGGCGCTTGCGGCGGCCGGTCACCGCGCGCTGCCGGACGATCTTGCGGACCGCATCGCCGATCGCTTCACCGCCTACCGCGAGGAGGAGATGTTCGTCTTCCCCGGCGCGCATGAAGCGATCGATGCGTTGAAGGCGCTCGGCATCAAGCTCGCGCTGGTCACCAACGGCGCCGCCGACATGCAGCGCGCCAAGGTCGAGCGCTTCGCGCTCGGCCATCGTTTCGATCACATCCAGATCGAGGGCGAGCACGGCTTCGGCAAGCCGGAGGAGCGCGCCTACCTGCACGCGATGGAAGCGCTCGGCGTCACCGCACCGGACACCTGGATGATCGGCGACAATCTCGAATGGGAAGTCGTGGCGCCACAGCGGCTTGGCATCTACGCGATCTGGATGGACGTGCACGGTGTCGGGCTGCCGCCGGGATCGACCATCAAGCCCGACCGCATCATCCGCTCGCTGAGCGAACTGGTTCCTGCCGCGCGCAAATAGCGCATCGCGGCCGTTTTCCACGTCAATTCCATTGAAGCTGGCGCCGGCCGTGATTTGGCTGTCATCACCGGTCGCTAGCCTGCCGCCCGCGTCATCCAGCGCGGAGGGAAAATCATGGAACTGAAACCAGGCGATGTTGTCATCCTGAAGTCCGGCGGCCATCCGATCACGGTCGTCGAAATCGACGAGGACAAGGTCGAGTGCCTGTGGATGGGTACGGACGGCGATCTGTTTCGCGAAACCTTGCCGCTTGTCGCACTCGAATCGACCGAGCTCGGTCCGGAGGACGATGAAGAGGAAGACGACGAAGACGAGGACGACGACGGCGACCGCAAGAAGAAGCGCAAGGCGGCGTGAGATCCGTTGGCGCGATGCTGACTGGCAGATGCCGGCAGCATCGCCTCCATGCGACGTTCGACCGATCGTCGTTCAGCCAATCGTCACCGTGCCGCCGCTGACCACGGCGGCATCGAGACGTCGGCAAGAAAACTCAGAGAAAACTCAGAGAAAATTCAAAGCCGATGGTCGCGGGTGAAACGGGCCGCAGTCTGGTCGGCGATATCAGACAGCATCTTCGGCTCCAGCGGAAAGTCCGCGGCCAACCAGGCATCCTCCGCCAGGGTCAGGACATGTCCGAGTGCCGGTCCCTCGGCAATGCCGCGCGCGATGAAATCCGACGCCCGCAACGGAAAGTGCGGCGCGCGCCAGCGCTCCGGCAGCGTGGCGAGCGCGCGCCATTGATCGGCATCCTGGCCCGCGCCGGTGCGCGCCCAGGCGAGCAGCAGCCGGTCGCGATAGGGCTCCTCGTCGAGCCGGTAGAGCCTGCGCCTGGCATGGGCCTCGTCCATGCCGGGCAAGCGCCACCAGCGATGGCCCATCGAATCGAGCGCCTTGGCCTCGGCGTTGGAGAGCCGCAGCCGGCTGGCGATACGCCGCGCGTCCTCGGTCACGGCGACCGTCAGCGCGGCGAGCCTTCGCATCGCGCTCGGCGCGAGCTTCATCAGTTGCTCGATCTCGATCATCGCCGCGAATGGCCCGGTATAGGCGACGCCGCCGAACAGCGGCTGCAGCAAACCACCGTCACCCATCGCGACAACTGCACTTGCGGCGCCGTTCGCGACCACGAGCTTGAGCATCTCCATGCGGATCCGCTCGGCCGACAGGCCGCTCAAACCGGCGCGCCCGCCGATGCAGGCGAGATAGCCGGCGCGATCGACCTCGCCCGCGCCATAGGCGGCATGGAAACGGAAGAAGCGCAGGATGCGCAGATAGTCCTCGGCAATCCGCTGCGCGGGATCGCCGATGAAGCGCACGCGCCTCGCCTCGATGTCGGCGAGGCCGCCGACGTGATCGTGCACGACGCCCGAAGCGTCGACCGACAGGCCGTTGATGGTGAAGTCGCGCCGCTCGGCGTCACGCACCCAGTCGCGACCGAACGCCACCCTGGCCTTGCGGCCATAGGTCTCGGTATCCTCGCGCAGCGTCGTCACCTCGAAGGGCTGGCTGTCGACGACCAGGGTCACCGTGCCGTGCTCGATGCCGGTCGGCACGCTCTTGATGCCCGCCCGCTTGGCGCGGCGGATCACCTCCTCCGGCAGCGCCGTGGTGGCGATGTCGATGTCGGCGAGCGGAATCTGCATCAAGGCGTTGCGCACGGCCCCGCCGATCACCCGCGCTTCCTCGCCGTCGGCATTGAGCAGGCCGAGCACGCGCGCCGCAGGCCCGGAAGCGAGCCATGGCGCGTCGGACAACAGGCGCACCTCGCTCATTTCTCAACTCCCGGCACCAGCTTGCCGTTCTCGATATGGGCGGGAACGTAGGTCGAATTCGGCGGCGCGCCAGTCAATTCGGCCAGCAGCACGAAGCTCACGATGACCATCACCAGCGCCACCAGCGTCAGCTTTGCGATCATGTCGAGCGGCCATGACGCCGGCAGCGTCACGCCGGACCGCGTCGCGATGAGGAAGATGGCATAGACCGCGAAGGGGACCAGAAAGATTCCGATCTCGGTCAATACCGTGCGGATCATGACAGATAGATCCGCTCATACAGCACGCGCAGAATGCCCGCGGTCGCGCCCCAGATGTAGCGCTCGGCGAACGGCATCGCGTAATAGGACCGGTCCATGCCGCGGAATTCCTTGGTGTGGATCTGATGATTCTCGGGATTCATCAGGAAGGCGAGCGGCACCTCGAACGCATCGACCACCTCCGCCTCGTTGATCGCAAGCGTGAATCCCGGCTTCACCTTGGCGACCGTCGGCAGAATGCGGAAGCCGAACGCGGTGCCATAAAGGTCGAGATAGCCGACCGGGTCGATGAATTCCCGCTTCAGCCCGACTTCCTCGCAGGCCTCGCGCAGCGCGGCATCGAGCGGCGAGGCGTCGGTGGCGTCGATCTTGCCGCCGGGAAACGAGATCTGGCCGGCATGGCTCGACAGATTGGGCGAGCGCTGCGTCAACAGCACGGTCGGCTCGGAATGATCGACCACCGGGATCAGCACCGCGGCCGGCCGCACCGGCTGCTCCTGCGCCACGATCTCGAGCATGCGGTCGTTGCCGGAGTCTCCGGTGCGCGGAATGATATGCGGATCGACCAGGCCCGGCGGCACATCGAAAGTGAGCCGCGTGCGGGCCCGCGCGAAGAATTCCGTCGAGCTGATCGTCGCCGGCTCCACCTTCAGCAACGGCTCGTTCAAAGTGCGTCCCTCACCTGACTGGCATCGGCCATCGCGAAGAACTCGCCGCCGGACTCGATGCCGAACATCTCCTGACCATCGACCATCCGCTGCTCGCCCATGTCAACCAGATCGTAATAGAGCGCGCGGGTGACCTTGGCCCACAAATCGGCGCGGACGTGCAGATAGGGCGTCAATCCGCCGTCCTCGGCCGCCTCGAATCTGAGGCCGTGGCCTTTCTCGCAATCGACCCAATCGTCGACATTGGTGCGGAACCTGAGCAGGCGGCCGCGCGCGTCTTCCCCGGTCTGCATTTCCACGGCAAGGAACGGCGCGTCATCGACGCGGATGCCGACCTTCTCCACCGGTGTCACGAGAAAGTGCTTGCCGTCCTCGCGCTTCAGGATCGTGGAGAACAACCGCACCAGCGCGGGGCGGCCGATCGGCGTTCCCATGTAGAACCAGGTGCCGTCAGGCGCGATTCGCATGTCGAGATCGCCGCAGAATGGCGGATTCCACAGGTGAACCGGCGGCAGGCCCTTGCGTCCGGCCGGACCCGATGTCGCAGCTTGATTGGCGGCCGTGGTGAGCCCTTCGAGACCCTTGCTCCCGAGGCCCGTAGTTTCCCTGCCGGAATCGCTCTGCCCTTGCTTCGCCATTGTTTGCCTTAAGGTTTCCTACCTTCAATCTGGCACGTTTGGTGCACATATCCTGAGATGTGGTCGGGATGTCATTCTCGCCACATCGTGATGCCGTTCATACCCTGAAACACCGATAAGGTGGGGATAGTTTAATTCAACGAATACATGGCCTTCGCTCAGGTTTAGCATGAGGGCCGAGATGACGACAGATGATGACGACGCGCCGATGTGCGCGCATCGTCAAGAAGGAGCGGATCGAATGGCTGGTGCAGACAGCGTCGAGAAACTGGAGGATGTGATCGTCCGTTCGGCCGAGCAGGTCGCGGGCCAGATCAAGGCCGCCAAGGAAGCGGTCTCCACCGTCATCTTCGGCCAGGACCAGGTGATCGAAAACACCCTGGTGACGATCCTGTCCGGCGGCCACGCGCTGTTGATCGGCGTGCCCGGCCTCGCCAAGACCAAGCTGGTCGAGACGCTCGGCGTCACGCTCGGCCTCGATGCCAAGCGCATCCAGTTCACCCCGGACCTGATGCCGTCGGATATTCTCGGCGCCGAAGTGCTCGACGAGAGCTCCGCCGGCAAGCGCTCGTTTCGCTTCATCGCAGGTCCCGTGTTCGCGCAGCTGTTGATGGCCGACGAGATCAACCGCGCCAGCCCGCGCACCCAGTCGGCGCTGCTGCAAGCCATGCAGGAGCAGCACATCACCATTGCCGGCGCGCGGCATGATTTGCCAAAGCCGTTCCACGTGCTCGCGACGCAGAACCCGCTGGAGCAGGAAGGCACCTATCCGCTGCCCGAGGCGCAGCTCGACCGCTTCCTGATGGAAATCGACGTCGACTATCCTGATCGCGACGCCGAGCGGCGCATCCTGTTCGAAACCACCGGCGCCGAAGAGGCAGCGGCCAAGCCGTCGATGGACGCCGAGACGTTGCTCACCGCGCAACGCCTGGTGCGGCGGCTGCCGGTCGGTGATTCCGTGGTCGAGGCGATCCTGACGCTGGTCCGCGCCGCGCGTCCCGGCACCGAGGGCGGCGAGGCCGGCAAGCTGATCGCATGGGGCCCGGGTCCGCGCGCCAGCCAGGCCTTGATGCTCGCGGTGCGCGCCCGTGCATTGCTCGACGGGAGACTCGCGCCGTCGATCGACGACGTGCTCGATCTCGCCGAGCCCGTGCTCAAGCACCGCATGGCGCTGACCTTCTCGGCGCGCGCCGAGGGTCGCACCATTCCCGACGTGATCAAGCAACTGAAGACCCGGATCGGTTGATGGCCGCAGACAACAGGCACCAGAACGAGGAGATCCTTGCGGTTCGACGTGCCGATGGCGAAAGCCGAACGCTCGCCGCATCGCTGCCGCGTCTGGTGCTTGAGGCCCGCCGTGTCGCCGCCAACGTCATCCATGGCCTGCACGGCCGCCGCCGCGCCGGCTCGGGCGAGAATTTCTGGCAATACCGCCGCTTCGTCTCCGGCGAGCCGTCGCAGCGCGTCGACTGGCGCCGCTCGGCACGCGACGACCATCTCTATGTCCGCGAGCAGGAGTGGGAAGCCGCGCACACGGTGTGGATCTGGCCCGACCGCTCGCCGTCGATGGCCTTTGCCTCGCGCGAGGCGCGCGACAGCAAGCTGGAGCGCGGACTGATCGTAGCCTTCGCGCTCGCAGAGTTGCTCGTTGCGGGCGGAGAACGCGTCGGCATTCCCGGCCTGCTGAATCCGACGGCAAGCCTCAACGTGATCGACAAGATGGCGGAAGCGATGTTGCACGACGAGAAGACGCGCGCGAGCCTGCCGCCGTCCTTCGTGCCGTCGTCGCTGGCCGAAGTCGTCGTGTTGTCGGATTTCTGGTCGCCGATCACGGAGATCACGGCGATGCTGGCCGGGCTTTCCTCCTCCGGCGCGCACGGCACCCTGATCCAGGTCGTCGATCCCGCCGAAGAGACCTTTCCCTATTCCGGCCGCGTCGAATTCGTCGAGCCGGAGATCGGCAGCGTCATCACCGCGGGCCGCGCCGAGAGCTGGGCGAGCGACTATGTCGCCCGGGTCGCACTGCATCGCGACCAGATCCGCGGCGAGACCAACCGGCTCGACTGGCTGTTCTCGACCCACACCACCAGCCGCTCCGCGGCCGAGCTGCTGTTGTTCCTGCATGCCGGCATGATGGTGAGCAAGGGCGGCGGCCGCTCAACCGTCAAGGCGGGACGCAGCGCATGATCGCAGGCCTCCCCCTCTCCTTTGCCGAACCGCTGCTGCTGCTGGGGCTGGTCAGCCTGCCGGTGCTGTGGTGGCTGTTGCGCGTGATGCCGCCGCGGCCGCGCCGGATCGAGTTTCCGCCGACGCGGCTGTTGTTCGACATCGCGCCCAAGGAGGAGACGCCGTCGCGCACGCCGTGGTGGCTGACGCTGCTGCGGCTCGCCGCCGCCGCGCTCGTCATCTTCGCAGCCGCCGGCCCGATCTGGAATCCGCAGACCGGCGTTGCCGCCGGCAAATTGCCGCTGGTGATCCTGCTCGATGACGGCTGGAGCGCGGCCTCGAGCTGGGACGCGCGGATCAGGGCCGCCGACGAACTGATCGCCAACGCGGACAGCGACCGCCGCGGCGTCGCGCTGGTGCCGCTGTCCGAGCCCGCGCGCGACATCACGTTGATGCCGGCCGGCGCCGCGCGCGTCGCGCTGCGCCAGCTCGCGCCGAAGCCCTACTCGGTCGATCGGGTTGAAACTCTCGGCACGCTTGGACGTTTCCTCAAGTCGACCGGCGACTGCGACATCGCCTGGCTGTCCGACGGCGTCGACACCGGACGCGGCAGCGAATTCACCGAGGGGCTCGGCAAGGTGATCGAGAGCCGCAATCTGACGATCTATGCGGGCGGAGCGCAGTCGGCGCAGGCGCTGGTCGCGGCCGAGAACGCCGCCGCCAAGATGACGGTGAAGGTGCTGCGCACCGAGAGCGGCATCGCGGCGGGAACGGTGCGCGCGGTCGACGCCAAGGGCTCGCCGATCGGCGAGGCGCGCTACACATTCGGACCGCAGGATCGCGAGACCGAAGCCGCCTTCGATCTTCCGGTCGAATTGCGCAACGACATCGCACGGCTCGAAATCTCCGGCGAGCATTCGGCCGGCGCCGTGCAGCTGCTTGACCGGCGCTGGCGCCGCCGCGCCATCGGCGTGGTCTCGGGTGCGAGCAACGACACTGCGCAGCCGCTGTTGGCGTCGACCTTCTATCTCTCCCGCGCGCTGTCGCCATTCGCCGATGTCAGGCTCGGCGATCGCGGCGCGCCGCAGCAGGTGATCGGGCAATTCCTCGACCAGCGGCTGCCGATGATCGTGATGGCCGACGTCGGCACGCTGTCGCCGGAGATCCGCGACCGGCTGAATGCCTGGATCGAGCAAGGCGGCGTGCTGGTGCGCTTCGCAGGTCCGCGCCTCGCCCAGGCCGATGACGACCTCGTTCCCGTCAAGCTCCGCCGCGGCGGACGCACGCTCGGCGGCAGCCTGACCTGGGAGAAGCCGCAGCACATGGCCTCGTTCGCCGCCGATGGCCCGTTCTCGGGCCTCACTGTGCCGAAGGACATCACCGTCAACCGCCAGGTGCTGGCCGAGCCCGACGCCGTGCTCTCGACCAAGAGCTGGGCCTCGCTGGAGGACGGCACGCCGCTGGTCACCGGCGAGCGTCGCGGCAAGGGCGTGGTCAGCCTGTTCCATGTCGGCGCCGACATGCGCTGGTCGGATCTGCCGATGTCCGGCACCTTCGTCGAGATGCTGCGCCGGCTGATCGACATGTCCGGCTATACCTCGAAGCCCGGCCCGGGCGTCGCCAGCGATCCCAATGCCGAGACGGTTGCGCCGCTGCGCACGCTCGACGGCTTCGGCGTCTTCGGCCCGCCGCCCTCGAGCGCCAAGCCGATGTCGGCGGACTATCGCGATCGCGGCACGGCCGACCATCCGCCCGGCTTCTACGGCACTGCCGAGAGCCCGATCGCGGTCAACACGCTCGCCTCCGCCGATCGCATCGCGCCGCTCGACACCTCGGCCCTGCGCGCGACGCGTGCGAGCTACACCAACGCCGAGCCGCGCGATTTGCGCGGCATCATGCTGTCGACGGCGCTGGCGCTGTTCCTGCTCGATGCGATCGTGGTGGCCATGCTCGGCGGCGGCCTTGCCGCGCTGATCCGGCGGCGCGCGGCACCGGCCGTGCTCGCGTTGGCCTTCATCCTTGCGACCACGATGGTGCCCTCGCCGAGCCGTGCGCAGAACGCCAGCAGCGACGACTTCGCCATCAAGGCGGTGTCGCAGACGCGGCTCGCCTACGTCGTGACCGGCAATGCCGACGTCGATTCCATCGTCAAGGCGGGGATGTCCGGACTGACGCTGTTCCTCGGACAGCGCACCGCGCTGGAAGCCGGCGATCCCGTCGGCATCGATCCCGCGCGCGACGAGCTGGCGTTCTTCCCCCTGATCTACTGGCCGATCGTGCCGGGCGCGCCGAAGCCGCCGCAGGACGCCATCAACAAGATCGACGCCTACATGAAGCAGGGCGGCACCGTCATCTTCGATACCCGTGACGCCGTCGAAGCGCCGCCGGGGGACAACGGCTCATCGCAAACGCCCGGCATGCAGACGCTGCGCGAATTGCTGTCGACCCTCGACGTGCCCGAGCTCGAGCCGGTGCCGCGCGAGCACGTGCTGACCAAGACGTTCTATCTGCTGCGCGACTTCCCCGGCCGCTTCAATTCCGGCCAGACCTGGGTCGAGGCGCTGCCGCGCGAAGACGACGACGAGGCTGCGCAGCGCCCGGCGCGCGGCGGCGACGGCGTCTCGCCGATCATCATCACGTCGAACGACCTCGCCGGCGCCTGGGCGATCCGCCCCGACGGCCAGCCGATGCTTCCGCTGACGCCGGGCGAGCCGCGCCAGCGCGAATTCGCCTTCCGCGCCGGCGTCAACATCGTGATGTACACGCTGACCGGCAACTACAAGGCCGACCAGGTGCACGCGCCTGCCTTGATCGAGCGGCTGGGACAATAGAGATGCAAGTGCTTCAGCTGCCAACACCGTCATTCCGGGATGGTCCGAAGGACCAGACCCGGAATCTCGAGATTCCGGGTTCGATGCTTTCGCATCGCCCCGGAATGACGGAGTGACGTCATGAACTACGGTATCGCGTTCACACCGCTGGTTCCTTCGCTCGTGCTGTGGCTCGCGCTCGGCGCGATCGTCGTCATTGCCGTGCTGCTCCTGGTGTCGCGCGCGCGGGGCGCCGCGGTGCGGGTCGCGGCGCTGGCGCTGATCCTGCTGGCACTGGCCAATCCCTCCTTCACCCGCGAGGACCGCGAGCCGCTGTCCTCGGTCGCTGCCGTCGTGGTCGACAAGAGCCCGAGCCAGAATTTCGGCACGCGCAACCAGGAGACCGACAAGGCGCGGCAGGCGCTGGTCGACAGCCTGAAGCAGATCAAGGGCCTCGAGGTCCGCGTCGTCGAGGCCGGTCAGGCCGATGGCGAGACCGATGGCACAAAACTGTTCGGCGCGCTGACGTCGGCGCTGTCGGACGTTCCGGTCGAGCGCGTCGCCGGCGCCTTCATGATCACCGATGGCCGCGTGCACGACATTCCCGCCAACGCCCAGGCGCTCGGCTTCCAGGCGCCGGTGCACGCGCTGATCACCGGCCGCAAGGACGAGCGCGACCGCCGCATCGCGATCACAGCCGCGCCGCGCTTTGGCATCGTCGGCCAGACCCAGACCATCACCTTCCGGCTCGACGACCAGGGCGTCACCGGCGAGCGCGCCAAGGTCACGATCCGCCGCGACGGCGAAGTGATCAACGAGCGCACGCTGACCAGCGGCCAGACCTCGAGCGTCGACATCGACATCAAGCACGCCGGGCCCAACATCGTCGAGATCGAGGCCTCGCCGCTCGAGAACGAGCTGACGCCGGTCAACAACCGCGCCGTGGTCGCGATCGACGGCGTGCGCGACAAGCTGCGCGTGCTGCTGGTGTCCGGCGAGCCGCATTCCGGCGAACGCACCTGGCGCAACCTGTTGAAGTCCGACCCCAGCGTCGATCTCGTGCACTTCACCATTCTGCGTCCGCCGGAGAAACAGGACGGCACGCCGATCAACGAGCTGTCGCTGATCGCATTTCCGACCCGCGAGCTGTTCCAGCAAAAGATCAACGAATTCCAGCTGATCATCTTCGACCGCTACGCCCGCCAGGGCGTGCTGCCGATCGCCTATTTCGACAACATCGCGCGCTATGTCCGCTCCGGCGGCGCAGTGCTGGTGTCCGCGGGTCCCGACTACGCCTCGACCACCAGCATCTGGCGCACGCCGCTGGACTCGGTGCTGCCGGCCGAACCGGTCGGCGTGACCGAGAAGCCGTTCTACGCGCATCTGAGCGATGCCGGTAAGCGCCATCCGGTGACGCGCGGGCTGGAAGGCTCGAATGCCGAGCCGCCGCATTGGAGCCGGTTCTTCCGCACCGTCGATACCCGCAACGCGATCAATCCGCCGGTCATGACCGGCGCCGACGGCAAGCCGCTGCTGCTGCTGTCGCGCTTCGGCGAAGGCCGCGTCGCGCTGCTGCTCTCCGACCACATCTGGCTGTGGGCGCGCGGCTACGAGGGCGGCGGCCCGCATCTCGATTTGTTGCGGCGGGTGTCGCACTGGCTGATGAAGCAGCCCGACCTCGACGAAGAGGCGCTGCGCATGCAGGTGCAGGGCAAGGATCTCATGGTGGTGCGCCAGACCATGGCCGACACCGTATCGCCGGTCACGGTGACGTCGCCGAGCGGCACCACGCATGAACTGACGCTCACCGCCGGCGATCCCGGCGAGTGGCGCGCGACGCTGCCCGCCAACGAGCTCGGCCTGTGGCAGGCCACCGACGGCACGCTGAAGGCGCTGATCAATGTCGGCCCGACCAACCCGAAGGAATTCTCGGAGGTCACCTCGACCACCGACATGCTGAAGCCGCTGGCGCAGGCGACCGGCGGCGATGCACGGCGCATCGTCGACGGTTCGAGCCTCGATATGCCGCGCGTCGTGCCGGTGCGCTCCTCCTCGATCTTCCGCGGCGACGGCTGGCTCGGCGTCAAGATGCGCGACGCCAGCGTCGTCAAGGGTGTCGGCGTGCTGCCGATGTTCGCCGGCCTGGTCGGCCTGCTGCTGTTGCTCGGCGCATTCGCGGCAACATGGCTGCGCGAGGGACGCTGAGCCCGGCCGGGCTCACGTCTGCGTTGCATCAAGCACACACAGGCAATGCATCGATACGGTTTGTCTGAACGCCGGTTGACATCGCGCACGCCATCCGATGTTATAATGTAACATCGGGGCGCTGGGATGTTGATGCGCTCCCGATTGGGCGGGCGTCATCAGGCATGCAGTGGTTCCGGCGACACATCAAGACTGGCTCGCGGCTGGCGCTGTTCGCGCTCGCCGTCCAGTTCATGCTGTCGTTCGGGCATTTCCATCCGATCGCGGCTGCGCAAGCGGCGCCCGCAGTCCAGACCGGGCTGTCGCTGGTCGATCTCGCCTATATCGGGACCTCGGCGACGCCGGACCTCGCGGTCCAGGTGACCGGGACGCCACAGCCCGCCAATCCCGACAACGACCGGCATCCGGCCGACAATTGCGCGATCTGCGCCGTCATCTCGCTCGCGAGCAGCATGCTGTTCACGGCGCCGCCGGTGCTGTTGCTGCCGGAAGCCATCGAGCTTCTGTTCCGCACCACCAATGCCGAATTCGCCCATCTGAAATCGGCGCCGGCGGCCTTCCGCTCCCGCGCACCTCCCCTGTCCTGACATCGACTGATTGCTGCACGCCCTGAGCGGACGGCCGCGTCACATTTGCGGCCTGCGCCAGCGGGGCAAATCGGAATCGATCCGTCATTTCGACGGGCCTGGAACGGGACAATGACACTTCAGAAGAAACGCGCACTCCACATCGGGAGCGTGAGCTGGCTATTGCTGGGAGCGATGAGCCACAATGCGCTGGCCGACGACACGCCGACGCAACTCCCTGACATCACCGTGACGGCACCGAGCCCGATCCAACGGCACCGGACGACGCCAACGCGCACGCCGAGCCATGTTGTCCGGGCCGCGCCGAGCCGCAACCGCGAACGCGCTGCGGCCGCGCAACCGGCGGCTGCGGCACCAGCGCCGGCACCGCAGCAGGGCATGCTGCCCGTGGTTACCGATCAGTTCGCCACCGTCACCGTGATACCCAACGAGGAACTGCGGCGCTCCGGCGCCGCCACGCTCGGCGATCTCCTGTTCTCCAAGCCCGGCATCACCGGTTCGAGCTTCGCGCCGGGCGCGTCGAGCCGGCCGATCATCCGCGGCCTCGACGTCAACCGCGTCGGCATCGTCGAAAACGGTCTCGGCGGCGGCGGCGTGTCGGATCTCGGCGAGGATCATTTCGTCCCGATCGATCCGCTCTCGACCAACCAGATCGAAGTGGTGCGCGGCCCGGCCGCACTGCGCTACGGCTCGACCTCGATCGGCGGCGTCGTCAGCGCCACCAACAACCGGATTCCCGATGCGATGCCGACCTGCGCGGCGGCGCCGTTCCAGAGCTACGGATTGCCGGTGAAGGCTCCGCTGGCCGACGCCGGCGCGCCGGGTTGCCTCAATGTCGAGACCCGCACGTCGGTCAGTTCGGTCAATCGCGGCGTCGAGGGCGGCATGCTGCTGGACGCCGGCGGCAACAATGTCGCCGTGCATGCCGACGTCTATGGCCGCTCGACCAGCGACTACAGCATCCCGAGCTATCCATATCTGTTCGACCAGACCCGGCCGGTGAACGGCCGTCAGCCGAACTCCGCGACGCAGTCGGACGGCGCGTCGGTCGGCGCCTCCTATTTCTTCCAGGGCGGCTATATCGGCGCGGCGATCACCCAGAACGACTCGCTCTACCACATCCCCGGCATCGACGGCGCCGACCACCAGACCCGGATCGACGCGCACCAGACCAAGATCGCCGTCAAGGGCGAGTACCGGCCCGATACCGCGGCGATCGATGCGGTGCGGTTCTGGGTCGGCGCGACCGACTATCGCCACAACGAGCTCGGCCTCGCCGATCCGACCGACCCGTTCAGCGACGGCGTGCGGCAGACCTTCACCAACAAGGAGCAGGAAGCCCGCGTCGAGGTCCAGATGATGCCGTTCAACGCGCGCTTCGCCACGGTGACGACCGCGTTCGGCGTGCAGGCCGGACATCAGGAGCTGACCGCGCCGAGCCCGGACGATCCGACCTCGCTGTTCAACGGCCTGTGGAGCCCGAACAACAACAACCGCGTCGCGGGTTACGTGTTCAACGAGTTCAAGTTCACGGATTCGACCAAGGCGCAGATCGCCGGCCGCATTGAGCATGTCGACCTGCACGGATCGATGCCGAATTTCCCGGCGGACTATCTGCCTGACGGCGCACCGCAGAGCTCGATCGCACGCAATCCGTCCTACACGCCGGTCAGCGGCAGCATCGGGCTGCTGCAGAACCTGCCCGGCGATCTCGTCGGCAGCATCACCGCGCAATATGTCGAACGCGCGCCGAAGCCTGCGGAGCTGTTCTCGCGCGGCGCGCATGATGCGACCGCGACCTTCGACATCGGCAATCCGAACCTGACCATCGAGACCGCGAAATCGGTCGAGATCGGCCTGCGCAAGGCGACCGGACCGTTCCGCTTCGAGGCCACCGCCTACTACACCCGCTTCAGCAACTTCATCTATCGTCGCCTGACCGGGGTGATGTGCGGCGACGATTTCGACTCCTGCGGCAATGGCGATCCCAACAATGAGGCGCGGCAGGCGGTTTATTCGCAGCGTGACGCGATCTTCCGCGGCGCCGAATTCCAGAGCCAGTTCGACATCGGCCCGCTCAACGGCGGCATCTGGGGCATCGAGAACCAGTTCGACGTGGTGCGCGCCACCTTCACCGACGGCAGCAACGTGCCGCGGATTCCACCGGTGCGGCTCGGCGGCGGCTTCTACTGGCGCGACAGCAACTGGCTGACCCGCATCAATCTGGTGCACGCCTTCGCGCAGAACGACATCGCTGTCATCGGCGAGACCCCGACCGCGGGCTACAATCTCCTCAACGCGGAGATCACCTACAACACCAAGCTGAATTCGTCATGGATCGGCGCGCGCGAGATGACGCTTGGTCTGGTCGGCAACAACCTGCTCAACCAGAACATCCGCAACTCCGTCTCCTATACCAAGGACGAGGTGCTGATGCCGGGCCTCGGCATACGGGCGTTCGCCAACCTGAAGTTCTGAGCCAAGCGTATCCCTCTGCCGTTCGCGGCAGAGGGATTCTGCGATCGCGTAGCCCGGATGGAGCGCAGCGCAATCCGGGAACACTGTCCGCGGTTGCCGATCCCGGATTTCGCTTCGCTTCATCCGGGCTACGAACATGTCCGATGGACGAGCGTGTGAGCCTTGCGGCTCGCGTCGGCGATCAGTGGCCGACGACGACTTCGCTGATCTGGATCACCGGCTGCTGGTCGGTGTAGTTCGGGATGTCGCCCATGATCTCCTGGGCGTGCTTGCCCATGCCGGCCGCGAAGGCCTCAACCGAGTCACAGAAGATGTGGCACATTCCGACATAGGTTGCGGGTTGCCCCGGTGCGCCGCCGGCGAGGCCCTTGTCGACGGTGTAGTATTTGCATGCGTCGCCGAGGCGCGCCTTCACCAGCGGCATGTGCTTGTCGCGATAATAGTCGTGATCAAAGCGTGCGCCTGGATTGTTCGGATACATCACACTGACTTTGATCATGGCGCGCACTCTCCCTGTTGATATGACATGCGCCGGTCTTGTCCCGGCGCTTGCCTCAACTGTGCTTCAGTTTCCGATGGTGCGCAACCGTTCCGGCACCGCTCGCGGAGTCAGATCGCCTTGGTCCAGTCCGGCTGGATCGGCCCGGACACGCCCTCGGCCGCGCCGTCGACCAGTTCCATGACAAGCAGGCGACTGTAATCGACCGGGCCGGGCATGGTCATCCGCCCCTTCGGGACCGGCTTGAAGCCGACCCGCGCGTAGTATGGCTCATCGCCGACCAGCACGATCAGCCGGTGGCCCTTGGCGCGGGCGTCGTTGATCGCACGCTCGAGCAGCGCACGGCCGACGCCGCGGCTGCGGAACGGCGGCTCGACCGTCAACGGCCCAAGCATCAGGGCCGGCGTATCGCCAATCGTGACCGGCAGCTGGCGCACCGAGCCGACCAGCAGCGTGCCGATCCGCGCCGTGAAGGAGACATCGAGCAGATGATCGACATGCTCGCGCAGCCGGTAGGCGCTGAGCACGAAGCGGCCGGGCCCGAAGGTGCGCTCGTGCAGACGCTCGATCGCCTGGGCGTCTTTCGGGGTCTCGGGCAGGATGGTCAGGGACAATTCGGTCATTGTGGGGCGCGGGATAGCATCTGGCGCGGGCGCGGTCCATCACCGCCATGTCGCCGTCGGCGGCTTGCCCTCGAGCACCTCCGCGATCCGCAGCCGCGTGCCCGGGGTGGTCTCGTCAGGCAGATCAGCCGGATCGAAGAAGCCGCAGGCCACGATCTCGCGATTCGGCTCCGGCAGGCGGTCCTGCCGGTAGTTCCTGACGACGTAGACCGCGACATGATCGCGCGGCGAGACGTGGCTATTGTGGAAGATGCCGTGCAGCACCGGCTCGCCCTTGAGCTCGATCCGCCCCTCCTCCTCCAATTCGCGCCGCAGCGACTCGATAAAACTTTCGCCGACCTCGACCCCGCCGCCAGGCAGATACCAGCCATGGACGTAGCTGTGCTTGACTAGGAACACCCTGTTGTCGGCATCGAGCACGACGGCACGGACCCCGAGCGTCATGCTGCGGACGAGCCGCCAGTAGAAATGAAACACCCATCTGATCTGCGGCTCGTAGCGCTTGCGTAAATCGAGCAGGACCGTCACTGCACCCTCGACATCATGGTGTTTGATCCGTGCTTTGATCCTTGCGCGCCTGCGCAGCTCTTGCCAATACAGGGCAGGACGTTCGGGATAGCACGACATGACCGGCTGCCGGCCACTTTTCGCGGACAATCCGAAGGGAATCGCATGATGGCGGCGTTCCGCCTCGCGCATCTGTCGGACCCGCATCTGCCGCCGCTGCCGGCGGCGCGGCTGCGCGATCTCGCCGGCAAGCGCGCCTTCGGCTACCTGAACTGGACGCGCAACCGTCACAAATATCACCGCCGCGACGTGCTCGACGCGCTGGTGTCGGACATGCAGGCGCAGCAACCGGACCACATCGCCGTGACCGGAGACCTGGTCAATCTGGCGCTGGACGCCGAGTTCAATCCGGCCCGGCAATGGCTGGAGGGCGTGGGTCCGCCCGCCGACGTCACCGTGGTCCCCGGCAACCACGACGCCTATGTGCGCGCGACCCGGCATCGCTTCATCAGTCACTTCGGCGACTATCTGCGCGGCGACGCCGATGGCGCGGCGACGCATTTTCCGTTCGTGCGCCGCCGTGGGCCGCTGGCACTGATCGGCGTCTCCTCGGCGGTGCCGACGCCGCCGCTGATGGCCACCGGCTGGCTCGGCCATCCCCAGCTCGATGCGCTTGATGCGATCCTCGCGCAGCTGTCGCGGGAGGACGCCTTCCGCGTCCTCCTGGTGCATCACCCGCTGCACTCCGACGGCCGCGCCAAGCGCCTGACCGATTCGCATCAGCTGCTGGCGCTGCTCAGGCGCCACGGCGTCGAGCTGGTGCTGCACGGCCACGACCACATCCATTCGACGATGTGGTTCGACGGCCCGGAGCGGAAGATCCCGGCGATCGGCGTGCCGTCGGCATCGGCGCTGGCGCGCAAGCACTATCCGGCGGCGGCCTACAATTTGTTCACAATCGAGCGTGACGGCAATGGCTGGCGCTGCGAGCAGACCGTGCGCGGGCTCGGTGATCACGCCGGCATTCGCGAATTGAAGCAAGCACGACTAGCCTAATCGCCGCCTCCGCCGCCGCCGCACCCACCGCCGCAACCGCCGCCGCTGTCACCGCCGCCACCATCGCCGCCGCCGTCACCGCCATCGCCGCCACTGCTCCCGTCGCTGCCGGCATCGCCGAAACCCGCTGACGATCCGTCGATCGACGAGTCGGAGAAATCGCCGCCGCAATAGGGACTGCTGCCGCTGATGCCGCTGCGGCGCAGCGCCTCGCAGTCGGTGTGATAGATGAAGCCGTTCGCGACGCTCAGCTTGGCGTCGAGCGCGAACAGCAGCGGCAGCCGGGTCGGCCTGACCGGATCGATGTTCTCGTATTTGCAGCAGTACCACCAGACCCGCCGCAGCCCCTCATTGCTCCTGCGCCGCTCCTTCACCAGGACGACCGCGGGGGTGTGATGCAGGAAGCCGCCGAAGGCGCGGCGGCAGAACGCGTCGTATTCGCGGGTGTAGAGGATGAATTCGTGCCAGAGGTCGTCGGCCGCTTGCGAGGGCATCGAGACGTAACGCTTGCCGCTCATCAGATAGGCGAGGAAGAACTGCCGCAGGCCGCGCGAGACCAGCGCGCTGTCCTTGCGGGTGAAGCCGGGGTGACGCTTCTCGAGCCGCGCCAACAGGCCCGCCGGCCAGTGAAAGGTGCGGATGTATTCGGCACGCCGCAACGTTTGCCACTTGCCGAACAGCACGGCGCTGCCGACCACCGCGGCCGCCGCCAGGACGCCGAAAAATGCCGAGGCGGGTGTTATGACCACGATGCCCCGCCCCTTGAGCGGCTAGAAGTTTTGCAAGCTCGCATACAGCGCGAGACCGAACAGCGCGAGCGCGCCCATGACGAAGCCGAACACGAACATGCCGATCCCGCCGCGGCGCCTCGGCGGCGTCACCGGCACGGGCGGCGGCGCCGGCGGCTCGGCGACCGGAAGCGGCGTTGCCACCATCGCATGCTCGCGCTCGATCAGGCGGCGCGCGACATAATCGGTGACGGCATCGACGATCGCGGCCACGTCATGCGATTCGGCGAGCACGATGCGGCCGAACCTCGTGTCCTGCACGAAGCGGTAGATCCGCTTGTCGCGCCCCATCAGCACATGCGCGACGACGTCGATCCACAGCCGCGGCGTCTCGCCCTGGCTGATGCCGCGGTCGAACAGATCGACCTTGTCCGGCACCTGCGCGAACAGCGGATCGAGCGCATCGTTGAGGATCTCGAGCCGCGCCACCTCGGCGTCGCGCAACTCGACGACGACGCCGGTGCGATCGGCCGCCTCGATCCGCGCCCGCCGCAGCGCCTCTCGCAGCGTCGGCCGCATCTCGCGCGCCTCGCTGCCGGTGTTCTGCGGATCGGACATGCCTTGCGGTCTCGTGGTGACGGGTTTCCTGCTCATTAACCTATCAGCAACCAAGATGTCCGCAAAGGGCGTTGGTTCCCAAGCACTTAGGCCGCCACTTATCCCCAGATCAAAGGCCTGACGCTGTTCCAAAAACGGTCGACCCCACCCGGATGAACCGGATGGGGCCGCCGTCCTTGGACGTTTTCTTAGCTCTGAAATATTCTGGCGTTCAGGCCGAAACCCGCGACGGCTCCTCGACGATGGAGAAGCGCACGCCGGCCTTGTGGCGGCTCTCTTCCGAGACTTCCTTCCAGCACTCTTCGGCTTCCTTGCGGGTCTTGAACGGACCGCGGACCTGGGCCGAGCCTTCGACGAGCTTGTGGAAGTTCATCGACCCGAACTCGCCGCCGATCACCCAGAAATTGCTGCCCTTGCTCATCGTCAGTCTCCTTCAAAAAATCGGGCTGCCTTTGCCCAGCCGCCTGCACCTTGATCCCCGCAACCTGCTCGCATCGACATTCTTGACAGAGCATTGCGAACTGCGTGTCAGGAGATAAACGCGAAAACGCGAAGTTCGTACAGATGCATTGTTTTTTATTGGTGATGTCATGTAACATCTGAACTTGTAATAAATGTCGATTTGTAAATTCTGTCACAAAATAGGTCAGGAAGCCTGCCATGCCTGGCGAGTCCGGAAAGAAACTCTTCGTCGGTCCGCGCTTCCGGCGGATCCGCCAGCAATTGGGGCTGTCGCAGACCCAGATCGCCGAGGGGCTCGGCATCTCGCCCTCCTACATCAACCTGATCGAGCGCAACCAGCGCCCGGTGACGGCCCAGATCCTGCTGCGGCTGGCCGAGACCTACGATCTCGATTTGCGCGACCTCGCCACCGCCGACGAGGATCGCTTCTTCGCAGAACTCAACGAGATCTTCTCCGATCCCCTGTTCCGCCAGATCGACCTGCCGAAGCAGGAGCTGCGCGACCTCGCCGAGCTCTGCCCCGGCGTAACGCACGCGCTGCAGCGGCTCTACGCCGCCTACACCGAGGCGCGCCGCGGCGAGACTCTGGTGGCGGCGCAGATGGCCGACCGCGAAGGCTCGCAATTCGACGCCAATCCGATCGAGCGGGTGCGCGACCTGATCGAGGCCAACCGCAACTATTTTCCGGAGCTCGAGACCGCCGCGGAGACTTTGCGCGACGAGCTCAACGTGCCGACCGAAGGCCTGTTCACGGCGCTGACCACGCGCTTGCGCGAAAAACATTCGATTTTGACTCGCGTGATGCCGGTCGACGTGATGCGCGAGACGCTGCGCCGTTTCGATCGGCATCGCCGGCAGCTCTTGATCTCCGAACTGGTCGACAGCTCCGGCCGCAGCTTCCAGCTTGCGCTTCAGATCGGCTTTGTCGAGTGCGGCGCCGCGATCGACGCCATCGTCAGCCGCGCCGGCCCGCTCGACGACACCGCGCGCCGGCTCTACCGCATCACGCTCGCCAATTACTTCGCAGCCGCTGCGATGATGCCCTATCAGGCGTTTCATTCCGCAGCCGAAGCCTTGAGCTACGACGTCCACGTGCTGGCGCAGCGCTTCAACGCCGGCTTCGAGCAGGTCTGCCACCGCCTCACCACGCTGCAACGGCCGAACGCGCGCGGCGTGCCGTTCTTCCTGCTCCGCGTCGACAATGCCGGCAACGTGTCGAAGCGGTTCTCCTCGGGCACCTTCCCGTTCTCCAAGTTCGGCGGCACCTGCCCGCTCTGGAACGTGCACTCGACCTTCGACATGCCGGATCGCCTGCTCAGCCAGGTGATCGAATTGCCGGACGGCACGCGCTACTTCTCGATCGCGCAGATGGTGCGCCGGCCGGTGGCGCCCTACCCGCAGCCGCAGCCGCGCTTTGCGATCGGGCTCGGCTGCGAGATTCGTCATGCGGCAAGACTCGTCTATGCCACCGGCATGGATCTGGAAAAGGTCGAGGGCACCCCGATTGGCGTCAACTGCCGGCTTTGCGAGCGCGAGAATTGCAGCCAGCGCGCCGAGCCGCCGATCACGCGCACCCTGATCCTGGACGAGACGACGCGGCGCGTGTCCTCGTTCGCGTTCTCGAATGCGCGGGAGTTGTGAGCCAAGGATCAATCCACCGATCAATCCACCGCGGCAAAGGCCTTGCACCAGCCGTCCTTGCTGATCGCACCTTCGACTGCCTTGCAGCCATCGGGTGCGACGAACAGCGTGCACATCTCCTGCACGAGGCGCTGATCCGGCGCGGCACCTGGCCGCCGAAAACGGAGGAAGGATTCGACCGAGGACGACGTGCGCTAAAGCATGATCCGGAAAAGTGCGAAGCGGCTTTCCCTCGCGACAACGCGTTTGCGCGAATCACACACCAAACTAAAGCGCGATGACGATTCGACCCAGCGCGTGTACTCGACGCGACTAATCCGTTGACGTCGTGACCTGACCGCTGGTTCACCCAATGAAAACGGCGGGAGGAACTTTCGGTTCCGCTGCGAGTCATATTTGTGACGCGATGTGGCCTGGACCGCCAAGGGAGAGACCGAGGGAGAGATCATGTCAAAGTCCCGCCTTGGAATGGCTGCGGCCGGCGTTGCAATTGGCGTTCTGGGAGCGCTGCCGAGCGCGGCCGAGGCGGGTTTCCGCCTGCGCGTTGGCGGCCCCGTGAGTGTCGCGCGCTTCGCGATGGCCGGCGTGCTGTCGGTCGCGGGTCTCCGCCACGCACGCATGGCGGCGCGCCACAGCCGCGTCCGCATGGCTGCTCTAAGACCGCAAGATCTTCGCCCCGCCGCCGAGTCGATCGGCCCGAGTGAGCGCGCGCAGCTCACTGCCGTCGCCGCGCTGGCCGGCTGGCAGGGCGGCCGAGCTGCGCAAGGCTGGTGGCAGCACTCCGACGGTTCATACGGCTGGGTCGGTCCGCTCTTCTGGCCGTTTGCCTATAGCGATCTCTATGACTACGCGCTTCTCAATGATGGCAGCGGCTTCTGGGCCTATGGCTACGGCGATCTCTACGCCGCGATCTTCTCGCCTTACGCTGCGAGCGATCTCTCAGCGTTTGCGGCCGAGCGCCGCGCCGGGAGGCGGCATCGCAAAGCGCTCTCGGTGCAGGAATTCTGTAGCGGCGACACCGCCGAGACGACCGGCCTTCCCCTCGAGCGGATCGGCCTGGCGGTCGCGGCGAACGAGGCGCAGCGCGCAGCCTTCGACGAGCTCGCGAGCGCCTGGATTTCCGCCGGCAACACCATCCGCGCTTCCTGTCCAGCACAGACCGCAACCACCGCGCTGGAGCGATTCGCGGCCATGCAGAGCCGCGTCAACGCGATGCTGAGCGCAGTTGCGACCGTTATGCCGCCATTTCAAAAATTCTACGATCTCCTAAGTGATGAACAGAAGGCCCAGCTCAACACGCCCGAACGCGACCGCCGCGCTAACGCTGCGGCCGCGAAGCTGAAGGAGATGCAGGACGCCGCCTGCCAGGCGAGCCGTGAACCGCAAGACGAGCAACAGGCCGAAAAGCAATACCGCCAGCTCGTCGCCCAGCAATGGCCCCTCGACGACATCGTCGCCAGCCTGAAACTGAACGATACGCAACGCGCCGCGCTCGAAGTGGTGCAGGATACCACGATGGGCACCATGGAAGCCTTAAACCCATGCCCGCCAAAGGACGCGCTCACCCCGCCGGCCCGCCTTAAGGCCGCAAAGGCGCGGTTGGAAACGATGAGAGAGGCGATCATCAGCGTGAACGACGCGGTCGACGATTTCCGTTGGAACCTGAGTGACGAGCAGAAGACGCAGTTCGAGGGGCTCGGTCTGAAGAAGCGGGGGGTGTGATTTTTCCATCCCCAAGCGGCGCTGGTAGGCCAAGGCGATACTTCGCATCCCCTGTCGCATTTGCTAGTTGTCCGCTAAGAAGGGCTGGACATGCGAGCATGCGTTATAGGGGCGGGCTCTAAGTAGTTCGGTCGCGCGACCGAGACGCCGTTCAACATGAACTTTGAGGCCCGCACGTAGTCAACTGAACTTCTTTGGATGTTGCTTATTGGCCCAAGGCCGACATACGGCGATGTCGGCCTCAACGTCAGCTTCCGAGATCAAAGCGGACGCGAAGAATTCATGAGTACACGCCCTGATCTCATCGCGCCTTAGCGCGTACTGCGCTCGTCTTGCTGAAGCGGAGGCCGAGCGAGGCGGCGGACGTCATGCGACGGCACAACCGGCCGGGGCTGTGGCCGGCATGCACGTAGCCAGGACATCCGCCTGAGCTAGTGCCCATCCGTTGACGCCCCGGATCAGCGGCGCGCAACGGCCCTCGCCTCCGCGCGGGACGCCAGCAAGCGCCGCCGCGCGAGAGTGACACCGGCCATCAGATCAATCTGCGCCGTTTTGGATCGCTCGGCCTGCTAACCGCCGGGCGGCGTGTAGGCGGCCTTGAGCTTGGTCGCGTGCTGACGCACCACCTTGATCTCGTCCTGGGTAAAGAGCCGGATCAGCCTCACATTCTGCATGGCGCCGGCCGCCACCACCACGCCGCTGACCGCAGGCGCGAAGCTCGGATCCGGCACGTCGAAGATCACCATCACGCCGGGGCCATCGGTCGCCGTGCTGTACATCGAAATCAGTTTCCCGCCGGCGGCCTCAATCAACTTCTTCGCGGCCTCGTATCGATTGGTCGTCGGGTTTTCCATGATGTTGTTCAGGGAACGCGGGGTGTATTCACCAGAGAAGCAGAAATGCATGGCAATCGCTCCGTTTGGTTGGAATGAAAAAAACATTCACCCAGGCGCGCGGCCCGGGCAGAGCATTTCGTACTGAAAAATGAGAAGAAATGGCCTGCCGATGGCCAGTCGCGCTGCCGCTCATTCTCCGGATTTCGGCGCAACCGGTGGCAGCTCGCCGCGCAATCTACATCAGACCCGCGGCAAATAAAATCGCGTTTCTGCTCTGCGACAGAATCTCTTCCTTAGTCGATGCAGCGTCGAGGGGCAGCGTGCCTGACCTGACCGACGAGCGGTCCCGATCCATCCGCGTCCGCCAAGCGCCTGCCAGGCGGTTGCGGCACAACGCCTTGCAAACAAGGGCGATCTGCCTCAGTGTCCGGCGCCCGCTATCAAGAACAAGCGAAAGAAAACTCATGAAGCATCGCGCGCTCGGCCGCTCCGGCCTCACTGTCCCTCCCCTGTGCTTCGGCTGCAATGTATTCGGCTGGACCGTGGACGAGACGTCGTCGTTTCGACTGCTCGACACCGTGCTCGATCAGGGGCTGACATTCCTGGATACGGCGGATGTCTATTCGCGCTGGGTGCCGGGCCACAGCGGCGGCGAATCCGAGACGATCATCGGCAAATGGATGAAGGCGCGCGGCAACCGCAACCGCGTCATCCTCGCCACCAAGGTCGGCATGGACATGGGCGGCGGCAATGTCGGGCTGAAGCCGGACTACATCGCGCGCGCCGTCGAGGACTCGCTGCGCCGGCTGCAGACCGATTTCATCGACCTCTACCAGTCCCACAAGGACGATGAGACGACACCGCAGGAAGAGACGCTCGCGGCCTACGACAAGCTGATCAAGGCCGGCAAGGTCAGGGCCATCGGCGCCTCGAACTTCTCGGCGGAGCGACTCCAGAGCGCGCTCGACATTGCCAAGGCGAACGGCCTGCCGCGCTACGAGAGCATGCAGCCCGAATACAGCCTCGCGGAGCGCTCAAGCTACGAAGGCGCGCTGCAACGCGTCTGCGAGGCGAACGACGTCGGCGTGATCACGTTCTTCTCGCTCGCCGCAGGATTCTTGACCGGCAAATATCGCTCGGAGAGCGACTTCGCCAAGAGCCCCCGCGGTGCACGCAGCATTCCAAAATACATGAACCCGCGCGGCATGCGCATCCTGGCCGGTCTTGACGAGGTCGCCGCGGAAACCCGCGCCGAGCCGGCCGCGGTCGCGCTCGCCTGGCTGATGGCAAAACCCTCCGTCACCGCGCCGATTGCCAGCGCTACCAGGCCCGAGCAGGTCGCAACGCTGGTCGCGGCGACCGAACTTGAGCTGAGCAAGGATCAGGTCGAACGGCTGGACGCCGCGAGCGCGTAGCAGCTGCCTTCACTTCACCTCGCCCCGCGTGCGGGGAGAGGTCGGAACGCATCGCTAGATGCGTTCCGGGTGAGGGGGAGCTTCCGCGAATGCAGCTATCGCCGTATTTGCGGAGACAGCGCCTCACCCCAACCCTCTCCCCGTAAGAACGGGGCAAGGGAGCACACCGCCTTCGCGGCTACGGCTTGGTCTCACCCTATCCCCACGGGCCGCGCTGGCCGGATCCGCCCCACGGGCTGCGCGGCGGATAGCTTCCACCGGCCGGGCGCGGCGCGGTCTGGGTGCCGAGCTCGGCGGCGAGCTGCTGCAGCGCGGCGATGCGGTTCGCGGTCGAGGGGTGGGTCGCGAACAGGTTGTCGACGCCGTGGCCCGACAGCGGGTTGATGATGAACATGTGCGCGGTGGCCGGATTGCGCTCGGCCTCCATGTTCGGCACCTGGTGCGCGGCGTTCTCGATCTTCGCGAGCGCCGAGGCAAGCCACATCGGCTGGCCGACGATGCGCGCGCCATAATTGTCGGCGGCGTATTCGCGGGTGCGGCTGATCGCCATCTGCACCAGCATGGCGCCGAGCGGCGCCAGGATCATCATCGCGATCGATCCGACGATGCCGGGGCCGTTGTTGTTGCGGTTGCCGCCGAAGAACATGCCGAACTGCGCCAGCATCGAGATCGCGCCGGCGATCGTCGCCGTGATCGTCATGGTGAGCGTGTCGTGATGCTTGATATGCGCAAGCTCATGCGCGATCACGCCGGCAAGCTCCTCGCGGCTGAGCTGCTGCATCAGGCCCGTGGTGACGGCGACCGCCGCATTCTCCGGATTGCGGCCGGTCGCGAACGCATTGGGCTGCGCTTCGTCCATCAGGAACACGCGCGGCATCGGGAGAGCGGCGCGCTGTGCCAACTCGGCGACGAGATTGTAGAGTTCGGGCGCCGAGCCCGCATCGACCTGATGGGCGCCGTACATCGACAGCACCATGCGATCGGAATTCCAGTAGGTGAACAGATTTGTCGCAGCCGCGACCATCAGCGCGATCACGGCGCCGGTGCCGCCGCCGATCAGATAGCCGACCCCCATGAACAGTGCGGTGAGGCCGGCAAGCAGGAGCGCGGTGCGGAAATAGTTCATCGTTGTTCCCTCACGGCAAGCGGAATGCTGCCACAACTGACGCCGCTGAGGTAGGGATTTTGCCGCTGAAGCCGCAAGGGGAACCAGTGCGTCGCAGCGACGCGGCGGGGGTTAACAATCGGTTATCTGCCGCGGCGATCGGTAGCCCGCATGAGCGAAGCGATATACGGGTAAGACCAGTCCCGCATGTCGCTTCATGCGGGCTACGATCCTTTGCTACGCCGCCGGCTCCTGCGCGATCACCGCCCCCTCCTCGCGCAGCGCGACGCGCAACATGCGGGCGAGCTCGGCGCGGCTGTAGGGCTTTGCCAGGAACAGGATGCCCTGCTCGAGCTTGCCGTCCTGGTCGATGGCGTCATTGGTATAGCCCGACGTGAAGAGGACGCGCAGGCCCGGGCGGCGCTTCCGCGCCTCGGTGGCGAGGTCGCGTCCGTTCATCGCGCCCGGCATGATGACGTCGGTGAACAACAGATCGATCGGCGCGCCGCTGTCGAGCACGGCAAGGGCTTCGCGGCCATTATTGGCCGACAGCGTGGTGTAGCCGAGGCTCTCGATCTGGGTCAGCACATAGGAGCGCACCAGTCTGTCGTCCTCGACGACGAGCACGATTTCCCGCGCGCCGCGCGCGTCCGGCTGCCGCTGTTCGGGCACTGCTGCCGCTGAGACCACTGCCGCGCGCGGCAGATAGAGCATCACCCTGGTGCCGCGACCGATCTCGCTGTCGAGCACGACGTGGCCGTTGGATTGCTTGACGAAGCCGTAGACCATGCTGAGGCCGAGCCCGGTGCCCTTGCCGACGTCCTTGGTGGTGAAGAACGGCTCGAACACCTTGGCCAGATCGGCTTCCGCAATGCCGCGGCCGTTGTCGGTCAGCGCGATCGCGACATAGTCGCCGGCGGCAAGCCCGTCATGGCCGTTCACGTCCGATGGCTTGAGCTCGGCGGTGCGGGTCTCGATCGTCAGCCGGCCGCCCTTCGGCATCGCGTCGCGCGCGTTGAGCGCAAGGTTGATGATCGCGGTGACGAGCTGGTTGCCATCGACCAGTGCGCGCGGCAGATCGGGTGCGGAGCGAAAATCGATGTCGACATGGTCGCCGATGGTCGGCCGCAGCAGCTCGATGGTATCGACCATCAACGCGTTGACGTCGACGTCGCTCGGCTGCAGCGGCTGCTTGCGCGCGAAGGCGAGCAGATGCCGCGTCAGCGATGCGCCGCGCTCGGCGGCGTCGCGGATCAGCGCGGTGATCTCGGTGAGCTGGCGGTTGTGGGTGACCGCCTCGGCCAGGATGTCGATCGTGCCGGTGATGACGGTGAGGATGTTGTTGAAGTCGTGCGCAATGCCGCCGGTGAGCTGGCCGACCGCTTCCATCTTCTGCGCCTGACGGATCTTGCTCTCATTGGCCTCGGCCTCGCGGAAACGCTCGAGCAGGAATTCCGAGCGCTGGCGCTGCCGTCCCTCCTCGGCGAGCGCGACATGGGCGTCACGCAACTGCTCTTCGGTCGGAATCGCGAGGATCCGCGGGATCAGCGGCCAGAGCAGCACCGCGGTGAAGATCGAGGCGACAGCGGTCAGCGCCTTGAGCAGGCCTTCGAGACCGTAGATCGGCACCCACAGCGTGTAGATCGAGAACACATGGGTCAGGCCGCAGGCGAGGATGAACGCGGCGAACGGCCAGGCCATCCAGCCGAACTGGAAATCGCGCCGCTTGGAGACGAGGATCGCCAGCGCGAACGGGATCGAGAAATACGAAGCGGCAATGATCGCGTCTGAAATCACGTGGAGCCAGATCAGCTCCGGCTCCCACAGCAGGCAGATGCCGTGCGGCGAAAACGTCGACGAATCCAAAAGACGCTCGAGAAAACTCCACATGGGTCCCTCCGGGCGTGATCGATCCGCCGACACCCCTGCGCGCGAATCACCGGCCGATCATAGCGGCCGCGGCTCAACCTACCTCAGCCCAATTGGTCTAACGGCGCTACCCCCGTTGTTGCCCGGTGTCGCCCTGGTGTATGCAGATTGGGCTTCAATTCCCCTTTTCCAGCCGGTGACATCGATGCCAGCCTCTCCCCTCCGCGCCCCGATCATGATCGCAGCGATCGCGGGGGCGCTGGCGCTCTCCACCCTCGCCTCGGCGCAGCAGCCGTTGCCCAGCCCCTTGAATCCCACGCCGGTCAGGCCGCGCCCGGCCGCCGTCGCCTCGCCGAGGGCTGCGTCCTGCCACAACGGGCAGAACTTCGATCGCTTCCTCGCCGAGCTGAAGCAGAAGGCGGTCGCCGCCGGCGTCTCGCAGCGCACGATCGCGGAGGCCGCGCCCTACCTGATCTACGACCAGGGCATCGTCAACCGCGACCGCGGCCAGCGCGTGTTCGGGCAGATCTTCACCCAGTTCGCCGGCCGCATGGCCGCGAACTATCGCATGCAGCAGGGCCAGCAATACATCCGGACCTATGCCGCCGCATTCACGCGCGCCGAGAAGGAGTATGGCGTGCCGCCGGCGGTGATCGCCGCGTTCTGGGGACTGGAGAGCGATTTCGGCGTCCAGATGGGCAATTTGCCGACGCTGAAATCGCTGGTGTCGCTGGCCTATGATTGCCGCCGCTCCGAGATGTTCCAGGGCGAGACCATCGCCGCACTGAAGATCATCGAGCGCGGCGACCTGACGCCCGACGAGATGATCGGCTCATGGGCCGGCGAGCTCGGCCAGACGCAATTCTTGCCGACGCATTATTTCAACTACGCGGTCGACTATGACGGCGACGGCCACCGCAATCTCCTGCAAAGCGGCCCCGACGTGATCGGCTCGACCGCGAACTACATCGCCACCGGATTGAAGTGGCGGCGCGGCGAGCCGTGGCTGCAGGAGGTGCGCGTGCCGCAGGCCGCGAATTTCCCGTGGGACCAGGCCGACCTCACCATCAAGCTGCCGCGCTCGAAATGGGTGGCGCTCGGCGTCAGCTTGACCGACGGCAAGCCGTTGCCGAATGACGAGATGCCGGCCTCGCTGCTGCTGCCGATGGGCCGGATGGGTCCGGCGTTCCTCGCCTATGCGAATTTCGCCGCCTACACCGAGTGGAACAACTCGCTGATCTATTCGACCACCGCCGGCTATCTCGCCGGCCGCGTCGCGGGCGCACCGCCGATGCAGCGGCCGCACGGTCCGGTCGCGCAATTGCCGTTCAATGAGATCAAGGAGCTGCAGGGACTGCTCGCGCGCGCCGGCTACGACGTCGGCAAGATCGACGGCGTGCTCGGACAGGCAAGCCGCAGTGCGGTGAAGGCGATGCAGATGAAATACGGCCTGCCGGCGGATTCCTGGCCGACCGCGGAGCTCCTGGCGCGGATGCGCGGCGGGCCCCGCACCCAGCCGGCCGCCGATGCCGCGGCACCGGGGATGCGGTAGAGCGAACGCCCATTTTCCGTAGCCCGGATGCAGCGCAGCGAAATCCGGGACAAGCCCCGATGCGCCTCCCCGGATTGCGCTGCGCTGCATCCGGGCTACGCAGACTCTGGCGATCCGTCATCCTGACGTGCGAGCGGAGCGAGCCTCGAAGGATGAATCGGCCACACTGGGGCCGTGCATCCTTCGAGACGCGCTTCGCGCTCCTCAGGATGACGGGATCAAGAATGCCGCCCGCGGGAAATATTTGACCAAGTGTTACAGCCGCCCGCAGTTGTATTCTTCCCCTTGCCGCCCCACTTGCAGCATCGCCGTTCGGTAACATCCGGATTTCATCAGAACAGGGAGCATCACATGTCCTTTCATGACGCCGTCGTCCCCGCCTACCTGCAGATCCTCAACAGCCTCACCGGCGAGCTGACCAAGGCCGAGGCGCATTGCGAGGCCAAGAAGATCGCGCCCGAGGTGCTGCTGGGATCGCGGCTCTATCCCGATATGCTGCCGCTGACCAAGCAGGTGCAGCTGGTCTGCGATCACGCCGCACGGGGCTGCGCGCGGCTGACCCATAGCGACGTGCCGTCGACGCCCGACACCGAGAAGAGCATCGGTGAGCTGAAGCAGCGGCTCGCCAAGACGATCGACTATGTGAAGTCGTTCAAGCCGGAGCAGTTCAACGGCGCCGACGCCAGGGACGTCACCTTCCCGATCGGCCCCGATCGCACGATGACCCTGAAGGGCCAGCAATTCCTCAGCGCGTTCTCGTTCCCGAACTTCTATTTCCACGCCGTGACCGCGCACGACATCCTGCGCCACAACGGCGTCGAGATCGGCAAGCGCGATTTCCTCGGCGTCAGCTGACGCGCTTCGGCGATCCATATTCCCCGCGACGGGATTTTCGCTTCACGCCCTCGCCCGTGCTACTGCTCCCTGACAACAACAAGACGTCAGGGAGCACGCCATGTCGACCACAACCCACGCACCGAAAGCCATCGATCCGTCCGCTTCGCTGCATGCCGAAGCGCTCGGACTGGCGAAGAACCACGGCCGCCTCGCCGGGCGGCGCGTCATCGTGGTCGGCGCGGGACAGCGCACAACCGTGGATGAAGCGCCGCCGATCGGCAACGGCCGCGCCATGAGCGTGCTGTTCGCGCGCGAGGGCGCGTCGGTCGCCTGCCTCGACGTCAACAAGGACGCCGCCGACGACACCGTCGCGCAGATCACAGGCGAAGGCGGCAAGGCCTTCACCGACGTGGTCGATGTCGCCGACGTCGCGGCGATCGCGCCCGCGGTGGAACGCTGCGCGCAACGGCTCGGCGGGCTCGACGGGCTGGCGCTCAATGTCGGCATCTCCTCCGGCCTGTCGCTGCCCAAGATGACGGCCGAAGCCTGGGACCGCGACTATGCCGTCAATGTGCGCAGCCACATGCTGTTCGCGCAGAAGGCGCTGGAGGTGATGGCGCCGGGCGGCGCGATCACCCTGATCTCCTCAATGGCGAGCCAGCGCGCCGGCGGCCGCAACCCGGCCTATGAATCCTCCAAGGCGGCGCAGATCGCGCTGGGGCGGGCGATCGCGCGGGCCGGCGAGGACAAGGGCATTCGCTGCAATGTGATCGCGCCCGGCTTCATGGACACGCCGATGGGGCGCGACGCCAGCCGCAGGCGATCGGACCGCGCCGTGACAGTGCCTTTCGGCCGCCAGGGCACCGGCTGGGAGGTCGCCTATACTGCGCTGTTCCTGATTTCGAATGAATCCTCCTACGTGAACGCGCACACCTTGTTCCTCGATGCCGGCCACATGGGCGGAATTGTGCGCGGCTAGTCTGCGGAGCGCGAATGCCTCGGGCATTGCGCTCGTCGCGGCAATGCACAATTCTCCTTCATCAGTCATTCTCTGGAACATTTACATGAGCCAATCGACCAAACTTCTCGAGCCCTACAAGCTCGGCGCGCTGACGCTGCCGAACCGCCTGGTGATGGCGCCACTGACGCGCAACCGCGCGGTGCCGCCCGGCATGGTGCCGAGCCCGCTCGCGGTGGACTATTACGGCCAGCGCGCCTCCGCCGGCCTTCTGATCACCGAGGCGAGCCAGGTCTCGCAGCAGGGCCAGGGCTATCAGGACACGCCCGGCATCTATTCGAAGGAACAGGTCGAGGGCTGGCGCAGGGTCACCGATCGGGTGCATGAGCGCGGTGGCCGCATCTTCATCCAGCTCTGGCATGTCGGCCGCATCTCGCATGTCGCACTGCAGCCGAACGGCGGCGCACCGGTGGCGCCGAGCGCGATCAAAGCCAAGACCAAGACCTTCGTGAACGGCACGTTTGCCGACGTGTCCGAGCCACGCGCGCTCGAATTGTCGGAAATTCCCGGGATCATCGAGGACTTCAAGCGCGGCACGGCGAATGCGCTGGCGGCCGGCTTCGACGGCGTCGAGATCCATGGCGCCAACGGCTATCTGCTCGACCAGTTCGCCCGCGACGGCACCAACAAGCGCACCGACGCTTATGGCGGCGGAATCGAGAACCGCGCCCAGCTGATGCTGGACGTGTCCAAGGCGGTCGCCACCGAGGCCGGCGCCGATCGCACCGGCATCCGGATCTCGCCGGTGACGCCGGCCAACGACATCACCGACTCCAATCCGCAAGCGCTGTTCGACTACATCGTCGACCAGCTCAGTGCGCTGAAGCTGACCTATCTCCACGTCGTCGAGGGCGCAACCGGCGGCCCACGCGATATCGCGCCGTTCGACTACGCCTCTTTGCGCAAGCGCTTCAAGCAGGTCTATGTCGCCAACAACGGTTACGACTTCGCGCTGGCGGAGAAGGTGCTGGAGGCCGGCGCGGCCGACCTGATCGCGTTCGGCAAGCCGTTCATCTCCAACCCTGATCTGGTCGAGCGGCTCAAGGCCGGTGCGCCGCTCAACGAGTGGGACAAGGCGACCTTCTACGGCGGCGGCGCCAAGGGCTACACGGATTATCCGGCGCTGAAGGCGACCGAGGCGGCGGAGTAGGGAGCGCTCCTCTCTCCACATCGTCATTCCGGGGCGATGCGAAGCATCGAACCCGGAATCTCGAGATTCCGGGTCTGGTGCTTGCGCACCATCCCGGAATGACCTGGCAATCAGCAAAAAGGCCGGGATCGCTCCCGGCCTTTCGTCGTCTTCGGATGGCGTGGGCTGGTACGCCTTTGCTTGCGCCTTACTTCGCTTCGGCGCGCTTCGGCGGGTTGGCCGGCCACGACTTGATCAGCGTGTCGTAGTCGATCGTCTCGCCCTTCGGCTTCTCGTTCGCGAGCTTGCGCTGCGGAGCGATGGTGCCGTCCTTCTCGGCCTTCTTGTACCAGAACTCGGCGGATTCCTTTTTGTTCAGCTTCGGTCCGCAGGCGCCCTGCACACCGGACTTCTCAAGACGCTCCATCACCGAATCCTGGGCCGCGGCCAGCGCGTCCATCGCCTGCTGCGGCGTCTTGGTACCGGACGACGCATCGCCGATGTTCTGCCACCACAGCTGCGCGAGCTTCGGATAGTCGGGCACGTTGTTGCCGGTCGGGGTCCACTGCACGCGCGCGGGCGAGCGGTAGAACTCGATCAGGCCGCCGAGCTTCGGCGCACGCTCGGTGAACGACTTGTCCCAGATATCGGACTCACGGATGAAGGTGAGACCGACATGGCTCTTCTTCAGCGACACCGACTTGGAGATGATGAACTGCAGATAGAGCCAGGCTGCCTTGCGGCGATCCGGCGGGGTCGACTTCAGAAGCGTCACGGAGCCGGCGTCCTGATAGCCGAGCTTCATGCCTTCCTTCCAGTAAGCGCCGTGCGGCGACGGAGCCATACGCCACTTCGGCGTACCGTCCGCGTTCATCACGGCGATGCCCGGCTTCACCATGTCGGCGGTGAAGGCGGTGTACCAGAACATCTGCTGGGCGATGTTGCCCTGCGCCGGCACCGGCCCTGCTTCCGAGAAGGTCATGCCCTGGGCCTGCGGCGGGGCATACTTCTTCAGCCAGTCGAGATATTTGGTGATCGAGTAGACCGCGGCCGGGCCGTTGGTGTCGCCACCACGCTCGACCGAGGAGCCGACCGGACGGCAGCCTTCCATGCGGATACCCCACTCGTCGACCGGCAGGCCGTTCGGGATACCCTTGTCGCCGTTGCCGGCCATCGACAGCCACGCGTCGGTGAACCGCCAGCCGAGCGAGGGATCCTTCTTGCCATAGTCCATATGGCCGTAGACCTTGACGCCGTTGATCTCCTTGATGTCGTTGGTGAAGAACTCGGCGATGTCTTCATAGGCCGACCAGTTCACGGGCACGCCGAGCTCGTAGCCGTACTTGGCCTTGAACTTGGCCTTGTACTCGGGGTTGGTGAACCAGTCGTAGCGGAACCAGTAGAGGTTCGCGAACTGCTGGTCGGGCAACTGGTAGAGCTTGCCGTCCGGCGCCGTGGTGAACGACTTGCCGATGAAGTCGTCGACGTCGAGCATCGGGTCGGTGACCTCCTTGCCCTCACCCTTCATGTAGTCCGACAGGATGATGGTCTGGCCGTAGCGGAAGTGGGTTCCGATCAGGTCGGAATCGTTGATCCAGCCGTCATAGACGTTCTTGCCCGACTGCATCTGGGTCTGCAGCTTCTCGACGACGTCACCTTCCTGGATGATGTCGTGCTTGAGCTTGATGCCGGTCAGTTCGGAGAACGCCTTGGCCAGCGTCTGCGATTCATATTCGTGCGTCGTGATCGTTTCCGAGACGACGTTGATCTCCATGCCCTTGAAGGGTTCGGCGGCCTTGGCGAACCACTCGAGCTCCTTCTTCTGGTCTTCCTTCGACAGCGTCGAGGGCTGGAATTCCGCGATCCACTTCTGGATCACGGCATCGTCGGCGGCGCGGGCCGGCGCGGCGACCGCAAGCGAGGCCGCGATCAGCGCGGCGGCGCTGGTCATAGTCAAAAGACTATCCTTTGTCGTTCTCAAATGTCGCATTATGATTCCTCCGGTTGCAGCGACAAACAAAACCCCAGGCCCGGGTTGACCCCGGATCTGCTCTTCTTCGCTTTCGTCAGACGGTGCGAAAGATCGCCACGGCTGAAAGAAGCGAAATCAGCGTTGCGAGCCACAGGCTCGAAATTTCCACGCCCTCGCCGATCGGCAGGGTGAGGATCGGATCGGTGCCGACGAGGCCGATCCACACCAGGTGGATCACCGCCGCCAGCACCAGCGAAATGAACAAACGATCGCCGCGCGTGGTCGGGATGCGCAGCACGCCGACCCGCTCGGCCTCGGGATAAACCGCCGCGAGCCAGGTCATCACGCCGAGCGTCGAGGCCAGCAGCACGAAGAAGATCGCGGTCGGCAGCGTCCAGGCCATCCATGCGATGGATTCCATGATCGCCTCCTAGACCCGGCCGAGCGCGAAGCCGCGCGCGATGTAGTTGCGGACGAACCAGATCACCAGCGCGCCCGGAATGATGGTGAGCACGCCGGCGGCGGCGAGCAGGCCCCAGTCCATGCCGGCCGCCGAGACCGTGCGCGTCATGATCGCCGCGATCGGCTTGGCCTGCACCGAGGTCAGCGTGCGCGCGAGCAGCAGCTCGACCCAGGAGAACATGAAGCAGAAGAAGGCGGCGACGCCGATGCCGCTCGCGATCAGCGGCACCAGGATCTTGATGAAGAAGCGCGGGAACGAATAGCCGTCGAGGAAGGCGGTCTCGTCGATCTCGCGCGGCACGCCGGAGACGAAGCCTTCGAGGATCCACACCGCCAGCGGCACGTTGAAGATGCAGTGCGCGAGCGCGACCGCCCACGGCGTATCGAACAGGCCGATCGCAGAATAGAGGTTAAAGAACGGCAGCGCGTAGACCGCCGCCGGCGCCATGCGGTTCGACAACAACCAGAAGAACAGATGCTTGTCGCCGAGGAAGCGGTAGCGCGAGAACGCATAGGCCGCCGGCAACGCCACCGCGATCGAGATGATGGTGTTGAGCACCACGTATTCGAGCGAATTGATGTAGCCCGAATACCAGCTCTCGTCGGTGAAGATGCGCTTGTAGTGCTGCAGCGTCGGCGTGTGCGGCCACAGCGTCATCGTCGAGACGATCTCGGCGTTGGTCTTGAAGCTCATGTTGACGAGCCAGTAGATCGGCAACAGCAGGAAGATCAAAAACAGCGCCATGATCAGGCGGCGGCCGGGGATCGAATGCATCACGCCGCTCCTTCCTTGGCCGGACGCTCGGAGCCGGCATTGACCATCACGGTGTAGAATACCCAGCACACGATCAGGATGATCAGATTGTAGACCAGCGACAGCGCCGCGGCCTTGCCGAGGTCGAACTGGCCGAGCGCGATCTTGACGAGCTCGATCGAGACGAAGGTCGTCGAATTGCCCGGGCCGCCGCCGGTGACCACGAACGGCTCGGTGTAGATCATGAAACTGTCCATGAAGCGCAGCAGCACCGCGATCAGCAGCACGCGGTTCATCTTCGGCAGCTGGATCGCCTTGAAGACCGCCCAGCGCGAGGCGCCGTCGATCTGCGCCGCCTGGTAATAGGCGTCGGGGATCGACTTCAGCCCGGCGTAGCAGAGCAGCGCGACGAGGCTGGTCCAGTGCCAGACGTCCATCACGATGACCGTGACCCAGGCGTCGACCTCATTGGACACGTAATTGTAGTTGAGACCGAGGTGGTTCAGGACATAGCCGAGCAGGCCGATATCGGGCCGGCCGAAGATCTGCCAGATGGTGCCGACCACGTTCCACGGAATCAGCAGCGGCAAGGCGAGGATGACGAGGCAGGCCGCGACGCTCCAGCCCTCGCGCGGCATCGACAGCGCGACGATGATGCCGAGCGGCACCTCGATCGCAAGGATCACCGCCGAGAAGAACAGGTTGCGGCCGAGCGAGGCCAGGAAGCGGCCGCCGAGATCGGTCGATGGATCGAGCAGCTCCTTGAACCAGCCGACCCCGTTCCAGAAGAACTGGTTGTTGCCGAAGGTGTCCTGCATCGAATAGTTCACGACGGTCATCAGCGGCAGCACCGCCGAGAACGCCACCACCAGGAACACCGGCAGCACCAGGAACCAGGCTTTTTGGTTGATCGTCTTGTCCATCAGGCGACCCCCTCCACCAAATGGCTGTCGGCATAGACGTGGACGTGCGCGGGATTGAAGATCAGCCCGGCGGTGTTGCCGGAGACCGAGAAGCCCGGCGGCACGCGCGCGGCAAATTTGGTATCGCCGACCCGCACGCGGGCGAACTGGATGCGGCCGAGATCGTCGATCCGCTCGATGGTGGCCGACAGCAGCCCTGACGCCGGCGCCGCGACATCGACGAATTCCGGCCGCACGCCGATCTCGATCTTCTTGCCCGCAGGCAGCACACCATAGTTTCGATGCAGGCCGATGACATGGCCGTCGACCCGCGCCTCGTGACCACTGACCTCGGCGGGCACGATGTTCATACCGGGCGAGCCGATGAAGTAGCCGACGAAGGTATGCGCCGGCTTGTCGAACAATTCGGCCGGCGTGCCGCTCTGCACCACGCGGCCGTCGTGCATCACGACGACGGTGTCGGCGAAGGTCAGCGCCTCGGTCTGGTCGTGGGTGACGTAGATCATCGTGAGGTCGAGCTCGCGATGCAGCGCCTTCAGCTTGGAGCGCAGCTGCCACTTCAGCTCGGGATCGATCACCGTCAGCGGTTCGTCGAACAGGACGGCCGCGACGTCGGACCGCACCAGGCCGCGGCCGAGCGAGATCTTCTGCTTGGCGTCGGCGGTGAGCCGCGTCGCCTTGCGTTTGAGATAGGGCGTGAGGTCGAGCAGATCGGCGATCTGCCTGACGCGCGCATCGACCTCGGCCCTGGCGACGCCGCGGTTCTTCAGTGGGAAGGCCAGGTTCTGGCCGACCGTCATGGTGTCGTAGATCACGGGGAACTGGAACACCTGCGCGATGTTGCGCTTCTGCGTCGACAGCGGCGTGATGTCCTTTCCGTCGAACAGGATCTGTCCGCGCGACGGCGTCACGATGCCGGAAATCAGGTTGAGCAGCGTGGTCTTGCCGCAGCCGGACGGCCCGAGCAGCGCATAGGCGCCGCCCTGCCGCCAGGTCATGGTAACCGGCTTCAGCGCAAAGGATTCCTGCGGCGCGTCGTTGCCGCCGTAGGAGTGCGCGAGATCGACGAGGTCAATGCGGGCCATGAAGCATCTCCCTCACTTGCCGTTGCCGGCTGACGCGTTTGCAGCGCGCGCACTGCGATGCACGTTGCCCGAAAACGAGGTCGCGGGCGATGCGACGAGGCGGTCGGCGGCGTCGAACACGAAGATGTTGTCGGGATCGAGCGCGGCATCGAGCACCTGCCCGGGTTCATATTCGTGCACGCCGTGCAGCACCGCGACCCAATTCGAGCCGTGGACATGGACGTGCACAAAGCTCTCCGACCCGGTGATCTCGGTCACGGTCACCGCGGCGGAAAATTTGTGGCGGCCGGCCGCGACATTCCCGACCTCGAGCTGGTGCGCGCGGAAGCCGGTCCGGTAGCGGCCGTCGGGCAGATTGGCATAGAGGCCGGCCGCGGGCGCCTGCTCGCCGCCGGCATAGATCACTTGCGCGCCCTTCTTCTCGATGCCGATGATGTTGAGCGGCGGATCGGAAAACACCTGGGCAACGCGCAGCGTGTCGGGATGGCGGTAGACCTTCGGCGTCGCGCCGGTTTGCAGCGCCTGGCCTTGCCACATGCACACCGTGTCGCCGCCGAGCAGCAGCGCTTCCGACGGTTCGGTGGTGGCATAGACGAAGATCGCGCCGGAGGCCTCGAAGATGCGCGGCAGCTCGGCGCGCAGCTCCTCGCGCAGCTTGTAGTCGAGATTGGCGAGCGGCTCATCGAGCAGCACGAGGTCGGCGCCCTTGACCAGCGCCCGCGCGATCGCGGTGCGCTGCTGCTGGCCGCCGGAGAGTTGCAGCGGCGTGCGCTTCAGGAACGGCTCGAGCCGCAACAGGCTGGCCGCTTCCGCCACCCGCCGCTCGATCTCGGCGCGCGGCTTGCCCTGCACGCGCAGCGGCGAGGCGATGTTCTCGTAGACCGTCAGCGAGGGATAGTTGATGAACTGCTGATAGACCATCGCAACCGAACGCTGCCGCACGTCGGCGCCGGTGACGTCCTTGCCGTCGACCAGCACGCGGCCGGTGGTCGGCTTGTCGAGGCCGGCGAGCAGCCGCATGATCGAGGTCTTGCCCGACAGCGTCGGCCCGAGCAGCACGCTGAGCGTGCCACGCTCCAGCGTCAGCGACACGTCGCGGATGGTCGGCATGCCATCCACGGTTCGCGTGACATTCTGCAGTGTGACGCTCATGCCCGTCCTCCCGCTTCGCGGAGGGGACGTTCACCGGACACGCGGTTGGCGAGCATCCACTCGTCGAGCGCGGCGATTTCACCCGCCGTCATCCGCAAGCCCAGCTTGGATCGTCGCCAGACGACATCGTCCGCAGTCCGAGCCCATTCGTTCGCCATCAGGTACCTGACTTCGCTTTCCGTCAAGGTGGCGCCGAAGGAGCGGCCGAGATCGGCCGTCGATGTTGCATTGCCCAAGACTTTGCTGGCGCGCGTGCCATAGGCATGCGCGAGACGATTGGCGTGCGATTGCGCGAGAAACGGATAGGTGCGGATCAATTCGGCGCTCAGCGCCGCGACCGCGGATACATCCATGTCGCCGCCGGGCAGCGGCGCCTTGCCGGTCCAGCCCTCCTGCGCCTTTGTGCCGCGGAGATAAGGCGACAGCCGCTCCAGCGCCTCTTCGGAGAGGCGGCGATAGGTCGTGATCTTGCCGCCATAGATCGACAGTAGCGGCGCACCGCCGGGCGTATCGAGCTCGAACACGTAGTCGCGGGTCGCGGCCTTGGCTTCGCTCGCGCCGTCGTCATAGAGCGGACGCACGCCGGAGTAATTCCAGACCACGTCCTCGGGCTTCACCGGCTTGGCGAGATACGCGCTGGCGGACGCGCAGAGATATTCGATCTCCTCCTGCGTCGCCTTCACCTTGGCCGGATCGCCGTCATAGTCGCGATCGGTGGTACCGATCAGCGAGAAGTCGTTCTGATACGGAATGACAAAGATGATGCGGCCGTCGGCGTTCTGGAAGATGTAGGCACGGTCGTGGTCGTAGAGCTTCGGCACCACGATGTGCGAGCCCTGCACCAGGCGCACCTTGGCGCGCGCGTTGACGCCGGCGCCCGAGGCGAGAACCTGTTCGACCCAGGGACCGCCGGCATTGACCAGCACGCGTGACTGGATCGTGTCGCGGGCACCCGTGACGCTGTCCTCGACCGTGACGTGCCAGACGCCGTCGACTTGCCTGATCTCGACCGCGCGGGTGCGGGTGCGGATCTCGGCGCCGCGATCGGCGGCATCGCGCGCGGTCAGCGCAACCAGCCGGGCGTCGTCGACGAAGCAGTCGGAATATTCGAAGCCCTTGGTGTAGCGGCCCGGGATCAGCGGCTTGCCGACCGCGTCGCGCGTCAGATCGACCGAGCGCGTCGCCGGTAGCAAATGCCGGCCGCCGATATGGTCGTAGAGGAAGAGGCCGAGCCGCAGCAGCCAGGCCGGACGCAGGCCGGCATGGTGCGGCAAAACGAAACGTAGCGGCCGAATGATGTGGGGCGCGATCTGCCAGAGGATTTCGCGTTCGATCAACGCCTCGCGCACCAAACGAAACTCATAATATTCGAGATAGCGCAGACCGCCATGCACGAGCTTGGTCGACCAGGACGACGTCCCGCTAGCCAAGTCATTCATTTCACAGAGGAAAACAGAATTACCCCGGCCCGCCGCATCGCGCGCGATGCCGCAGCCATTAACGCCGCCTCCAATGATGGCGAGGTCGTAAATCTGGTCCAAAGAACGCTTCCCCCGGCAACCGCCTTCGCTTTGACGGTTTTACTTTCGTATTGGAGTAAATCACAACCAAAAACGAAAGCAAAGTGAAAATGGGGAACTTTCGCTGGGGATTCTTTGGGCGGAGTGCCCGTGGTCAGGGCTTTTGGAGGGACGGGACGAGCGACGCTTGGCGTGACGCCAGGCAAGGCGGTGGCGGACGGTCAGGGACGCTGTGGCGATCGTCCGACGCGCAATTCCGGCAGAGCCTTTTCGGGATCGTAGGTACGGTGAACTTCACCGCCTACCCGCTTGGCGCAAGCTCGGCTGTCGCGCACAAAGTAGACGGCGAGCAAGAGCACACCGGTCGACGCGACGAATGTGTGACCGCTGGCGAACAGGACGTAGAAGACCAACGATGCGACGAAAAGGATCGCATACCATTTGAGCGCGAAGCGGAGATAGATTCGCCCGATCGAGCGATCCCTGTTCATCGGATCGCCCGATTGCCTGGCAGCGACGCCGACAGCACGAGAAAGAAAAGCGGAAAGAACACGAAGATCGCGACATAGGCCCAGAGGTGTCCGCCGCCGAGCGCGACTTGCAGGGCGCTATATCCCGATGATTTTCGGTGCGCCAGGAGTGCACAGAATGCAAAGCAGAACAGCGGCATCGTGAGATACTTCCACTGCTCTCGCCAGTCGCGCAGGATGGTCGCGAGATCGCCAAGCAATGCGATCAGGAACAGGGAAAACGTGACGGCGTAGAGCGCGACCAGCGGCAGGAAGAGGTGCTCGAACCTCACCCCCGCGATTGCTTCAGCCGACATCGGGATGCCATCCGCAAACAGGCTCCCGAACGGCGGGATTGCGAACAGCCGCATGTCAAAGCCCATCGCCTGGCCAAGCCAGAACAGGACGATCGCCACCAGGCCGATTACCGACTGCGCGAGGAAGCCCCCGCTCGCGATGCGCTGACACGGCGATCCCGAAAAGAAGATCCGCGACAGTCCGTAAAGCAGTTTCCTGCCACGGCCGTTCTGCTGTTCCAGTTCCGAAAGCCAGGCCTGGCGGCTCTCGCTGCCGAGGCGAAAGATGTCGGCACGGACGCTCTTCGATGGCGGCTGGGTCTCACCATCGAACGCACGCATGACCACAAGCGCAGAAACAGCGCCGGCCAGCGCCGTCGCGCACGCGGATGCGACGTTAAAGCCAAGGACAAACGAGACGACGCCGAACATCGCCGCCATGCCCAATGCCGTGACGATCTTGAATTGCGTGCTGACCAACGAACCGCTCCACCTCAGGCAGGCTACAACAGCGGCCGAAAGGCATCCGAAACAGGTTCGCTAAAACTTGAGAGATCAAGCGCCTTGCGCGCTGCGCAGCGCCGCGGGTGCCGCGTCGGCGGCGTTGTCGTCGAGATCGACTTGCGGCTTGTCCATCGCGACGACCACCTCGATACCGCGGCTATGGCAGATATTGGCGAGGCCCGCAGGAAGCGGTGAATCGGTCACGAAGGTCTGGATCTGGCTCATATGGGCGATCCGCACCGGCGCACTGCGGCGCAGCTTGGTCGAGTCCGAGACCAGCATCACGTTGCGCGCATTGGCGATGATCGCCTGCGCGACCTGCACCTCGCGATAGTCGAAATCGAGCAGCGCGCCCTCCTCGTCGATCGCGGAGGCGCCGATGATGGCGTAGTCGACCTTGAACTGGCCGATCAGCTGCGTCGCGGTGGAGCCGACCACGGCGCCGTCGGCGCGGCGCACCGTGCCGCCGGCCACCACCACCTCGATGCGCGGATGGCGGTACAGCAGCATCGCGACGTTGAGGTTGTTGGTGATGACCAGCAGGTCCTCATGCGAGGTCAGCGCACTCGCGACCTCTTCCGTGGTGGTGCCGATATTGATGAACAGCGAGCAACCGTTCGGAATCCGTGTCGCCGCGGCAGCGCCGATCGCCTTCTTTTCCTCGGCGGCGACGAAGCGACGCGCCTCGTAGGCGAGGTTCTCGACGCCCGAGGCGATGATCGCGCCGCCATGGATACGGGTCAGCGACCGCTGGTCGCAGAGGTCGTTGAGGTCCTTGCGGATGGTCTGCGCCGACACCTCGAATCGCTTGGCGAGGTCTTCGACCATGACCCGGCCGAACGCGCGCGCGATGTTGAGGATTTCAGTCTGGCGATGGGAGAGTCCGGCCACGGCGGCCCCCTTGAAACGGCGAGTCGCCCATGGTGCGGCCGTTCGGCACGGAGGTCAACGTGCAGTGCCGGGTCAGGGAAGGCCTGGGCGAAGGTGGACGCTTCGCCCGGGCCACGCGCAATGACGCGAAGGCGTTCTACGATGCCATCTGCATGGATTGACCGGCGAGCAGCCGGCGCGCCGCGCGCTCGGCCTCGCGCGCATTGCGGAAGATCTGGCCTTCAAGGCGGTCAAAAAGGTGCGATGCAGCAAAGAACTGATATCCACGCGTATCGCGCACCACGATACCCGCCGTCTGCGAACTCACTTCGATCACGTAACTGTCGGACATTGTCAGCCTCGGTTTGACTTCGGCCCGACAACGGAATCGCTGGCTGTTTGTTCCTCGATTATTTGCGCGGCGAAGCGCCAAAAACTCCGGGTTTTTGCAATCAAACCACGCTCCGGACTCAGTTTCGACGCGTTTCCTTTCCCACCGAATCAGCGGCACTGGCGCGCGGAGGATGTCAGGTTTCGATCGTCGCGCCGTCGCGCTGAATCGGTTGCGGATGGCCCTGCTCGTCGATCGAGACATAGGTGAAATTGCCGTCGGTCACGAGGATCGACTGCTGCTCGCGGCGGCGCAGCACCCAGGCCTCGAGATGCACCGTGATCGAGGTGCGGCCGATGCGCACCAGATTGGCGTGGACGGAGACGAGATCGCCGACATTGACCGCCTTGCGGAAGTTCATCGCGTCGATCGCGACCGTCACGGTGCGCGACTTCGCCACCTTGGAGGCGAACACGCCGCCACCGAGATCCATCTGGCTGAGCAGCCAGCCGCCGAAGATGTCGCCATTGGCATTGGTGTCGGCCGGCATCGCCAGCGTGCGGATGCAGAGATCGCCCTTCGGCTCGGCGTCGTTGCTCAGCGGCGCGTGAGCGTGGGCGTCGGTCACTTGCGAGCCGGTCACTTGCGAATCGCTCACTTGAATGCCTCCCAGCCGGGATCCGGCGCAAATCGTCCGCCGAACTTGCGCATCAAGGCCTGCATGGCCGACACCACATTGTCGACGCCGCGGCTGCGCGCATAGTTGAGCGGGCCGCCGCGGAACGGGGCATAGCCGGTGCCGAAGATCATCGCGCCGTCGACCATATCGGGATTGTCGACGATGCCTTCGCGCAAGGCGGCGACGCAGACATTCGAGATCGGCAGCACCAGGCGGTCGATCATCTCATCGGTGACCCGGGAACCGGTCTCCGGCAGCGGCGCCTTTTCCGCCTTGCCGTCCTTCCAGGTGTAGAAGCCCTTGCCGGTCTTGCGGCCGAGCTCGCCTTTGGCGACTTTTTCGCGCAACCACGCAGGCGTCGGCGGCAGCGTGTCGCCGAACTTCGAGCGCAGCATGTCGCCGACATCGAGGCAGATATCGAGGCCGACCTGGTCGGCGAGTTCGATCGGCCCCATCGGCATGCCGAACTCGACGGCGGCTGCGTCGATCAGGCGCTGATCGGTCTTCTCGTCCAGCATCATGATCGCTTCCAGCATGTAGGGCGTCAGCGCGCGATTGACGAGGAAGCCCGGCGAGCTCTTCACCGGCAGCGGCAGGCGGTCGATGGCGCCGACGAACGCGAGCGCCTCCTTGAGCATCGCCGCATCGGTGCCGTCATGGCTGACGACCTCGACGAGTTGCAGCCGCGACACCGGATTGAAGAAGTGCAGGCCGAGCAGCCGCTCCGGCCGTGCCAGCGTGGTGCGCAGATCCTGCAGCGGGATGCTCGACGTATTGGTGGCGAGGATCGCGCCGGGCTTCATCTTCGGCTCGAGAGAGGCATAGACCTTCTGCTTCAACTCGAGCTTTTCCGGCACCGCCTCGATGATCAGATCGGCATTGCGGACGCCCTCGCCGTCCATGTCGGGGATCAGCCGGTCGAGCGCGTCGCGCTGGTCGATCCGCTTGCGCATGATCTTGCTGAACAACTCTGACGCTCGTTTCATGGCGCCCGCGATCGGCTCGGCCTTCATGTCGGCCAAAGTCACGAGCATGTCCTGGTTGGCGCACCACGCCGCGATATCGCCGCCCATCGCACCGGCGCCGATGACATGGACGTGCGCAACCTTGTTGCCGCTGCCGGCGAGCTTCTTCATCTGCTCGCGCAGGAAGAACACGCGGATCAGGTTCTGCGCGGTCGGCGTCACCATCAGATTGGCGAACGAGGCCTTCTCCGCATTCAGCATCGCCGTGCGGTTGCCGGCGTGCTTCTCCCACAGATCGATCAGCGCATAGGGCGCCGGGTAATGCTTGCGCGGCGCCGCCTTCTCGGCCTCGCTGCGCATCCGCGAGGCGAGGAAACCGCGCGCGGCGCCGAGATTAAGAAGCGAGTTGAGCACGCCGGGCTTGGCGCGCTTCAGCCGGCCGAACACCGCGTCCCTCACCGCGTTGCGGACATGGCGCTCCTGGGTGACGGCGTCGACCAGGCCGAGCGCCTTGGCGCGGCGCGCGTCGATCGTCTTGCCTGTCAGCATCAAGGTCATCGCCTGCATCGGGTTGACCAGTTCGGTGAAGCGCACGGTGCCGCCGAGACCGGGATGCAGGCCGAGCATCACCTCGGGGAAGCCGAACCTGGCATCGTCGATCGCGATCCGCATCTGGCAGGCCAGCGCGACCTCGAGGCCGCCGCCGATGCAGAAGCCGTGGATGACGGCGACCGAGGGCACGCGCAGCGCCTCGAGCCGGTCGATCACCGCATGGGCGCGACCGATCGCGGTCTCGACCGCGCTGGAATCGCTGGCGCCGCGAAACTCATTGACGTCAGCGCCGGCGATGAAGCCGCTTGGCTTGGCCGAGCGCACCACGAGACCCGTCGGCCGCTGGTTCTCCAGCGCCGCGACGATGGCATCGAGCTCCTCGAGTAGATCGGCGGACAGCGTGTTGGCGCTGGCGCCGGCGCGGTCGAACAGCAGCCAGGCGATACCGTCGTCATCGCGCGTCAGCTTGAAATTCTTGTAGGGGCTGTCGGCGGCAGGCTTCGGCCCGAGTTCGAGCACGCGATCGGCGAGAAGGTCCATGATCCGTGAATCCATGATCACACCGTCTCTATCAACATCGCGCCGCCCTGCCCGCCACCGATGCATTCGGTGGCGACGCCGCGCCTGGTGCCGAGCCGCTTCATCGCATTGACCAGATGCAGCACGATGCGGTTGCCGCTGGTGCCGACCGGATGGCCGAGGCTGATCGCGCCGCCGTCGACGTTCAACTTCGCGCGGTCGATCTCGCCGGCCGCGCCATCGAGCCCAAGGATCTCGCGGCAGAATTTTTCGTCGTTCCATGCCGCGAGGCAGCCCAGCACCTGGGTGGCGAAGGCCTCGTTCAGCTCCCAGGTCTCGACGTCCTGCAAGGTCAGGTCGTTGCGCTTGAGCAGCGCGCTTGCCGACAGCACCGGACCGAGGCCCATGATCGAGGGATCGAGCGCCGACCATTGGCTGTCGAGGATGACGGCCTTCGGCGTCAGCCCGTGCTTGGCCACCGCCTTCTCCGACGCCAGGATCACCCAGGAGGCACCGTCGGTGATCTGCGAGGAATTGCCGGCGGTAACCTGGCCCCACGGACGCTCGAACACCGGCTTCAGCTTCGCCAGGGTCTCGGGGGTCGAGTCCGGGCGGACACCGTCGTCATGGTCGAAGAACTTGCCGTCGCGGGAGAACGCGGTCTCGACCTCGCCTTTGAGAAAGCCCTGCTGCTGCGCGTTGGCCAGCCGCTGATGGCTCTCGGCAGCGTATGCATCGGACTGGGCGCGGGTGATGCCGAAGAGATGGCCGACCTTCTCGGCGGTCTGCCCCATGTTGAGCTCGGTGATCGGGTCGGTCAGCCCGCGCTCGAGGCCGATGATCGGCTTGAAGTAGCTCGGCTTCACCTTCAGCGCCGCGGCGATCTTGGCGCCGAGCCCCTTGGCGCCGGCGAAGCCGGCAAACCAGCGCACGCCGGAATTGGGCCAGACCAGCGGCGCGTGGCTCAAGGCTTCGGCACCGCCGGCGAGGATCAAGTCGGAGATGCCCTCGCGGATGTAGCGGTAGCCGGTGTCGATCGACTGCATGCCGGAGCCGCAATTGATCTGCACCGTGAAGGCGACCATCTGCTCGCCCATGCCGAGCCTAAGCGCCGCAACGCGTGCCGGGTTCATCTCATCGGCGATCACGTTGACGCAGCCGAGGATCACCTGGTCGAAGGCGGTGGGCGCGAAAGGCTGCCGCGCCAGCAGCGGCCGGCCGCATTGCACAGCAAGATCGACCGGGGTGAACGGGCCGGGACCGGAGCGCGCCTTCAGGAACGGCGTCCGGCTGCCGTCGACAATAAAGACTGGTCGCGCCATCAGCTCGCCGCCCTCTGCTCACCAAGCTCCTGGAAGAACTGATGCACGTCGGCGGATTTCTTGTAAATCGGGGACAGCGCCTCCGGCGCAAAATCATCGACCTCGATGACTTTGGCGACGGCCTCGTGGGCAGCCGCGAGCTTTTCGCCGTCGGCCTCGGTGATGACGCCCTTCTTGACCGCCTCCTTCCAGTCATGCAGGCGCGCCGCGCGCAGCTGCTTGGCGGCATCCTCGGCCTCGGTGACGAGGCGGAAGGCCTTCTCCAGCCTTGCGATGCCGCCGTCGTCCTCGACAAAGGCGAGGTCCGGCGTCAGCCGGTCGCGCGCCGCCGACGGCGACAGCACGAGCTGCGCGCATTGCTGCACGATGCGATCCGTCGGGCCGGTGACGCGTGCGCCGAACGGCTGGATCAGGAATTTCAGCAGCCAAGCCACCGGACGGTTCGGCAGATTGGCGAAGATTTCCGCAAAGCGGTTCTCGATGGTCTTGAAGCCGGACGCCATGCACCATTCGAGCGCCGGAAGATCCTCCTTCTGCCGCCCCTCATCCTGCCAGCGTTTCAAAGCAGCGGAGAGCAAATACAGCTCGGACAGGATGTCGCCGAAGCGCGCCGAGAGCATCTCCTTGCGCTTCAGCGCGCCGCCGAGGGTGAGCAGTGCCATGTCGGCGCACAGCGCGAACGCCGACGAGTAACGCGACAGCTGGCGATAGAACTCGGTCGCATCGCCGGCATCCGGCGCCGGTGCGAACATCCCAAAACTCCAGCTGCGGCCCCAGGCGCGGAACACGGTCGCGAAGCTGTGGCCGATATGTTTCCAGAACGCGGTGTCGAACGCGGTCAGGCCCTTGTCGCGGTCGGTCTCGCCGAGCGCGTTCATCTCCAGCAGCAGATAGGGATGCGCGCGGATCGCGCCCTGCCCGAACACGATCAGATTGCGGGTCAGGATGTTGGCGCCCTCGACCGTGATGCCGACCGGCACCGAGCGGTAGAGCCCGCCGAGATAATTCTGCGGCCCGTCGATCACGGCCTTGCCGCCATGGATGTCCATGGCGTCGTCGATCGCGATCCGCATCCGCTCGGTGGCGTGCAGCTTCATGATCCCGGAGATGACGGCGGGATGATGCCCCTCGTTCAGTGCGGCGCAGGTCAGCCGCCGCGCGGCGTCGAGCAGATAGGCCGTGCCGGCAATCCGCGCGAGCGGCTCCTCGATACCCTCGAATTTCGAGATCGAGATGCCGAACTGCTCGCGGATGCGGGCATAGGCGCCGGTGGTGCGCGCGGCATAGGCAGCGCCGGCCGCCGACAGCGACGGCAGCGAGATGCCGCGGCCGGCGGCGAGCGCCGTCATCAGCATCTTCCAGCCCTGACCGAGCCGTGCCTCACCGCCGATGATGTAGTCGAGCGGGATGAAGACGTCCTTGCCCCAGTTCGGGCCGTTCTGGAACACCTGCATCGCCGGCAGATGGCGGTGGCCGATCGACACGCCCGGCAGATGGGTCGGGATCAGCGCGACGGTGATGCCGAGCTCTTCCTCGCTGCCGACGAGGTGATCGGGATCATAGGCCTTGAAGGCAAGGCCGAGCAGCGTCGCGACCGGGCCGAGCGTGATGTAGCGCTTGTGCCAGTTGAGCCTCAAGCCGAGCACCTCGCGGCCTTCGAAATTGCCCTTGCAGATGATGCCGGTGTCGATCATCGAGGCGGCGTCGGAGCCGGCCTCCGGGCTGGTCAGGCCGAAGCATGGAATGTCCTGGCCGGAGGCGAGGCGCGGCAGCCATTTGTCCTGCTGCTCCTTGGTGCCGAAGCGCATCAAGAGTTCACCCGGCCCGAGCGAGTTCGGCACCATCACGGTGACGGCCGCGGTCAGCGAGCGCGACGAGATCTTGCGCACCACTTCGGAATGCGCGTAGGGCGAGAAGGCGAGGCCGCCGTATTCCTTCGGGATGATCATGCCGAAGAATTTTTTGGCCTTGATGAAGGCCCAGACCTCGGGCGGCAGATCGCGCCATTCCCAGTTGATCTTCCACTCGTCGAGCATCCTGCAGAGCTCGTCGACCGGACCGTGCAGGAAGGCTTGCTCTTCGTCGGTCAATCTGGCCGGCGCGAACGCCAGCAATTTCGACCAGTCGGGATTGCCGGTGAAGAGATCGGCGTCCCACCAGACGTCGCCGGCTTCCAGCGCCTCGCGCTCGGTGTCCGACATTATCGGCAGCACGCCACGCGCCCAGGAAAAGATCGGTTTTGTCATATAGTCGCGGCGGAAGCTCATGGCGGATCTCTCATGAAACGGCGGCGCGGATGGGTGATCTTATCGGAAAGTGCCGTTCACCGGTGAACACTTCGCCTCGCAGATAAAGCGAAATTGACGCGGCCCTGGCGCCATTTTGTTAACGGCAGGCCGCGCGTTCGGTTCCGAAAGCTGAGCTGCGACAATCAGGTAGCCGGGGATGGCGCAGACGCCATCCCCATGCAGGACGAGCTAGGCGGGCCCCGCTCCCTGGGTTGCAGTATAGACCGCGTAGAGCGACTGGCTTGCGGCCATGAACAGACGGTTGCGCTTGGGACCGCCGAAGGTGATGTTGCCGCAGACCTCGGGCAGCCGGATGCGGCCGAGCAGCTTGCCTTCCGGCGACCACACCGTCACGCCGCTGTAACCGACCGCGCGACCGGCATTGCTCGAGCACCAGACATTGCCGTTGACGTCGCAGCGGATGCCGTCCGGTCCGCACTTCACGCCGTCGATCGTGAAATCGCTGAACCGCTTGCCGTTGGAAAGCTTGTTGTCGGCGCCGACATCGAACACGAAGACGTCGCCCTTGCCGCCGGGGCCGCTATCGCCCGGTCCCTTGCCGGTCGAGACCACGTAGAGCTTCTTGTAGTCGGGCGAGAAGCAGAGGCCGTTCGGATCCGGCACCTGGTCCTCGCTGACCACGAGATCGACGCGGCCCGAGGGATCGATGCGGTAGCAATTGGTCGGCAGTTCGCGCTTGGCCGGCACGAAGCCCGCCGGCTGGCCGATCCGGGGATTGAGCTTGCCGGCCGGATTGCTCGGGCCGCCCGCGGCATCAGGCTCGCCCTCATAGAGCTGGCCGCCATAGGGCGGATCGGTGAACCAGTAGCTGCCGTCGGGATGCGCGACGACGTCGTTCGGCGAGTTCAGCCGCTTGCCTTGATAGTTGTCGGCGAGCACCGTCGCGGTGCCGTCATTCTCGTAGCGCGTCACGCGGCGGGTCAGATGTTCGCAGGACAGCTGGCGGCCCTGGAAGTCGAACGAATTGCCGTTCGAGTAGTTCGACGGCATGCGGAAGACGCTGACATGGCCGTCATCCTCCGACCAGCGCATCTGCCGGTTGTTCGGGATGTCGCTCCACAGCAGATAGCGGCCCTGCGAACTCCAGGCCGGGCCTTCCGCCCACAACAGGCCGGTATAAAGGCGCTTGATCGAGGTGTTGGGCTGGGCAAGGTCGTTGAAGGACGGATCGACCGCGATGATGTCGGGGTCCCAGAAATAGGTGGTCGGCGCACCGCGCGGACTGAAGTCGCGCGGCGGGCTGGTGATCGTCGTCGGCGGCCCGACCGGCGCGGGCGCGTTCTGGGCCAGCGCGCTGCCGATGCCCGCGACGGCGGCGGCGGAAACCGCCAGTCCCTGAACCAGCGTGCGCCGTGAAACATTCGGATCGCGTTGTTCTTCGTTCGGATCGCTCCGCTCGTGGCGTGTCATCGCATCCTCCCACTCTGTTGGCCGGCCGTTGATCCGGCCTGGCGAGTAGAGGTTAGACTGCTCTCGGAGAGGTTGCGAGTGACGGTTTTTCATCGCCGCGCGCGGAAATTTCACATTGTTGTGGTGCGGGCCGTCGTTGCGGAGCGACGTCTCTTACCTCGCCCCGCTTGCGGGGAGAGGTCGGATTGCATCGCAAGATGCAATCCGGGTGAGGGGGTACAGGTCTTACGACGATCATATCTTGCGGAGGCAGCCCCTCACCCTGCCCTCTAAGAGCGAGCTTCGCTCGTCTCGACCCCGCAAGAGCGGGGCGAGGGAGAAGGAAGAGCTAGTCCGGCCGGATCATCTCGAACATGTTTTCCGGCTTGATCTCGAAGTAGTCGCCGCGGCGGCCGGCGCGGACGATCGGGTGCGCGAGGCCGGTCTGGTAGACGCCGTCCTTGATGAAGGCCTTGTCGATGTGGACGGCGACGACCTCGCCGAGCGTCAGCCAGGCCTCGGCCTTCTTGCCGTCGGCGCCCTGGAGCTGGACGATCTGGCTGACCTTGCATTCGAACGACACCGGGCTTTCGGCGACCCGCGGCACGTTGACGAGCTTGCCGGCGACCTGCGTGAGGCCCGCGAGCCTGAACTCGTCGACATCGCGCGCGACATGCGCCGCGGTCGCGTTCATGTGCCTGGCGAGATCCATCGTCGCCAGATTCCAGACGAACTCGCCGGTGTCCTGGATGTTGGCGACGCTGTCCTTCCAGTTGGTGGAGGAGAAGCCGATGATCGGCGGCACGTAGCAGAACGCGTTGAAGAAGCTGTAGGGCGCGAGGTTGACGTTGCCGCCCTTGTCGCGCGAGGAGATCCAGCCGATCGGCCGCGGCGCCACGATGGCGTTGAACGGATCGTGCTTCAGGCCGTGGCCGTTCTTCGGCTCGTAGAAATGCAGGTCTTTGGCGGTCACGGCTGGCCCCTCTCACGTAGCCCGGATGGAGCGCAGCGCAATCCGGGACGGTCTCGCAAGCGGAAATGGCCCCGGATTGCGCTGCGCTCCATCCGGGCTACAAACTCGCTTTGCCTGCTATGCGAGAAGAGTCAACTGACGAAAATGTCAGTGCTGGCGCTCAAGGGCTGGCGCTCAATCGGCGCGGCCGCGCGGCGACAGGCCGGCGATCACGAAATCGATCATCTGGTCGATGGTCGGGCCCGGCTTGGTGGCACATTGGGCGATCATCTGGGGATGGAAGAACCGCATCATCGCGGTGCAGGCGCACAGCGAGGCGAGCTGCAGGTCCTTGATCTCGAACTCCCCCGACGCGGCTCCTTGCGCGATCACCTCGCCGATAATGGAGGCGATACACTCCATATGGGCGACGCAGACGTCCCAGTCCTCCTGCATCGCGATCTCGACCATCTCGTGCATCTTGGAATCGCCGACATAGCGCTCGGTGTTCATGCGATTGATGGTCGTCATCATCTGGCGCAAGCGTGGCGCCGCCGGCCCTTCCGAGCGCGCGATGCGCCGGGCCTCGATCTCGACCTCGCCCATCAGGCCGCGGGCCACGCCCTCGTGGATCGACTTCTTCGAATCGAAGAAGCGGTACACGTTGGCGGGGCTCATCCGCAGCTCTTTGGCGATGTCGGCGACCGTCGTCTTCTGATACCCGATCTGCCGGAACAAGCGCTCCGCCACCACGAGAATCCGCTCGCGGGTGTCGGTTTCGCTATGTTCCGTGATCAGTGTCATGTTGGCCTGCTCAATCTTCAATTATTCGGCCGCCTCAGCAAGCGGAAATGCGCGTTGCGCATCGCCGGCATGCTGCGGCGCAGTATCGGTTTGCTCGGAGCCGCTCTCCTCGAGGGACTTGCGGAACCAGAGGGCGTAAAGGCCCGGCAGATACAGCAAGGTCAGGAAAGTCGCAACAAACAAACCGCCCATGATGGTGATCGCCATCGGGCCCCAGAACGCCGAGCGCGACAGCGGGATCATGGCGAGGATGGCGGCCAGGGCCGTCAGCACCACCGGCCGGGCGCGCCGGACGGTGGCTTCGACGATCGCCTCGCGCCGGGTCAGGCCGGACGCCACGTCGCTCTCGATCTGGTCGACCAGGATCACGGCGTTGCGCATGATCATGCCGGCGAGCGCGATCAGGCCGAGCAGCGCCACGAAGCCGAACGGCTGGTTGGCGACGTTGAGCCCCAGCGAGGCGCCGACGATGCCGAGCGGCGCGGTCAGGAACACCAGGAACAGGCGCGAGAAGCTCTGCAGCTGGATCATCAGCAGCGTCAGCATCACCATCACCATCACGGGGAAGAGGATGAAGATCGACGCATTGCCCTTGGCGGATTCCTCGAACGCCCCGCCCGGCTCGATCCGGTAGGCCGGCTCGAGATGGGCCTGGATGTCCTTCAGCTTCGGCGAGATCTGGTTGGTGACGTCGGGCGCCTGCACGCCGTCGACGACGTCGGAGCGCACGGTGATCGCCATGTCGCGGTTGCGCCGCCACAGGATCGGCTCCTCATGCGCATATTCGATCTTGGCAATCTGCTGCAGCGGGACAGCGACGCCGTTACGCGTGGTGATGGTGAGATCGCCGACGCGGCCGAGATCGAGCCGCTCGGACGGCACCGCGCGGGCGACCACGCCGACCTTCTCGATGCCGTCGCGGATCGTGGTGACCGGCGCGCCCGAGATCAGCATCGCCAGCGCCTGCGAGACGTCCTGCGGGGTCAGGCCGAGCGCACGCGCCCGATCCTGGTCGACGGCGAGCTTCAGATAGGGCGACTGCTCGTTCCAGTCGAGCTGGACGTCCTTGACGTTCTTGTTCTGGCGCATGACGTCGCGCACCTGGTAGGCGATGTCGCGCACCTTGTTGGCATCGGGGCCGATCACGCGGAACTGGACCGGGAAGCCGACCGGCGGACCGAAATTGAAGCGGTCGACCCGGACCCGCGCCTCGTTCAAAGCGCCGTCGGCGGCAGCCTGCTCGATCTTGGCCTTGACGCGCTCGCGCGCCTCGACGTTCTTGGCGAGGATCACGATCTCGGCAAAGGCCTCGTTCGGCAGCTGCGGGTTGAGGCCGAGCCAGAAGCGCGGCGAGCCCTGGCCGACATAGGCGGTGTAGGTCTGGATGTCGTCATCGGCCTTCAACAGCCCTTCGGCCTGCTTCACCGCCTTCTCGGTGACGTTGAAGGCGGTGCCCTCGGGCAGACGCAGCTGCAGGAACAACTCGGGCCGCTCCGACAGCGGGAAGAACTGCTGCTGGACGTGGCCGAACGCAACGATGGAAGCAACGAAGACGCCGACGGTCGCCGCCACCACCTTGATACGGTGATCGACGCACCACTGCACGACGCTGCGCAGGCCGCGATACATCCGCGTCTCGTAGATCGCGTGCGGATCGTGGTTCTGGTGCACCTTGATATTGGGCAACAGCTTGACGCCGATATAGGGCGTGAAGATCACCGCGACGAACCAGGAGGCGACCAGCGAGATCGCCACGATCCAGAAGATGCCGCCGGCATATTCGCCGACCGCAGAATTGGCAAAGCCGATGGGGAGGAAGCCAGCGGCCGTGACCAGCGTTCCCGTGAGCATCGGAAACGCGGTGGATTCCCAGGCAAAGGACGCCGCCTTCATGCGGTCCCAGCCCTGCTCCATCTTCACCACCATCATCTCGACCGCGATGATGGCGTCGTCGACCAGAAGGCCGAGCGCAATGATCAGCGCGCCGAGCGTGATGCGGTGCAGGTCGAGCGACATTGCGTTCATCACGATGAAGACGATGCCGAGCACCAGCGGAACCGACAGCGCGACCACGATGCCGGTGCGCCAGCCGAGTGCGACAAAGGAGACGAACAGCACGATCGCGAGCGCCTCGACGAAGGAGTGCACGAACTCGCCGACGGCGTGCTCGACCACCTTGGGCTGGTCGGCGATCTGCTGGACATCGACGCCCTGCGGCACCGCCTTCAGGAACTCGGCGGTCGCCTTCTGGACCTCCTTGCCGAGCTCGAGGATGTTGGCGCCCTTGGCGGTGACGACGCCGATGCCGAGCGCCGGCTTGCCTTCCTGACGCACCTTGAAGCTCGGCGGATCGACATAGCCGTGGCTTACGGTCGCGATATCGCCGAGCCGGAACACGCGGCCGTTGCTCTCGACCGGCGTCTCGGCAACCGCCTTGACGCCGTCAAGCGCGCCGGTGACGCGCAGCGGCACGCGCTGCGATGAGCTCTCGACGGTGCCGGCCGGGGTGACGTTATTCTGCTTGGCGAGCGAGTCGAACAGCGCCTGCGGCGTGATGCCGAGCGTCGCCAGCTTGGCATGCGAGAACTCGACGAAAATACGCTCGTCCTGGGTGCCGTACAGATCGATCTTGGTGACGCCGGGCACCTTCAGCAGGCGCTGGCGAAAACCCTCCGCGACCTTCTTGAGCTGCGCATAATTGGCGCCGTCGCCGGTCATCATATAGAGGATCGAATCGACGTCGGAGAATTCGTCGTTGACGACGGGACCGAGGATGCCGGAGGGCAGCTCGCCCTGCACATCGACCAGCTTCTTGCGCAACAGATAGAAGAGATAGGGCACGTCCTTCGGCGAGGTCGAATCCTTGAAGGAGACCTGCATCGCCGTGAATCCCGGCTTGGAATAGGTCTGCACCTTGTCGAAGAACGGCAGCTCCTGCAGTTTCTTCTCGATGGGATCGGCGACCTGCATCTGCATTTCCTGCGAAGTCGCGCCCGGCCACATCACCGAGACGTTCACCACCTTGACGGTGAAGAACGGATCCTCGGCGCGGCCGAGCTTCTCATAGGAGAAGAAGCCGGCGGCGGCGAGGATGATCATCAGGAACAGGACCAGCGTCGGATGGCTGACCGCCCAGGCCGAAAGGTTGAAGCGCTTCATCGAACTCTCCAAGTTCTAGACCAGTCCCAGAACCGTTTCCGCTGCTATGCGAGGGTTAGAACGACAGCGACGACACGACCCGCACCTTCTGGCTCGGATCGAGTTTCTGCACACCGAGGGCGACCACCTTGGCGCCATCGTCGACGCCGCCGGAGATGACGACGTTGTTGCTCTCATAGGCCTTCACCTTGACCGGCTTCAGCGCGATGTCGCCCTTGTCGTCGACGATGTAGAGCGAGGGATCGCCGCCCTGGCTGTACAGCGCCGACAGCGGCAACTTGGCCACCCGCTCGCTCGCCTTGTCGGCGAGCGTCAGCGTCGCGGTCATGCCGAGCGAAACCGCCTCGTCCGCGTCCGGCAGCGAGAATTTTGCGAGATAGGTGCGGGTGGCGGGATCGGCCTGCGGCGCCACCTCGCGCAGCCTGGCCGCATAGCTCTTCTTGGCATCCGACCACAGCGTCACCGTGGCTACGCCCGACCTGGCACGAGCAAGAAGCGTCTCTGGGATCGCGACGACAGCTTCCTTCTCGCCAAGTCGGGCGACACGGATCGAAGCCTGGCCCGCGGCAACCACCTGGCCGGGCTCGATCATGGTCGCTGTGACGACACCCCGGGTGTCGGCCACCAGCGTTGCATAAGAGAGGGAATTCCTGGTCAGCTCGACCGAGCGCTCGGCGCGGTTCAGCCGGGCGCGGGCTTCGTCGCCGGCGGCCTTGGCGGAATCGAGCGCCGCGTCGGTGGTCCAGCCCTTGGCCTTCAGATCCTTGGCGCGCTGCTCGGCGGCGGCGGCCTGCGCCAGCACGCCGGTGGCGGCGCGGAATTCCGCCTCCGCCTGCTCGGCCTGCAGCTTCAGGTCGACCTCGTCGAGGGTGGCCAAGGGCTGGTCGACGTCGACTGTCTGTCCGACCTCGACCAGCCGCTTGGCCACCTTGCCGGCGACCCGAAAGCCCATATCGGCTTCGATACGGGGCTTGATGGTGCCGACAAAGCTGCGCTCAGGGGTTTCAGCTTCATAATGGACGGTCGCCACCAGAACGGGGCGTCCCGGATCGGCGTTTTCGGCCGCCTTTTCATTGCAGCCTGTCAGCGCGAACACCGCGAAAGCCAATGATGCTCCCGTCAAGAGCCTGTAATAGCTCGAGAAAACGGAACGAACGAACATCTGAAATCTCCATCGGGCTGACGACTGATGAAGAGTATCGATTTATCACTGATAAATGTCAATATTCGTCAGTAATAACCAATTCGTGAGCGGGGTCGGATTTGGCGGGTGCGGAGTTCGGAAAATGCGTAGCCCGGATGAAGCCAACGGGTCGCGCGAACGCGCGCCCCGTTGGCTCCATCCGGGCTACGGGAGCACGTGATTTGAGGGCGAGCTACTTCGCGCCGGCGAACTCGGTCTTGGTCTCGTGGCTACCGAGGAAAACCAGCAGGCCCGCCGCGAGCGGCAGCAGCGACAGCACCAGCAGCCCGGTCGACGTGCTGCCGGTGGCTTCCTTGACCCAGCCGATCAGATAGGGCCCGCCGAAACCGGCGAGGTTGCCGATCGAGTTGATCAGCGCGATCGCGCCGGCGGCGGCGGTGCCGGAGAGCCAGGCGGTCGGCAGCGTCCAGAACACCGCGAAGGTGCAGAACACGCCGATCGCGGCGACCGTCAGCACCACCATCGTCATGACCGGATCGGTGATGTAGCTGGAGACCGCGAGCGCCAGCGCGGTCAGCAGCAGCGGCGCGCCGACATGGAACACGCGCTCGCGGGTGGCATCGGAACGGCGCGCCCACAGGATCATCGCGATCGTGCCAAACAGATAGGGAATTGCGGTGACGAAGCCGGTCTGCGCGTTGGTGAGACCGAACGCCTTGACGATCTGCGGCAGCCAGAACTGCATGCCGTAGAGCGAGGCGACGAAGCCGAAATAGATCGCGCTGAGCGCCAGCACCTTCGGCGAGGACAGCGCCTCGCCCAGCGTGAAATGCTTCGCCGCCTGCTTGGCCGCGACCTCGGCGTCGAGCTTCGCCTTGAGCCACGCCTTCTGCTCGGCCGAGAGCCACTCGGCCTTCTCCGGCCGGTCGGTCAGATAGAACCAGGTGACGATGCCGAGCAGCACCGAGGGAATGCCCTCGATGACGAACAGCCACTGCCAGCCCTTCAAGCCCATCACGCCGTCGAGGCCGAGCAACAGGCCGGAGATCGGCGCGCCGATCACGGTCGAAATCGGCACCGCGAGCGCGAAGGCGGCGAGGAAGCGCGCACGATACTCGGCCGGATACCAGTAGGTCAGATAGAGGATGATGCCGGGGAAGAAGCCGGCCTCGGCGACGCCGAGGAAGAAGCGCAGCGCGTAGAAGCTGTGCTCGTCATAGACCGCCGCCATCAACGCCGAGAGGATGCCCCAACTCACCATGATGCGGGCGATCCACTTGCGGGCGCCGAACCGCTCCAGCGCCAGATTGCTCGGCACCTCGAAGATGAAATAGCCGATGAAGAAAATGCCGGCGCCGAACGAGAACACCACCGGCGAGAACTTCAACTCGCTGTTCATGGTGAGCGCAGCGAAACCGAGATTGACGCGGTCGAGATAGGAGAAGAAGTAGGCCAGGATCAGGAACGGGATCAGCCGCCAGGAGATCGCGCGGATCGTCGACGTCTCGATCTCGCTGCGGACGCCGCGATCGGGCGCGATGGTTGCTGTCTGGCTCATGAGCTTTCCCCGGGTGTTGCTTGCCGTGAGGATTATTGGCTGGCTCCGCTTTGAGCAATGGCAAAAACTCATAGCTCACAGCGCAAACGGGAAACCTGTGCGTTTTGTGCACGGCGTCATTGCGAGCCAGCCCTATTCAGCCAGCTGGAAGCGCTCGAAGCGGTCGAGCTCTTCCTCGATGCGGCGCTTCAGCTCCTTGCGTGCCGCCTGCTTCTTGCCGTTGCCGACCCAGCTCCATTTCTGCATCAGGAGCTTCTTGTTCTGCCGGTCGGTCTTGAGGTCGAGGGCGGCGACGATGTCGTCGCCGACCAGCACGGGCAGCGCGAAATAGCCGAACAGGCGCTTCTCCTTCGGCACATAGGCCTCGAAACGGTGGCCATAGCCGAAGAACAGCTCGGTGCGCTTGCGCTGGATGATCAGCGGATCGAACGGCGAAAGGATGTGAACCAGGGTGGGATCACCCTCGCCGGTCGCGTCCAGCACCTCGGGCCGCGCCCAATGCTCCTGCTTGCCGGCGCCTTCCAGCGCGACCTGGACCAGTTCCTTGCGGCGCAGGCGCGCCTCGATCAGGCTGTGCACCGCCTTCTTGCTCGGCGCGTCGAGATGGCAGATCGAATCCAGGCTGACGATGCCCTGCGAGCGCAGCGCGCGGTCGAGCAGATAGGCGGTCCGGGCCGAGGCCGGGGCCGGCTTCGGCGGCTTGTCCCAGCCGAAGTGCCGGGTCATCAACTCATAGGTCTTCAGCATGCCGGCGCGCTCGCTGATCGTGACCACGCCGCCATAGAAGGCGAGCTGCAGCGCGCGCTTGGAGGGCTTGCGGCTCTGCCAGAGATGCTCCTTCTCGGTCAGCACGTCGTCATCGATGTCACGGATGGTCAGCGGACCGGCACGCAGCAGCCGCAGCACCTTGCGCGTGTCCGCCGGGGTCACCGACGAGAACCATTTGTGGCCCTCGCGCTTGTGCGCCTTCATCGCCGGCAGGAAGATGCCGATGTCCTTGGACGGAATGTAGGACAGCGCGTGCGTCCAGTACTCGAACACGCTCTTGTCCCGGCTCTGCGCCTGCTTGAGGTCGGCGCGGCGGTAGTCCGGAATGCGGCTGAACAGGATGTGGTGATGGCAGCGCTCGATCACGTTGATGGTGTCGATCTGCACATAGCCGAGATGATCGACGGCGGCCGCCACCGCTGACGCCCCCTCGCCGAACGGCACCTGGGTATCGAGCCGCTGCGCGCGCAGCCAGATATGGCGGGCGGCAGCATTGTTCAACGAAAGGGGTTCGGCGGCGCGGGACATTGCCCCAGCAATGTAGTGAGATTCGCGCAGCTGTGGAGAGCCGCGCGGCGGAAATCAGCTCCGCATCATTCGGAACGGCTACGTCGATCCGACGACCCGCCGCAACCACGGAACGTCCCCGATCGCCGCCGCGAGCGCGGCGCTTTCTCCATGGAAGATGCGGGACGAATGCCCGCCGACCGGAAACCAGCCACGGCCATCTTCGACGTCCCGCCGATATTCCTCGAAGCCGATGCTGCCGTCCGGGCGAAGGAAGATATCGACGCCGCGCGAGGCGTCTTCGTCATTGATCGAGCGGAGGACACGATTGACGTTGGCCATGATGTCCTCGCTTCCCGCCTGCCCTGTCTGGCGCAAGGCGGGGCGGCACACCCAACCGTGACCCAGATCACATTCCGGGCTTTGAACCGGTCCTATTCTTCCAGCATCAAAACGACAGCAAGCCGGATTGGCTAGCCCGACATTTGAGGACGAAAACCATGATCCGCTCTTTTTCCTTGTCTTTTCTGACAATCGGCGCCGCGCTGTCGATGACGGCGGGCGTCGCACTGGCCGGCAGCGAGGCCGTTCCGGCCGCACAGATTCTCAATGCGCTGAAGCCGAAGTCGGCCACCCGCGGCCTTTCCGCCGGCACGCAGGTCGACCTCGCGGCTTCCGCCAAGGAGGCAAGCTTCCTCAACACCGTCCGCAACCGGCAGACCCGTTCGTTGTCGCGCGTTGAACGCCAGGAGATCGCCGACATCGCGGCGAACAAGCCGAAGATCGATCTGGAAATCCACTTCGACTACAACTCGGCCGACATCAGCAAGGGCTCGACCCAGGCGGTGCAGGAGCTCGGCAAGGCACTGTCCGATGCCAGCATGAAGGGCTCGACCTTCGTCGTCGCCGGCCACACCGACGCGATCGGCGGCGAGGCCTATAACCAAGACCTGTCGGAGCGCCGCGCCGACACCATCAAGAAATATCTGGTCGAGCATTACGGCCTGAACGGCTCGGATCTCGTGACGGTCGGCTACGGCAAGACCCGGCCGAAGGACCCGAGCGCGCCGATGGACCCGACCAATCGACGCGTGCAGGTCGTCAACATGGATACCAAGACCGCCTCGCAGTAATCTCCCGCAGCCTCGATCCGCCTGCCACGCCCGGCAGGCGGATCACTTTGCTTCAAAGACCGTCATATCCAGCCCTGAAACAGCATCAACCGGTTGAACGTCGCCATCGACGTCTCGATGACAGCAGCCGTGACCGGCAGCATCGCAACAAACCCTGCGCATCCAACCGCAACGAACGCCCACAGCAGCCAGCGCGGCGCACCCTTGCGCGTCAAGGCGTAGACCAGCACGAAGCTCGCGGTGGTCGCCGCGGGGAGATAGTAATAGATGAAACCGAGCGTGCGCGGCAGCAGCGCCCAGGCGAGATACGGGCCGAGGTAGAACGCCAGCACGAGAAATGCATCACGGCCGCGCCCGACGATCCAGTCGCGCAGCGCAATGATCAGCGCGATCAATGCCGGCCACAGCACCAACGGGTTGCCGAGGAGCACGATCGCGGCGAACCTGTCATCGCCGACCTTCTCGAACAGGTACCAGACAGGGCGCACCAGGAACGGCCAGGACGGCCATGAGCTCATATAGGTGTGGCCCGCGATGGCGGCCGTGGTGTTGTCGGCAAAGATGCGGCGCTGCGCCTCGATGATATCCGTGAACGAGAGGCCGCAGAGCGGCACGAAGGTCGCGAGATAGACGGCCGCCGGGATCAGCACGAAGCAGACCATGAAATGCGGAACACGAAAATCCGGCCACAGCTCCGGCCGGTACCAATCCTCCGCATTGGCGTCGGCAAAGCGCGTGCGCCAGCCCTGCATCAAGCGGATCGCAGCGACGATCGCGATGCAGGTCGCGAGCACGAACAACCCGCTCCATTTGCAGGCACTGGCAAGCCCCGCGAACAGCCCCGCCAGCGCAAAGGCGGATTGCGGCTGCTTTTGCCTGAAGCCGTGGACGAACGTAGCGATCGCGAACAGGCCGAAGGCGAGCGCGAAAATATCCAGCATCGCGATCCGCGACTGCACGAACAGCATCTGGTTGAAGAAGGCGAGCAGCACGGCGGCAATCGCGCGTTGCTGCGACGCGAACAGCGCAAGCCCGCCGAGATAGACGCCGACCAGTGCCAGCGCACCGAACAGCGCCGCGGGATAGCGCCATCCGAGCGGCACGTCGCCGAATGCCTTGATCGAGAGGGCGATGATCTCCTTGGCAAGCGGCGGATGCATCGGATTGAGGATCGGGCCCTCGCGCACCGGCAGCAGCATCTGCCGCGCCGCCGGCACATAGTGCACCTCGTCGAAATAGAGCTTGTCCGGCGCCGTGATCCCGAGCAGCAGCACGACATGGGCGACGATGAAGACGATTGCCGCGACGATCGCCGTGCGCGCGGCGGGACGCCACAGAACAGAGGGAGATTTGTATGCGATGTTCAAAGGGCAAGCACGGTGCGAGAGGAACGCAGCTTGCCACAATTATACAATATCGACTGCATCCGCGATCCGTCGCCACGGTCATGTGACGGAACCAGCGTGCCCATACTGTCATGCCCCGCTTTCATGCGGGGCATCCAGTACGTCGCGGCCCGTCGGCCGAGCACCGAAATCTCTGGAATGCTGGATCGCCCGGTCCCGTCTACGCCAAGGCTTCGACGAGGCACGAATCCCTGGCTCGCCGAAGCTTTAGCGTAGACGGCGAGCCGGGCGATGCCAGCGAGGCCCTACCTCACGCCGCGGACTTGCCCTCATAGGCCCGGCGCAGGCCTTCGATATCGAGCTTGATCATCCCGAGCACGGCCTGCATCACACGCGCGGCGCCGGCGGCGTCGGGCCCGCCGAGATATTGGCGGACCGCCGCCGGCACGATCTGCCAAGCGACGCCGTAGCGATCGCGCAGCCAGCCACACTGCTCGGCGGTGCCGCCGGCCGCGAGCAACGCGTCCCACAGGCGATCGACCTCGGCCTGGTCGACGCAGTCGATCGCGAACGAGACCGCGTGGGTATGCTCCATCCTCATCCCGCCGTTCAGCGCCATGAAGCGCTGACCGGCGAGCGTGAATTCGACCAGCAGCACCGTGCCGGCCTTTCCGCCGGGGCTGTCGATGACATTCTTCTGGACCGTCTCGATCCGCGAACCGGGCAGCAGCGAGACGTACAAGTTCGCGGCCTCCTCGGCCTCGCCGTTGAACCACAGGCAGGGAGATACCTTCGACATGCTGAGCTCCTCGTGATGGCGGGATGCGATCAGGCGGTCGCCGCGGCGGACTGCGCCTTCATCGCCGCCTCGACATCCATCCACATCACTTCCCAGATGTGACCATCGGGATCTTCGAAGCTGCGGCCGTACATGAAGCCGTAATCCTGCTGCGGCGACGGATCGGCGCTGCCGCCCGCGCCCTTCGCCTTGGCGACGTAGCCGTCGACCGCGTCGCGGCTGTCGGCGGACAGGCAGATCAGCACTTCGCTCGTGGTTTTGGTGTCGGCAATTTTCTTCGGGGTGAATTCGCGGAACTTGTCGTGCGTCAGCAGCATGACGTGAATCGTGTCGGAGATCACCATGCAGGAGGCGGTGTGGTCGGAAAATTGCGCGTTCTTGGTCGCGCCGATCGCCTCGTAGAAGGCGGTCGCGTGGGCGAGATTGCTGACCGGCAGGTTGACGAAGATCATTGTCGGCTTGGCCATGAAAGGCGCTCCTTTTCGCGGGGTTGTGCCCCGAGGACGAACCGCCTCGCCGCGTCCCGACATCACCGCGCCGATTTTTCTTGCGGCGTCGTGCCGCAGGGTGACGTCAGGTCACAATCGGTGTCGGCATGGTCAGGAATGCCCGCGTCACATGCCAGAACAGCTCCCGATTGGTGGCAAGCGCCACCGAATGGGCGGTGCCGGGCAGGATGATGAATTGCCGGTCGCCGTTCGGCAGCTTGTTGAAGAACTCCTCGAGGTCCGGAACCGCGGCGATGCCGTCATATTCGCCGCGGACCAACAGCACCGGTGCCAGCACCTTCTCTGGATGCACGACCGGCAAATTGGCGGTCATGTCCAGATAGGTGCCGGTCGGGATCTGGTCGCCGAACTGCATCTCGACATCGGCCAGCAGCTCGACCACGGCGGGGTCCGACGTGCCGGGCCTGTCGCGGGTCGCGATCGAGCGGATCATGTCGCGGTCGCGCTCGCGCATGTTGTGGCTGCGATAATAGGCGAGTTGCTCGGCGCGCTTGGCCAGCGTCGGCGAACCCTCGCCCTTGTAGGTGAAGGCCGCGAACACCAGCCGGTCGATGCGCTCGGGCGCGGCCATCGCGAAAGCGCCGGCCCGCAGCGCGCCGGAGGATTCGCCGACGAAGTGATATCGGCTCTGCCCGGTCTCGCGCGCGATCACCTCGACCGCGGCCTTCAGATCCTCGACGCCGCTTGCAATATCCGCATTGCCCGACGTGCGGCCGGACTTGCCGTAGTTCTCGTGGTCCATGGTCCAGCAATCGAAGCCGTAGCGGGCAAATGTGTTCAGCAGCGAATACTCGCCCTTGCCCGGCACCGTGAGGTCGAACACCCTTGATGTCACCGACGAGCCGTGCACGAAGAACACCACCGGCCGCGCCGGCTCGCCCGGCTTCGGCGCACCGATCCGCTTGCGGAACATCCACAACGGGATGTCACCCTTCTTCGCCCAGTATTCGTTGCTCCATATTTCTCCTTCGGCAGGAACCGCGGTCGCGGCCTGTGCCGACGCTGCGCCGAGCACGCCGGCTGCCGTTGCAATGCCGATGCCTTTGATCATGCTGCGCTGCGAATGGTCGGATGACATCATGGTTCGCTCCCTTCCGGATTTCTTCGTCCGATCCGGTGCGATCGAGCATAGCAGCGCCCATGTCCGGTTGCGCGACGGGCGCATCTCGCGTCTGCCAATCCGATGCACGATTTTGTGAATGCGGTTTCCGGCAAACGGCGCGGACGACGGGCGGACTTGGTCCTAGTCTCCGCGGCGATCCGACCGGAAAAATCCGGCGAGAAGCGGGAGCGAAGAATGAGCAGCAACCTCACCGACGAAGAACTTGCCGCCTTGATGCCCTCCGAACTGTGCCAGCACCAGACGCCGATCCCGACCCAGATCGTCTCCAGCGACGAATTCTATCCCGACCCGCAGAATGAACGGCAGCGCGAGGTCGAGGCGCGGCTGCTCACGATGGCCGACGATCTCGGCGGCAAGCAGGGCCTCGACCGCCGCAGATTCTTCCAGACCGCGGCCGGCATGGCCGCCTCCTTCGTCGCGATGAACCAGGTTTACGGGGAGCTGTTCGCCGTGACGCCGGCGGAGGCCGCGACACCCGCGATGGCGCAGGAGCGCGCCAACTCCCTGAAAGACCAGTTCATCATGGACATGCACACGCATTTCCTGCGCGACGACACCCGCATCATGGGTTTTGTGGAAATGCGCAGGGCGGTCGGCAAGGCCGGCTGGAACAAGGAGCTCAGCGATCACGAGCAGACAATCGAGGATCTCAAGTTCGACAACTACAAGAAGGAGATGTTTCTCGATTCCGACACCAAGATTGCGCTGATCTCCTCGGCGCCGTCGCATATCGAGCAGGACTGGTTCCTGACCAACGAGCAGATGGCCGACGCGCGCAAGAAGATGAACGACGAGGCCGGCTCGCGGCGCGTGTTCTGCCACGCCATCTTCACGCCCGGGCAGCCCGGCTGGCTCGACAAGCTCGACGCCGCATTGGCGCTGAAGCCGGAATCCTGCAAGGGCTACACGATCGGCGACAACACCCACAAGGAGATCAGCCGCTACCCCTGGCGGCTGGACGACGAGAAGGTCGCCTACAAGGGTTATGAGAAGATGGTGAAGGCGGGCATCAAGAATGTCTGCGTCCACAAGGGACTGTTTCCGCCCGGGATCGAGAAACAGTATCCGAATCTGCGCGGCTTCGCCGACGTGGCCGATGTAGGAAAGGCCGCCAAGGACTGGCCGCAGCTCAACTTCATCATCTACCACTCGGCCTATCGCCATGTCGGCGGCGATCCGAAGGTCGCGCTCGCCGAATTCGAGCGCACCGGCCGCATCGCCTGGACCTCGGATCTCGCCGACATCCCGGCGCAGTATGGCGTCAACAATGTCTATGGCGACGTCGGGCAATTGTTCGCGACCACGCTGGTCGCCGAGCCCAATGTCTGCGCCGCGCTGATGGGGACCTTGATCAAGGGGCTTGGCGTCGACCACGTCTGCTGGGGTACCGATGCGCTGTGGACCGGCGCGCCGCAATGGCAGATCGAGGGCCTGCGGCGGCTGGAGATCCCCGAGATGATGCAGAAGAAGTTCGGCTATGCACCGCTCGGCCCCGCCGACGGGCCGGTGAAGACGGCGATCTTCGGCGACAACAACGCCCGGCTCTACAACATCCAGCCGAAGCGCGCGATGCTCGACCTCAAGGGCGATCGATTTGCGATGATGAAGGCGCAGTATGAGAAGGCCGGCGTGGAGCCGTCGAACACGCGTTACGGCTATGTCGTGCCGAACGGTGTGATCGATCACCGGGTGTTTGCGTAGGGGTTAGGCCCCGTCATTGCGAGCGCAGCGAAGCAATCCATATCTCCGCTCAGGGACAGATGGATTGCTTCGTCGCTTCAGCGCAAAATTGCTTGCAGTTTTGTCGCGAGCTCCTCGCAATGACGGAAAGGGTCATCTCCCCGTAAACCTCGGCTTGCGCTTCTCGCTGAACGCCCTGGCGCCTTCCTTGAGGTCGTCGCTGTCCTTGATGGCGTCGAGCTGCCGGCGCACCTCCGCGACCGTCTCCAGCGGCCCCTTCGGCATCGCGTCACGCGCGAGCTTCTTGAGCGCCTGCACCACCAGCGGCGCGTTGCCCGCGATCTTGGCCGCCAGCTCCAGCGCCGCCGCAAGGTGCTGCCCCGGCGGCGTGATGCGGTTAACGAAGCCGATCTGGTAGGCCCGCTCGGCCGACAGCTCCTCGCCGACAAGCAGGAACTCCATCGCGATCTTGTGCGGCATGCGCGCCAGCACCGAGGAGACGCCGCCGCCGGTGGTGCCGATCTTGGCTTCCGGATAGACGAACCGCGTCGTTTCCGAGGCGACGCAGATGTCGGCCATCTGCACCAGAACGAACCCGCCGCCCACCACCCAGCCGGACGTCGCCGCGATCACCGGCTTGTCGAGCTCGACGCCGAGCCCGGGCACCGCCTGCCACATATTGGCGGGGAAATCCCGGACGTCAGCGCCGACACAGAAATACTTCTCCTCGGCCGAGGCCAGCACCGCGACGCGGTCATCGCTGTCGCGAAAGCGCCGCCAGGCATTTTGCAGCTCGTCGCACAGCGCATTGTTGAGCGCGTTGTGCGAGGAGACGCGGTCCATCGTGATGGTCGCGACGTGGTCGGCGCTCTCGTAACGCACGAGCGTCATGCTGGCCTCCTCCCCTGGACTGTCATTCCGGGGCACGCGAAGCGTGAATCCGGAATCTCGACGCAAATGTCGCGGCTATTTCTTCTCGTCGGGATGGCGGTGCACCGGGTCGACCCACAGCACGGTCTCCGGCTTCTCGATCGGCTCGATGTCGAGGTTGATCGCGACCGCCTCGCCGTCGGAGCGCACCAGCACGCATTCCAGCACCTCGTCGCGGCTGGCATTGATCTCCTGATGCGGCACGTAGGGCGGCACGAAGATGAAATCGCCGGGGCCGGCCTCGGCGGTGAACTGCAGCTTCTCGCCCCAGCGCATCCGCGCCTTGCCCTTCACGACATAGATGATGCTTTCGAGATGGCCGTGATGATGCGCGCCGGTCTTGGCGTCCGGCTTGATGCTGACGGTGCCCGCCCACAATTTCTGCGCACCGACCCGGGCGAAATTGATCGCGGCCTTGCGGTCCATGCCGGCGGTCGACGGCACGTTCGGATCGAGCTGGTTGCCGGGAATCACGCGGACGCCGTCGTGCTTCCAGCGCTCGTCGTCGTGATGGTGATGGTCGTGGGAATGGGTGTGATCGTGGGAACCGCTCATCATTCTTGCTTTCGTTGGCCTGATTTCGTGCGTGGAACGCTAGCGAAAAGCAGCCGCGCAGGCGAGCGGAAAATCGGAACCTCGCCGAATCGGAACATCGCCATGTTCCGGCGCGTTACCTCAGCGTATTCCGAAGGAGTAATTTCATGGGTAGCACGACCGATAGGATCAAGGGCACGGCCAACGAGGCGATCGGCAGGTTCAAGCGGCGTCTTGGCAAGGTCACCGGCTCTCCGGCGATGCAGGGCCGAGGCGCGATCCTGGAAGCCAAGGGCAAGGGACAGAAGGCACTCGGCGGCATCAAGAGGATCGTCGGCAGGGTGACCTCAGCGGCTCACTGGCCTCGCTGAACGAGAGATGACACGGCCGCCCCATCGAGCCGGCCGATCGAGCATGAACGACGCTGCTCAGCCGCGCGGGCGCGGATGTGCCAGCACATCCGGGTTCACGACATTGGTCGGCGTGCCGGCCGCGTAGGCCAATATCTGGTCGAAGATGTCGGTGAACTGGATTTCGTACTCGTCGCGCGAGACGTAGCCGAGATGCGGCGTGCAGACCACATTGTCCATGTTGAGCAGCGGGTCCGCCGTGTCGCGCAGCGGCTCCTTCTCGTAGACGTCGATCGCGGCCATGCCTGGCCGGCCGGCACGCAACGCATTGACCAGCGCGCCGGGCTCGATCAGCGGCGCGCGGCTGGTGTTGACGATCAGCGCGGTCTGTTTCATTTGCGCGAGGTCTTCCGCCGTGACGATGCCGCGCGTCGCGTCGACCAAGCGCATATGCAGCGACAGCACGTCGCAGCGGGCGAAGAAATCCGCCTTGCTGGCTGATGTCTCATAGCCGTCGGCGCGCGCCTTCGCCATCGCCGGCTCGCGCGCCCAGACCAGCACGTTCATGCCGAACGCCTTGCCATAGCCTGCGACCACGGCGCCGATGCGACCGTAGCCATAGATGCCGAGCGTCTTGCCGCGCAGCGTATGACCGACGCCGACCTGCCACTTGCCGGCCTTGAGTGCCGCCATCTGTTGCGGGATCGCGCGCATCGCCGCGAGGATCAGGCCCCAGGTGAACTCGGCGGTGGCGTAGGACGGCGTATCGGCATGCTGGCTCGACGACACGATGATGCCGAGCCGCGTGCAGGTGTCGATGTCGATATGCGGATAGACGCTGCGCTGGCTGATCAGCTTCAGCTTCGGCAGACGTTCGAGCAGCGGCGTGCGGATCTGGGTTCGCTCGCGGATCAGGACCAGCGCGTCGGTATCGCCCAGCCGTTCGGCGAGTGCATCGACGTCCTGGACGTGATCGTTCCAGATCTTGACGTCATACCCGTCGAGCTTGCGGTAGCAATCGAGGGTGCGCAGCGTGTCGAAATAATCGTCGAGGATCGAGATCTTCATCGCTGCGCCCTTGTTGTTGTGGGCCCGTTACTTGACGCCCATCAGCTTATTTGACGCCAAGCAGTTCGACGTCGAACATCAGCGTGGCGTTCGGCGGGATCACGCCGCCGGCGCCGCGCGCGCCGTAGCCGAGGTTCGGCGGGATGATCAGGGTGCGCTTGCCGCCGACCTTCATGGTGGCGACGCCCTCGTCCCAGCCCTTGATCACGTGACCCTGGCCGATCGGAAACTCGAACGGCTCGTTGCGATCGACGGAGGAGTCGAATTTCTTGCCCTTCTGGCCGTTCTCGTAGAGCCAGCCGGTGTAGTGCATGACGCAGGTCTGGCCGGTCTTCGGCGAGGCGCCGGTGCCGACCGTGCTGTCGATGATCTGGAGGCCTGAAGCTGTGGTCATGGGCTTTCCTGCAGTTTGGGCCGTTGCCGTCCCGCTGACAACGGACGTGGAGACTGCCGCCGCAAGGCCGGCGAATGCAGTCTTGATGATCGTGCGTCGGGAAGATCGCATCTTGCACCTCTCGTGAAGGACGGCCGTCTCTAGCCCAGTGCGGGTCGAATCCCTAGCCATTTTTCAGTGACCGGCCATGCCGCCGTCGCGGTCCAGCGCAAAATCGCCGAGCAATGGCGACGACGCGCCCGCGATGAGATCACCGATCAATTGCGCCGCCAGATATGAGTAGGTGATGCCGGTGACGGGCTTCCGCGGGGCAGGACTAGCACCATCCCCGCGACAACACCTTGTTTCCGCCGGCCTCTGATCGCCCGCGACAATCAGTAGCCGAGCGCGCAGCCGTCCTTGCGCGGGTCGGAGCCGCCGGTCAGTGTCCCCTTGTCCCAATCGATCCAGATGCCCTGCCCGCCGCCGAGCGGCGCGACCACGCTGGTGGTCTTGTGACCGATCTTCTTCAGGCCTTCGACGATCTCCGCCGGCACAGAGTCCTCGAGCTGGTAGACGCCTTCGTAGTGCAGGCCGCGCGGCATATCGATGGCTTCCTGAATGTCGCAGCCATAGTCGAGCATGTTGGTCAGCACACGGGTCTGGCCGACCGGCTGGTACTGCCCGCCCATCACGCCGTACGGCATCAGCGCACGGCCGTTCCTGGTGACCAGCGCCGGGATGATGGTGTGCAGCGGACGCTTGCCCGGTGCGATGCAATTCGGATGTCCGGGCTGGATGCGGAAGCCGCCGGCGCGGTTCTGCAGCAGGACGCCGGTCTTGTTGGAGACGATCGCCGAGCCGAACGAATGCGCGATCGAATTGATGAACGAGCAGACGTTGCGATCCTTGTCGACCACCGTGATGTAGACCGTCGACGGATTCATCGGCGGCGCGACGTTCGGCAGTTCGAGCAGCCGGTCCATCCGGATGTTCTTGATGTGCTCTTCGGCGAATTCCCTGGCGAGGATGCCGGCAACGTCGACATGCACGTGCTGGGGATCGCCGATATGCTGCTCGCGCATCATGTAGGCGATGCGTGCCGCCTCGGCCTCGAGATGGAAGCGCTCGATGCTGAGCGGCTTGAACTTGGTCAGGTCGAAGCGCGACAGGATGTTGAGCATGACCAGCATGGTGATGCCGGGGCCGTTCGGTGGGCACTGCCAGACGTCGTAGCCCTTGTACATCGTGCCGATCGGCGAGGTCGCCTCGGTCGAGTGCGCGGCGAAATCCTCGAGCGTGTGCAGGCCGCCGATGCCGCGCAGCGTGTCGACCATGTCGGCGGCGATCTCGCCGCTATAGAAGGCGTCGCGGCCCTTTTGCGCGATCGCGCGCAGCGTCTTGCCGAGCTCGGGCTGGCGGATCACGTCGCCGGCAACCGCGGGCTTGCCGTGCGGCAACAGATAGCGCTCGGTGTTGGTGCCGTTCTTCAGCTTCTCGAAGCCGTTCTTCCAGTCGAAGGCGATACGCGGAGCGACCACGTAGCCCTCTTCGGCTGCCTTGATCGCGGGCTGCAGCAGCCGGTCGAAGCCGAACTTGCCGTGGTCCTTCAGGATCACGTCCCAGGCATCGACCGCGCCGGGAATGCTGACCGCATGTGCCGAGGTCAGCGGCACCGAATGGATCTTGCGCTCGAGATACCAGTCGGCGGTCGCCGCCATCGGCGCCCGGCCGCTGCCGTTATAGGCGGTGATCTTGCCTTCTCCCCGCGGCTGGATCAGCGCGAAGCAGTCGCCGCCGATGCCGGTCGATTGCGGCTCGATGACGCCGAGCAGCGCGCAGGCTGCAACCGCCGCGTCGGCGGCCGTGCCGCCCTCGCGCATCACCTCGATGGCCGCGAGCGCCGCTTCCGGATGCGACGTCGCCACCATCGCGTTCTGGGCGTGGACCGTGGAACGGCCGGCGAAATGGAAATTCCTCATAACGGAGTGCTCGCTTGATCGTGATGGTCTGATGCGGCTGCGGCGGATGATGCCAAGGGAGTACAAAGTACATGGCACACTCATCCCCGGCTGAGCAATGCCTGGCATGCCAGGGGAATTATCCCGACAATGCATGGCTTTGCGGGTTTCGCCGGCCTGGCCGGCCTGATAAACCCCGGCGATGCCTTTCAAGGTCGCCGCCTTCTACCAGTTCGCCGCGCTGCCGGACTTCCGCGCGCTGCGCGAGCCGCTGCGCGCGTTCTGCGCCGGGCTCAATCTCAAGGGCAGCGTGCTGCTCGCCCATGAGGGCATCAACGGCACCATTGCCGGCATCGACCAAGGCATCGATGACTTCGTTGCGGAGCTCAGGCACGGGCCGCTGTTCGGCGGCCGCCTCGACAATCTCGAGCTGAAGTTCTCCGAAGCCGCGCAAATGCCATTCCAGCGGCTCAAGGTGCGGCTGAAGAAGGAGATCGTCACGCTCGGCGACACCACGGTCGATCCGACGCGGCAGGTCGGCACCTATGTCGATGCCGCCGACTGGAACGAGCTGATCGCCGCGCCTGACATCGTGGTGCTCGATACCCGCAACGCGTTCGAGGTCGCGATGGGCACGTTCGAAGGCGCGATGGATCCCAGGATCGCGAGCTTTGGACAATTCAAGGAATTTGCGGCGCGAAACCTCGATCCGGCGAAACACCGCAGGATTGCGATGTTCTGCACCGGCGGCATCCGCTGCGAGAAGGCCAGCGCCTATCTGCTCGCGCAAGGTTTTGCCGAGGTCTATCACCTCAAGGGCGGCATCCTGAAATATCTCGAGGAAACCCCGCAGCAGGACAGCCGCTGGCGCGGCGACTGTTTTGTGTTCGACGAGCGTGTCGCGCTCGGCCACGGCCTGCGCGAGCGTGCGGGTGCGCGTTCGAGCGACGCGGAGTGCGCGAGTACCCCCTGCGAGGCTGCCGTCCATGAATGACACGGCCAAGCTGAGCGAGCGGATCGATGCGCTGGAGGTTCGCCTGATCTATCAGGACGAGGCCATCGAGACGCTGAACCAGACCATCACGGCACAATGGAAGCAGATCGACGCGCTGACGCGCCAGATCGCCGAGTTGCGCGACCGGCTTCAGGAGGCCGAACGCCAGGCGCCCGGCCCCGCCAACGAGCGCCCACCGCACTATTGATCGGTGCCGCCGGACCGCGGCAGCACCGGCTACATGTTGCTCACCTGACGCATCGGCTTCGCGCCGCTGAAGAACAGGCTGGACAACCGCTGCACCATCGCCGTGGCGCGGCTGCCTTCGAGACCAGGGCGAACGCACAGCAGGCGCTTCTGCACAGGAAGTTCCGGAAGATAATAGTCCTTCGCCGAGATCAGCGAAGACGGGATCATCCGCTCGGGGCACGCCGTCAGGCCGTATCCGGCCCGTGCGGCTTCCAGTCGCAGCTGGTGGTTCGGGCTCCTGAACACGATCTTGTACGTGATGTTGTGCTTGGTGAGCGTCCGGATCATCCAGTCGTCACCGGGCCAGGCCAGGATCGGGATCGGGGCGCCCGGCCGCAGCACAAAATCGCGCGATCGCACCCACACCGACCGCTCCTCGGCTTCGGCGGCGATCGTCACCTCGTCTTCGTTCTCCTGCGAAGGGTTGCTGTAGACGAACGCGATGTCGATGTAGCCGTCGATCAATCCCCTGATGACGGCCGGTGACATGTCGGCGTGCAGCAGAACGTCGGCGAGTGCATCGGAGGGATGCAGCTTCAGGAATTCCTCGGCGAGCATCGTGCTGATTCCCAGCCGCAACGGCTGGGGTCCTTCATGATTGCCGCCGAGCCGAAGCAGTTGATCGTTGGCTTCGAGGATGCGCCTCGCCTGCTGCACGGCGACCTTGCCGAGCTCGGTGGTCGTGGTGCCGTTTGCGGTTCTGACGAAGAGCGCGCCACCAATCAGGCTTTGCAGTCGCTTGACCTGCGAACTGATCGCCGGCTGGCTGAGGCCGAGACGCTCCCCGGCTTTCGACAGGCTGCCCGTCTCCGCGATCGCAACGACGGTGCGAACGATTTCAGTAGGAATATTCAAATGCTGACGCGGTCTATGCATCGCGAGCCCTCCAGTCTCAGCACGGGACGCAATTCCAATCTCCACAGTATGTGATCAGGCTATACTAACATTTGGTTGCACTTTCGTTTAGCCACAATTACCCGCCAAGGCACTGATATTGCAGGCCATATGTATTGTTACGTGCATTGCTCCGCAGATCACGGTATCCGACAACTACATCTCCACACGCTGCAGCACCTCAACCGCACCACACCCCGGGTTTTTGCGGATATCGCATCAAATATTCTGATCGCCCCATAACGCTTCACTGACCCGATAAGTCTGAATTGCGGCCGCTGATTCGTGAAAGCGTTTTCATAGTTTTCCTTAATCAAAGCCTCGCAACGTGACGTCGTAGTTGGCGTTTCGAGGTGTGTTGCAATGACCAGGTTTTTTCGCTGCAGAAGCGGTGCGTCCGCCGTCGAATTCGCGCTGATGCTGCCGCTGTTTCTTGCCTTCATTTTCGGCATCATCGTCTTCGGCTCGTATCTCGCCATGGTGCATGGCGTTCAGCAACTCGCCGCCGAAGCGGCGCGGTCATCCATCGCGGGAATGACCGACACCGAACGCAACAGCCTCGCGACGAGCTACGTCACCGCCAACGCGTCGACCTATCCATTGCTCGTTCCCGGCAATCTCACGGTCAATGCCGCGCCGTCTCCATCGAATGCCAACGTCTACGTCGTGACGGTCAACTACAACGCGGCCGGCAACTTCATCTACAAGCTGCCCTTCGTCCCCGCCCCGGCGAGCACCATCGTCCGCTCCGCGGCGATTCAGTACGGGGGATTCTAGGATGAGAGGCGTCCTCATGCTGATGCGGCGCTTCGGCGCCGACGAACGAGGAAACTTCGCGATGATCAGCGCCGGCCTGATGACGCTCCTGATCGGGTGCGCCGGGCTCGCCATCGATCTCGGCACGATCTTCGCCGACCGGCGCAAGACGCAGAGCACCGCCGATCTCGCCGCGATCGTCGCCGCCGCCAACCTGAACAATCCGGTCAACGCCGCCACCGCGACGGTGACGCAGAACAAGTACCCGGCCAGTGCGCTGGTCAAGGTCGAGACAGGAACCTACACCGCAAACAGCGCCATCGCGCCGCAGGCCCGTTTCGTGACCCCGGCGGTCGGCACTCCCAACGCCGCGCGGGTCACGCTGAATACCCAGACCCCGCTCTACTTCGCGCGCTATCTCACCGGCGCGAGCAGCTTCACCATCAAGACGACCGCCACCGCGACATCGACCGAAATGGCCTCGTTCGCGATCGGGTCGAGGCTGCTCTCGGTCAACGGCGGCGCGCTCAATGCGCTGCTCGGCTCGATGCTCGGCACCACGCTGTCGCTCTCGGTGATGGACTACAATGCGCTGATCAGCGCGAAGATCGACGCACTGGACTTCCTGTCGGCACTGGCGACCCGGGTCAACCTGACCGGCGTCACCTATAGCGACCTGCTGAGCAGCAACATCAAGATCGGCGACATCGTCGCGTCCGCGCTGACCACCCAGCAGATCACCAACGGCGCCAACGCGGCGACTACAGCGCTGTCGACGATCTCCCAGGCCGTCACCGGCTCCACCACCAAGATTTCGCCGGGCACGCTGGTCGACCTCGGTCCCTTCGCCAATCTCACGGTGGGACAGAAACCCAAGGTCGGCGCCAGCGTTTCGGTGTTCGACCTGATTTCCACGGTGGCGCAGATCGCCAACGGCAACCATCAGATCGCAACCTCGATCAACCTCGGCCTGCCCGGCATCGCCAACGTCTCCGTGATCGCAACGATCGGCGAGCGCCCGGTCGGATCGAGCTGGATCGCGATCGGCACCCAGGGTGTGAGCGTCCACACCGCGCAGACCAGGATCCTGGCGACGATCAATGTGCTCGGCTCCGGCACCGTGTCTGCGATCAATCTCCCGGTCTATGTCGAGGTCGCCTCGGGCACCGCGACGCTCAATGCGGTGTCCTGCGGCCACCCCAACATCAACACCTCGCAGGTCACGATCGGCGTGACGCCAGGGATCGTGGATGCGTGGATCGGCAACGTCACGGTCGCCGACATGACCAACTTCACGACCAAGCCCAATCCGCCGCCGGCGACACTGGTCAACCTTGGTCTCGCCACCGTCACCGGCCTCGCCCATGCCGGCATGGGCAACACCACGCCGACCAATGTCAATTTCAGTTACAGCGACATCCAGTCGGGCACCAAGAAGACGGTGACGACGACCAACTTCCTTTCGTCGCTGACAGGAAGTCTGCTCGGCGACCTCTCGCTGACCATCAATCTCGGCCCGCTCGGGCTGCCGATCCCGGGATTGGGGGCGCTCGTCATGAGCATCCTGAATGGCGTGACGAGTTCAGTCGATCAGGTGCTGGCGTCGCTGCTCGCGACGCTCGGCATCGGGCTCGGCCAGGTCGACGTTTGGGTGCTGGGCATTCGCTGCGACGGCGCCGTGCTGGTGAACTAGAGCATGATGCGGAAAAGTGCGAAGCGGTTTTCCCTTGCGACAAACGCAAAGCGTTTGCGCGGAGATCATGCTCAAACAAGAAGCGAAAGCGCGACCATCGCGCTTGAGGGGACCGATCGCGACGGGCATCACATCGGGGGTAGGAGACTGCCGTGAGCACGACGATAAGATACAAGACCGACAGCCAACGAACGATCCTGCTGAAGCGCGGGACGATCTTCTTCCGCAACAGCAGTGTCGGATGTCTTGTGCTCAACCTCTCGACCGGCGGCGCGGGGCTCGCCGTGGAAAGCGACGTCGCAATCCCGCTCGCATTCGAGCTCGAGATCGCGAGCGAACCGATCCGGCGGCACTGCATTGTGGCCTGGCGCCTGGAGCGGCGGCTCGGCGTGAGCTTCGAATCTGACCGGATGCAGTGCCCCGCAAGCGGCCCCGTCTAGTTTATCCCGGCAATCACGGTGCGCGGACGGCCCCGTGCTCCGAGCCATCGCTCCGCGGCAGTTCGCCACATATTGAACTCAGGTGGCATCGTGGTTAGCAGCCGCTGGGATATACCAGCTAATTGTCCCGATCGCCGTCGTGCTTCGACGGCGCGGGCTGCGTGGCGCTGACCGGATCGGAGGCCGGGAAGGTATCCTCGAGCCCCTCCTTCAGCCGGGTGCGAGCCTTGCGGTCGGCAGCCTGCGCCTCGTGCGGCTTCTCGGCATACTTGTCGTGCGGGGCAGGATCGAATTTGTCGGCCATGTCGTCCCTCCATTCGGGAAGACAACGCGGCCGCGCAAAAAGGGGTTCCAGAACCGCCTTGGCCCATTGCGCTGCAGCGTGTATCAGGGGCGCAAATTTTGACCGTGATCAGGAACTATCCGCGTGCCCCAGGATCCCACCAAGAAGCCGCTCATCGACGTGCTGTCGGGCCACCGGCAGGCCGCGCCGCCGCTCTGGATGATGCGCCAGGCCGGCCGCTATCTGCCGGAATATCGCGAGCTGCGCGCCAAGGCCGGCGGCTTCCTCGATCTCTGCTTCACGCCCGAATTCGCCGCCGAGGTCACGCTGCAGCCGATCCGCCGGTTCAACTTCAACGCCGCGATCATCTTCTCCGACATCCTGGTAATCCCCTACGCGCTCGGCCGCTCGGTGCGCTTCGAGGCCGGCGAAGGACCGCGGCTCGATCCGCTGGCAACGCCCGGCGAGATCGCGACGTTGGCGACCCATGCCAATTTCGACCAGCTCGAGCCGGTTTTTGAAGCACTGCGCCGCGTCCGTCGCGAACTCGCCCCCGAGATCGCACTGATCGGCTTCTGCGGCGCGCCGTGGACGGTTGCGACCTACATGGTGGCCGGACAGGGCACGCCGGACCAGGCACCCGCGCGGATGCTTGCCTACCGCCATCCGGATGCGTTCGCCAAGATCATCGACGTGCTGGTCGAGAACTCGATCCACTATCTCGTCGGCCAGTTGAAGGCTGGCGCCGACTGCCTGCAGATCTTCGACACCTGGGCCGGCGTGCTGCCACCGCGCGAGTTCGCCCGCTGGGCGATCGAGCCGACCCGGCGCATCGTGGCCGGGGTGCGCAAGCAGGTCCCCGATGCGAGGATCATCGGCTTCCCGCGCGGCGCGGCAGGCATGCTGCCGGCCTATGTCGAGCAAACCGGCGTCGACGCGGTCTCGATCGATTGGGCCACCGAGCCGTCGATGATCCGCGAGCGCGTGCAGAGCCGCGTCGCGGTGCAGGGCAATCTCGATCCGCTGGCCCTGATTGCCGGCGGCGCCGCGCTCGACCGCGCGGTGGACGATGTACTGGAGAACTTCGGCAAGGGGCGGATGATCTTCAATCTCGGCCACGGCATCCTCCCCGAGACGCCGATCGCCCATGTCGAGCAGATGGTCGCACGCGTGCGCGCGTATAAGGGCTGAGGCCTTGCAGCCCACTCTATCACCGTCACCCCCGCGCAAAGGCTTCGCCTTTTGTCGCTGGAGGAGCGCGCTCTTGCGCGCGTCTCGAAGGGTCGACGGCCCGGAGCTTTCCGAGCCGTCAGAGCGGGGCCGTGCATCCTTCGAGACGCGCTACGCGCTCCTCAGGATGACGGATGGCGTCCTACCGCGCATCCTCCAAAATCATGTCGGATGCCTTCTCCGCGATCATGATCGTCGGCGCATTGGTATTGCCCGACATCAGGTCCGGCATGACGGACGCATCGACCACGCGCAGACCTTCGATGCCGCGCACCTTGAGCCGCTGGTCGACCACCGCGAGCGGATCGTTGCCCATCCGGCAGGTCGAGGTCGGATGATAGACCGTGCTGCCGGTGCGCCGGCAGAAATCGAGCAGGTCGTCGTCGCTGACCACCGTGGCGCCGGGATCGACCTCGCCCACTGAATAGGATTTCAGCGCCGGCGCGGCCAGGATCTTGCGCAGGATGCGGATGCCGTCGATGAAGGCGCGGCGATCGGTCTCGGTCGCCAGATAGTTGATGCGGATTTCCGGCGGCACGCCCGGGTCCGCGCTTCTGATCTTCAGCGAACCGCGGCTCTCCGGACGCAGCTGGCAGACCGAGGCCGTGAAGCCCGAGAACGAATGCAGTTGCTCGCCCATCTTGTCGGTCGAGAACGGCAGGAAGTGGATCTGAATGTCGGGCGAGGCCAGCCGCGGGCTGGTCTTGAAGAACGCACCGGAGGTGCCGGCGGCGATCGTCAACGGCCCCTTGCGCAGCGCCGCATAGCGGAGGCCCGCCATGACGCGGCGCACGGGATGATTGATGACGTCGTTCAGCGTGACGGTTTGCGCGCAGCGCGTGACGATGCGGACCTGCATGTGATCCTGCAGATCGTTGCCGACGCCCGGCGCATCGAGCACGATGTCGATGCCGTGCTGCTTCAACAGATCGGCGGGGCCGACGCCGGAGAGCTGCAACAATTGCGGCGAGTTGTACGCACCGCTCGATACCAACACCTCCTTGCGCGCCTTGGCCTTGCGCAATTGCCCATCCTGCTTGTAGGCGACGCCGCTCGCGCGCTTGCCGTCGAACAGGATGCGCTGCGCCAGCGCCGAGGTCTCGACATGAAGATTGCCGCGCGTCAACGCCGGCCGCAGATAGGACCGCGCTGTCGAGGCGCGCCGGCCGCGCCGCGTCGTGGTCTGGAAGAAGCCCGCGCCCTCCTGGGTCGCGCCGTTGAAATCCGGATTGGTGGGAATGCCGACTTCGGCTGCGGCATGCACGAAGGCCTCCGACAGCGGATCATGATGCCGCCAATCCGACACCGGCAGCGGGCCGCCGGCGCCGTGATAGGTGTTGGAGCCGCGCTGCTGATCCTCCGCCTTCCTGAAATAGGGCAAGACGTCGTCATAGCCCCAGCCGGCATTGCCGCGCTGGCGCCAGCGGTCATAGTCCTCATGCTGGCCGCGCACATAGAGCAGGCCGTTGATCGAGCTGGAGCCGCCGAGCACCTTGCCGCGCGGCTGAAACACCTGCCGCCCGTTCAGGCCCGGCTCGGGCTCGGTCTGGTACATCCAGTTGACGGATTTTTCCTTGAACAGCTTGCCGTAGCCGAGCGGCACATGGATCCAGATGTTGCTGTCCTTCGGTCCGGCCTCGAGCAGCAGCACCGAGTGCTTGCCGTCGGCGCTCAGGCGGTTGGCGAGCACGCAACCGGCCGAGCCGGCGCCGACGATGACGTAATCATACTCCGCCGCATCATTATTGTTGTTCACTGGTTCCCCCCGGAATTTCTTTCTTCCGGTGGTACAGACAAAGCGCAGCCTTGAAAAGGCTAGTGCCCTGCGCTGAGGTTCTGGAGCAGTTGCCCGACAAGCATATTGAGCTCATCGGCGCCGCCTGCGGCGCCGAAGACGTAGCGGTCGGGCCGCACGATGACCGCCGCGGCGCCATGTTGCCGCATCCAGTCAGCGAACAGCCCGTCGTGCTCGACCACAGTCAGGATATCGCCTCGAACGGCAGTTTCGCCTGACGTGGCGATGACGACGCGCTCGCCTGACAGACGCTGCCAGGCGGCAGCGGACGCATCCGACAGCCACGCCATCGGCTCCGCCGCCGTCGTCACGATCGCGAATTCCGGCTGCAGCAGATCGTCGAGCCGGCACGTCCGCCCATCTGCCGCGCGCACATGCGGCTGCACGAACAGCCGCCCGGCAAGCGCGGCATCGCGCGCGATCAGGCCGGAGACGAGATCGGGGATGAATTTCTGCCTGATGGTTTCGGCCTTGCCGGCCTTCAGGTCGGCGCGCAGCCGCATGTCGCGTTCGACGGCGGCCACCGGATCGAGCTCGCCGATGATCTTGCCGAATTCCTTGGCGCTGGCGACGACGGCGCGGACATGCGGCTTGCGCTCGATTTCGTAACTGTCGAGCAGCGCATTGCCGGCGTCGCCACGAAGAACCAGCCGCAACTTCCAGGCCAGGTTCACCGCATCGCGGATACCCGCGCACAGCCCTTGCCCGAGGAACGGCGGCGTCTGGTGCACGGCATCGCCCATCAGCAGCACGCGGCGGTCGCGCCAGCGCCGGCCGAGCAGCGCGTGAAAGCGATAGACCGCCGAGCGCCAGACCGTGAGGTCCGAGATATCGGTAAAACCCTTGAGCAGCCTCACGACGTTGTCGGGCGCGCCGGCCGCCTCGGGGTCCTCGCCGGGCAGCAGCTTGATCTCCCAGCGCCGCAAATTGCGCGGGCCCGGCACGAAGGTGCCGGGACGCGACGGCCAGCAATACTGAAAGCTCCTGGCCGGCCGCTTGGCGGGATCGCTGGTCAGCGTGTCGACCACCATCCACCATTCATCGAAGGCGAGGTCGTCGAGGCCGATGCCGAGCTGCTTGCGGACGAAGCTGTTGGCGCCGTCGCAGCCGACCAGATAGCGCGCGCGGATCAGGAACTCCTCGCCGGACTCGCGGCGCGCCGTCAGCATCACCGCGCCATCGTCCTGCTGCAGCGCCACGCCCGTGGCCGCAAGGAAAATGTCGGCATGCGGATAGTCGGCGAGCTTGTCGCGCAGCGCCTGCTCGACGTCCGGCTGCACGAAGGTCACGTTCGGAATCCAGCCGAGCGGAAACGGCGGCGGCATCGGATCGAAGATCTTGATGATCTCGCCGTCGACGCCGAGATAGTGCGAGCCGTTATGCGGGGCGATCGCCTGCTCCATGAAATCGCCGAGCCCGATCGCCTGCAGCACGCGCAGCGCCTCGTGGTCGAGCGTGATCGCGCGCGGCTTGTCGTAGATGTCGGCAATGCGCTCGACGACCGCAACGCGCAAGCCGGATTTCGCGAGCAGGTTGGCGAAGATGGCACCGACCGGCCCGAGGCCGACGATGGCCACGTCATGGATGGGATTATCTGCTGACAATGACATGCTACTTCGCGAGGTAGCTCTCGAGCGTCAGCGGCTTCGGCTTCATTTGCGGCTCGCGGATCGCGACACCTTCGAACGGTGTCGCCTCCTCGAACCAGGCCTGCCGCGCCGGCAGCCCCCACGGGAACGCGATCGTGTGGTCGGACGGATCCCAGCCGACCGGCTCGTTCTCGATGTCCATGATCTGGTAGTGCGTGTTGAACAGCTCGACGCGGTGCCCGTCGGGATCGCGCATGTAGACACACATCGCGTGTCCCGGCCCATGGCGCCCGGGGCCGCGTTCAACGGCCGCGCCATAGCCGAGTTCGCCGGCAACATCGCAGGCGTTGAGCAGATGATGAACCTCGGGCGCGAGAAACGCGAAATGATGCAGCCGCGGTCCGGCACCGTTGAAGAACACGATGTCGTGCGGATTGCCCTTGCGCTGCAGGAACACGCCGCGCAGGTCGAAGGTATCAGCCGGCGCGATATACTCGCTGAGCCGAAACCCTGCCGCGGTGTAGAACTCGCACGCCTTGCGCACTTCGGGCGTCAGGACCTGGTAGTGATCGAGCCGCAGCGCCGAGCCGCCGGCATGGCGGGTGAATTTGGTGATCATGCGCGGCTCGACCGGCATGGTCGCGCAGAACTCCAGCGGCGTGCCGGCCGGATCGGTCGCATGCAGGGTGCGGCCCTGATGCGGCACTTCGGCCCAGGCGGCCCGGCATCCCTGCGCTTCGAAGAAGGCCTTGAGCCGGTCGAGGTCATCGTCCTGAAAGACCCGCAGGCCGAGCCGTGCGCAGGCGGCGCCCTCGCCTTTGCGCAACACAAGGCTGTGATGACAGGCCTCCTCGACGCCGCGGAAATAGAGTGCGCCGCCCTCCTCCGCGGTCAGGATCAGCCCGATCACCTTTTCGTAGAACTGCCGGCTCGCCGCGAGATCACGAACGGTCAGGACGACATGGCTGGCCCGCGTGATACGAAACCCGGGATCGTGGTTCGTGGTCGGGAGGCTCATGCACACCTTCTGGTTTTTGCCGTTCGCGGGAACCCGACTCATTGCGAAAAACCCGCGGGGGATCAAGCAGCGCGGCGCGCGGCGAGCTTCGCCGCTCCGTGACCTCGCGTCACGCATTTGTATCGATTTGTTAGCAATGCCTGCCGGTGGAACCGAAGGAGCGGCCCGCCGCGGCACGGTCCGTTCCAATAGTTCATAGTTTGTCAAAGGTTTGCAGAGAATTCTTCGCCACGGCGCCATGGCCAAACCGGGCAGGCAACGTAGTGATGCGTACCCATCTGAGATCATATTTCGCGACCCTGTTCGCGGGCGACCTCGCGGCCTTCGGTGCACCACCGACGGATGAAGCGCTTGCCGGCCACATCCGCGCCGAACAGGTCTCGCTGGTGCTCGGCTATTCGTTCGGCATCATGCTGGCCAACGCCTGCAACGCGCTGGTGCTGGCGATTGCGCTGTGGCAATCGCCGGACTGGGCCTTTGCGCTGGTGTGGGCGGTCGCCGTGGGCAGCGCGGCGCTGTTCTTCGGCTTGCAGGCGCGGGCATCACGCCGCATCGCCAAGCCGCAATTCGTGTCGCGCCGAACCATGTACCGGCTGGTGCGCAATGCGCTGGCGCTCGGGACGGCCTGGGGCGTCGTCCCCGTCGCCTTCTTCGCGAACGCATCGAGCGGCGCCCAGCTCGTCATCACCTGCCTGTGCGCCGGAATGCTGGCCGGCGGCGCCTTCGCATTCTCCACCATCCCGATCGCCGCGATTGCGTTCACCGCACCGATCTTCGTCGGCACCGCGATCTGCCTCGGCCGGGACGGCGATTTCGTCTACCTCCTGATGGCCGTGCTGGTGCTGGTCTATGGTTCGGTGCTGCTGCGCGGCGTGTTCGTCAACGCGTTCGAGTTCAGGCGGCGGATCATCGCCCAGCACGAGGCCGAGCGGACGGTGAGGCAGGATCCGCTGACGCATCTGCCGAACCGCGTCGCCTTCAATGAAGCGCTCAACGGCGCACTGAACCGGCTGGCGCGATCGGGCGAGGAATTCGCGGTGCTGCTGCTCGATCTCGATCGCTTCAAGGAGGTCAACGACAGGTTCGGCCATCCGGCGGGCGACGAGTTCCTGGTCCAGGTGGCGGCCCGGCTGCAGCGCTGCACGCGCGCGGCCGAACATGTCGCACGGATCGGCGGCGACGAGTTCGCCCTGATCATGTCTAATCTGACGCGGCCCGAGGATGCGTTTGCGATCGCCGAACGGTTCGTGGCGGCCTTTGCCGAGCCGTTCCCGATCGATGGGCTGGAGGTCAACCGCACGATCAGCATCGGCATCGTGCTGGCGCCGCGGGACGGCAGCACGTCCCACGACCTGCTCAAGCATGTCGACATCGCGCTTTACCGGGCGAAGAAATCCGCACCCGGCACCATCTGCTTCTTTGAGGCCAGCGACGACCGGTCGGCGCGCGACCGCCGCGCCTTGCAGCGGGATCTCGAGCACGCGATCGAGGCGGACGAGCTGTTTCTGGTCTACCAGCCGTTCCTCGACATCCGCAAAGGCCGCGTCACCGGCTTCGAGGCCCTGCTGCGCTGGCAGCATCCGACGCGCGGCCTGATTCCGCCCACCGTCTTCATCCCGATCGCCGAGGAAAGCGGTCTGATCCACCAGCTCGGCGAGTGGGTGATCCGCCGCGCCTGCACGATGCTGTCGCGCTGGCCGGACGACATCCGGATCGCGGTCAATTTCTCCGCGGTCCAATTCCAGAACGTCGGCATCCTGCAGACGATCGTCGACGCTCTGGCCGAGGCGAACGTCGCGCCGAACCGTCTCGAGATCGAGATCACCGAGTCGATGCTGATCTCGAAATACGGATCGGCGCCCGCGATCCTGCACGCGCTGCTCGAGCTCGGCCTGACGGTCGCGCTCGACGATTTCGGCACCGGCTTCTCGTCGCTGACCTATCTGCGCAAGCTGCCGTTCAGCCGCATCAAGATCGATCAATCCTTCATCCGGGACATGCTGACCCAGCCGGACTGCGCCGCGATCGTCAAATCGGTGATCGGCCTCGCGCAGGAGCTGCAGATCGGCGTCGTGGCCGAAGGCGTCGAGACCGCGGATCAGCTCGAATATCTCCGCCAGACCAGTTGCGACGAGGTCCAGGGCTATCTGATCGGGCGGCCGATGTCAGGCAGCGATATCTCCGCACTGCTCGATCACGATCCGCAGCACTCGGTGCACGCGGCGTAACGCCGATCGAATGTCCGCGCCGATCGGCTCGTCAAAGCGCGTCCGACCGATGCAGGGTGTCGACCGTGATGGTGCCGCGGGCGCGCGACACGCAGGCGCAGATCTTGCGGCTCTCCCGCTTCTGATGGTCACTGAAGAAGACGTCGCGATGATCGATCTCGCCGTCGACATCGACCACATCGAGCGCGCAGACCCCGCATTCACCGCGCCGGCAGTCACTCATCACCTCATGACCGGCTTCGTTGAGCACGTCCAGCATCGACCGGTCGCGCGGGATGACGAGCTCGGTCCCTTCACCACTGAGCCGCACGCGGAACGGCTCGCTCGGCAGCAGCCCGCTCGATCCAAAGGTCTCGTAGCGCAAATCGGAGAGCGGGCGGCCGGATGCCTCCCAGGCGCGCCGCGCCGCGTCCAGCATCCGCATCGGGCCGCAGAACAGCGTCATCGTGTCCTGCGGCAGCGCCGCAAAGACGCCGCCGAGGTCGAGCCGCCTGCCTTCGTCGCCGGCATGAACGGTGAGGCGGTCGCCGAGCGCACGCTCAAGCGGTTCGAGATAGACCGCATCGCCGCGCGTGCGCACGGCATAGTGCAGCGTCACGCCGGCGTCGCGGCGGGTCAGCGCCTGTGCCGCACCGACGATCGGCGTGATGCCGATGCCGCCCGCGATCAGGCAGAACTGCCGCCGCGTCCAGTCGAGCTGCACCAGCGAGCTCGGCAGCGTGATGGTGAGCCGCACGCCCGGCGCGAGCGACCACATGTAGCGCGAGCCGCCGCGGGAATCCGCTGCGCGCCGAACTGCGATCCGGTAGCCCTGCGGATCGACTTCGCCGACCAGCGAATAGGAGCGGGTCTGCGGCTGGCCTTCGATGGTGACGCCGACATCGATATGGCTGCCGACCGGATAGGGCGCACCCGTAAAGTTGTCCGGCCGCAGCAGGAATTCTCGGATGCCGGGCGTGAGGTCGCGCACGGCGAGCAGCGTGGCGGATGTCCAGGTCTCGATGAATCGCATGGCGTTCTCCGCTCAGCCGGCTGCCGAATTGATCAGCGCCAGCGCCGGCAGCAGATCGAGATGGCTGCGGTTGCGCAGCGCCAGCCGCAGATTGCGTGCCGCAAGCCTTGCGTGCTCGCGCATGATCGCCTCGGCGCGCGCGCCCTCGCGGTTCTCGATGGCGTCGACCACAATGCGATGGTGATCCTGCGCGATCAGCAGGATCTGGCGCGCCTCGGGCAAGGCCGATTGCGCCATCACGAAGCCGCTCGGCGAGGCGAATGGCAGCGCCGAGGCGCGGTCGATCTGCCGGATCAGCGGCGGGCTGCGCGACAGCTCGGTGAGCAACGCGTGGAAGCGCGCGTTGAGCGCGACATAGGACGAAAAGGCTTCGACCGAAATCGGATCCTGCCGCACCAGACCGTCGATCTCGTTGAGGCATTCCTTCAGCGGCTCGAGATCGCGCGACGAGACGCCGCGCTCGGCGGCGAAGCGCGCGGCCAGGCCCTCCAGCGTGCCGCGCAGCTCGATCGAATCGAGAATGTCCCGCTCGGAAAATGCCTTGACCATGAAGCCGCCGGAAGGGATCGCCTCCAGCAGGCCTTCCTCCTCCAGCCGGACCAGCGCCATCCGCACCGGCGTGCGCGACACCCCGGTGAACTCGACCGCCTGCAGCTCCGAGATCCGCTCGCCGGGCCGCAGGCCGCCGGAGAGAACGAGGTCGCGCAGCGCAAGCTGCGCCCGCACGGTCTGCGACACTGAACGATCGGCTTCGCGTTCCGCCATGGGCTCGCCCCTCGCCTACTCGGCAGCCTGCAGCTGCTGCGGCGGATTTTCCTTCGCCACCATGCGGTCGATGACGCGCCGCGCCCACATTGCGCCGGCGTCGATGTTGAGATTGTAGAACACCCGGTCCGGATTCTCGTCCATCGCGCGCTGCTGCGCTTCCAGGATGATCTCATCCTCATGGAAGATGCCGGCGACACCGTCGCGGATTTCGCTAGTCAGCCGCTGCTCGGTGATGCGGTGATTGCGGACGAAGACCCAGAAATAATGGCAGGTCTTCTCGGTCTCGGGCGTGATCGTGTTCAGCACATAGCCGTTGACGCCCTGCGAACGATCGCCCTCCGGCGCGCCCGAACCGGCCGGCGCGACGCCGACGTCGATGTTGACGGTGCACGGCGCTTCGAAGCGGATGATCTGCCAGCGATCGACCGGGCCCGGCTTCTGCAGCTGCTTGGCCCAGAACGGCGGCGCCTCGATGCCCTTCATCCAGCGCGTCACGGTGACCGTCTTCTCGCCATGGGTGACGTCGAACGGCGCCTCGGCGACCGCATCATTGCCGATGCTCGAGCCGTGCACGAAGGTCTCGTGCGTCAGGTCCATCAGATTGTCGACAACGAGGCGATAGTCGCATTTGACGTGAATGGTCTTGCCGTCGCCGGCCCAGGCCGGATCGTGATTCCAGTGCATGTCCGGCACCAGCGCGGGATCGGCCAGTGCGGGATCGCCCATCCAGAGCCAGATGAAGCGATGGCGCTCGACGACGGGATAGGCGCGGACGCAGGCCGACGGATTGATCGTCTCCTGCGAGGGCATGAAGGTACAGCGGCCCTGCGCATTGTATTTCAAGCCGTGATAGCCGCAGACCACGGCATCGCCATCGAGCCGGCCCTTGGAGAGCGGCACGAGGCGGTGCCAGCAGGCATCCTCCAGCGCCACCACCTCGCCGTCGCCCTTCCGGTACATCACGACATGCTTTCCGCAGATCGTCCGCGGCAACAGCGCGTGCTTGATCTCGGCATCCCAGCCGGCCGCGTACCATGCGTTCATTGGAAAGGGTTTTGGCACTGGTCCGCCTCTCAGCATGAATGAATACGGCATGTATACATTATGTCCAGAGGCGCGGCAATAATCCGATATAAAGGTATTATTATCCGGCACACAGTATACATAAATGCGCCATATCCGGTGGGGAAACAGTGTCGGCGCCGCCTCGAGGGAGAGCTGGCGACAACGTGGTGCGATTTTCCGAGACGATGGAAGAAACAGCCAGGCCGCGCTGGAGGCGGTCAGCGGATCGAAGGTTGGACTCTGCAAGAGCCTGCGCAATTTGCCGGAGGCGCCGGCGCGCGGCCTACGAGTTCGACGCCGCGCGGGTCGAGGCCGACTGAACATCCTTGATGTTGATGACGACGGCGATGCGCTTGATCGTGCCGCTGCGGTAGGCCTGCAGGAACTTGTCGTAGTGCTTGACCGAGATGCAGCCGTTGGAGTCGCCATTCGGTCCGAGCATGTAGCTGTGGACCAAGAGGCCAACGCGCCCGAACGTGTCGCTGCCATCGACCGGGGTCATGCGCAGCGCGGGCACGCCGTGGAACAGCTTCTCGCGCGGCTTCATCTCATAGATGCCGGGCGGCGTCGCGCCTGCGTTGCGGGCATTCACATGCGCCGGGTCGTCGAGCAGATTGCCGAGGCCTGAATGCGCCTCGAACTTGGTGCCGTCGGGCATGTACACGATGCGGCCGGTGATGTCGTAGACCGCCGTCGTGCTGTCATAACCGAGCTTGCCGAGGTCGGGGCTCGGACCGGACAACAATCCATCATTCGGATCGAGCGAGGCCAGCTGCATCTTGCCCGGCATCATGTCGGCAATCTTCTGCAGGAACGTCCGGTTGTCGCCCTGCTGCACCGGCGCCTGTGGCGGTGGCGGTTGATCGTTACGCGCAAGCAGATTGGCCTCAGCCGGCCGCGACCGCGGCATCGGCACGGTGGACGTCGTCGCTGTGGTCGTGGCGGCGACGGACGCCGTCGCCGACTGGCTGGTCGGCAGTTCGGTCTGCGTGTCGCGCAGCTGGCCGGACAGCGCGTCCTCGATCTGGCCGAACTCGGAATTGAAATCGCCGCGGCTCGAACGGAACCCGCGGCGCAGTGGATAATAGAGTGAGGCCGAATTGATCGTGGAGCGCGAGCCGAAGCGATCGTCGAAGTTCAGCGAGGCTGAGGTGTTGGCGAGCGCCGGACCGTGAAGCCAAGCGGTGGGGTCGATGCCGACCATCCAGGCGGCAAGGCCAGACGACAGGGCAAGCGCGCTCACGGCAAACGCCGTGCTGCCCACCAGAGACATGCCGCGGCTCGACTTACGCCGGGCAGGTTTCGTCGTTCGTTGACCCATCAATCCCCAAGTTCGGTGCTCTGGGGCCTGTTACCCGGCCCACCGGGATTCACCGATCACTCATCATATCAGGGAATTAGAGTAAGGCATAATCGAGACAAAGCGGACAACGAGAGGTTTTTTAAACGTTTTTCGGATGGAAAGTGCCAGAGAATCAGCCTTGGGCGGGCTGAATTGACCGAGAATGTCCCGATTCGGGACGATTTCGGCGGATCAGGCGATCTTTTCTTCCCAGAGGGTGAGCACCGGGACCGGCTTCCCGATGGCGTAACCTTGGGCGTAATCGACCCCGATCTGGCGCAGCTCGTCCAGGATCGCGAGGTTCTCGACGAACTCCGCGACCACCTGCTTCTGCATGATCTTCGCGGTCTTGGTGATCATCTCGACCATCGCCCGATCGACCTTGCTGTTCAGGATCTCCTTCACGAACGAACCGTCGATCTTGATGATGTCGACCGGCAGGTGCTTCAGATAGGCGATCGAGGACATGCCGGTGCCGAAATCGTCGAGCGAGAAGCTGCAGCCGATCTCGCGCAGCCGCGCGATGAACTTCTGCGCCTCGTCGAGGTTCGAGATTGCGCTGGTCTCGGTGATCTCGAAACACACCCATGCCGGCGAAACGTCAAGCTGCGCGAACAGCCCGGCGACGAAGTCGACGAAGTCGCCGTCGCCGATGGTGGCGCCGGACAGGTTGATGGCGTAGCTGGCAATCTTGCGCGGCTGGTGCTTGCGCTCGGCGATGATCTCGAAGGCGCGGCGAACCACCCAGCGGTCGATCAGCGGCATCAGCCCGTAGCGTTCGGCGGCGGGCAGGAAACTGCCGGGCGGCACCAGCGCGCCGCTCTCGTCGCGCAGGCGCAGCAAGAGCTCGCGCCGGTCGTTGCCCTTCAGCACGCCGTTCACCGGGCGGATCTCCTGCTCGTAGAGACAGAAGCGTCCCTCATCCAGTCCCTTGCGAATGCGATTGACCCAGCTCATCTCGGCAACGCGCACGGCCATGCCGGTGTCGGACGGGCGGTGCTCCTGGACGCGATTGCGTCCCTTGTCCTTGGCAAGGAAACAGGCAACGTCGGCAAGCCGCAACGCGTCCTGCACACCGGCGCTGTCGGCCAGCCCGACCAGGCCGATGCTCGCGCTGATCCGGAAGCTCGACCCCTCATAAATGAAGTTCGACTGCTCGATCACCGCCCTGACCCGCTCCGCAACGTCCGCAGCGACGTCGTGCGTCGCGGAGCCGTCGTCACGCAGCAGAATGCCGAACTCGTCGCCGCCAAGACGCGCGACGAGGCCGCTGCCGCCGACTTCGGTCGCCAGCAGCCTTGCCACCTGCTTCAGCAACCGGTCGCCCGCCATGTGGCCGCAGGTGTCGTTGACGATCTTGAACTGATCGAGATCGATCAGCATCAGGTCGGCGCCGACGGCCGGCGAGCCCGACATCGCCTTGTGCAGTTCGAACTCGAACTGCCGCCGGTTGGCAAGGCCGGTGAGCGCGTCATGCGAGGCAGCCCACGCCAATTCCTCGACCAGCCGCCGCTCGGCGGTCATGTCGTGAATGATCATGACGCGGCCGGCCGGTTCGCCGGCATGCACGATCGGGGTCTCGACCACCGAGACCGGCACGCTGGAGTGGTCCGGCCGCACCAGGAGCTGCGGCCGGCTTTCGTCGTCGGCGTCGAACGATCCGCGCACCGGCTGTTCGGCAATGTTGAACAGCGACGCCAGCGGCCGTCCCGTCACCTCCTGCCCTGCCGCGATGAGCCGCTGCGCGGCGGCGTTCATGTAGTCGACCCGATCGTCCTGCGTCGTCACGATGACGGCATCGCCGATCGACGCCAGCGTGAGCTGGGCGCGCTCCTTCTCGACCGCGAGCGCGGTCTCGGCAAGCCAGCGCCGCCACAGCATCCGCCGCGTGTGGACCAGCACGATGGCGGCAAGGCAGGCCGCGATCACGAGGTTGACCAGCAGCAGCAGCGCGGAGACCTGACGCGACGCCTTGCCCAGATGGTCGGAGAAATCGACGGCGAGCGTGCTCAACGCGGCGTCCACCGTACCGATCCGTTCGGCCCAGTGCCGGATGGTCGCAGCCGACGGATCGTGCAGCGCGACGTCGCTCGCCGCCTCGTTCCGGATTTCAATCAGCTGATCGAGCAGCGCATCCGAATTGCGCCATGCCGTCACCGCGCCGGCCACGTGGTGCATCGTGCGGAAATATTTGAACAGCCAGATCAGGCCGCCGATGTCGTCATCATGATTGCCTGCCCTGGCGAAGCCGGCCCTCGCCACGGCGTCATTGTTGCCCGGCGCTTCCAGCGCGCGCCGCGCCGTGCGATCGGCCAGCGGCACCGCGATCGCGGCATCGAACTTCTGCAGATAAAGCGGCGCACCGGTGCTGACATAGGTCTGCAGGTAGTGGATGGCGTCCTTCTGCCCCTTCGACCACATGCTTTCGCCGGCCACATAGGCCCTGACCGCGGACATCACCTGCAGGCTGCCCGCCGACAGGCCGCCCAGCAGCAACACGATGGCCAGCAGCGGTCCCACCACCCGCCACAACGACCGGCTTCGAAACGAAAAGAACATGCCCAATGCGCCCGACCCTGAAATTTATCGGGTAAGCGTAGGAACCGTGACTTAACCTCACGTTGCAAAACCCGATGAGTTTGAAACGACTTGGCTGCAGCACTATTGCGTCAAACTTTACGCACCCCGGCGACCGGCGATGACGCTCACGGGTGCAATGTCGGCGACGTGTTCGGCGCCGGCGCCTGCTCCATCTCCGCCTCTTCGGGCAGCTTGTCGGCGTGGACGGCGAGCGGCGTGCCGATCCAGAGCGGATCGTCGTGGTGGTCGCGGCGCGGATTGGTGGTGTTGGGATGGACCAGGATGCTCAGGCTGCCGTGGTTCAGCATCAGCCACGGCACCAGGGTCGGAAACAGCTCGGCCGCAAACGCCACCTGATACATCGCCTGATCGTGCGGGCCGACCTTGACGTCGTGCCAGCGTCCGAGCGTGACCAGAAAGCGCTCGCCGATCCAGTTGCGCAGCCGTTCCGCCTCGCCCCGGCTGGCCGCGGGGTCGTAATAGACATGGGCGTGGTAGCTCGCGATCTCGCCGATCATCCGTGGCGCGTCCGTCATCTCACCTCTCCCTCCGCGGCCGGTCACTTGCGCCGCAGCACACTGAACTGGAACGACTGCGTCGCGCCCCAGGGCGTGACGTGCCGGTGCGCCTCATGCGCGATCAACTCGAATGCCGGACCAATGGTCCTGCTGATCGTCACGGGATCATAGCGCTGCACCGGCAGGCCGCTGCACTTCTCCGGGCCGTCCAGCGCGAAGGTGCCGATCACGGCGTGGCCGCCTGCTTTGACGCCGCGATGCAGCCGGTCGAGATAGGCCGCGCGATCCGTCTCATCGACGAGGAAATGGAACGCGGCACGATCGTGCCAGATGTCGAAGGCTCGCTGCGGCTGCCAGACCGTCGCATCATCAGCAACCCAGCGCACCTTATCGCCCGGTGCGCCGATCCGTTCCCGCGCGCTCGCCAGCGCCGCTTCGGAGAGGTCGAGCACCGTCAGATCGTGGAAACCGCCCGCAAGCAACGCATCGACGAGGCGCGAGGCCCCGCCGCCGATGTCGATGATCGACGCGTCGCGGCCCGGTGCGATCGATTCGATCAGACGCAGCGATGGCTGCGGATCGGCCTGCGACCAACTCACCTGCTGCTCTCCCTTGGTCAGATAGACGGTCTGCCAATGCGATTGCCGATCAGAAGCGGTCATGGCGATAGGTCCCGAAAGCGGCAACAACCTGCGTTGCGCCATTAACCATCAGCTAGGCGCGGCGGTCTCTCGCGTCAACCGGCAGCGGCGGGCACGCACGGCGGCGCAGCAGCAAATGCCGCATTTGCTTCGCCGCATTTTCCAACTAACCTGATAGCCGGGTTGAGATCGGGGCGTCCGGGGATGGCCAATTTCGGCTGGACACGCGGCAACAAGCCTGCACAAGCGGAGGACGCCGCCAGCGATTTGCGTGGCCTCAGCGATCCGGCGGCGTTTCTCGCCGCGCTCGACAAGGTGGTCCCGCGCTATCTCGATCTCGCCGACAATGGCGTGCTGGTCTATCCGGCCTGCAAACGCAAGTCCGGCGATCTGCTCGGCGACATCAGCGCGATCTGGGAGCACACGCGGCTCGAGGCGATGCGCTATGTCCCGATGGTGCCGCGGCAGGACATCTCGCTGCTGGTCGATCCGGCCCGCCAGGCGGAGATGATCGATGCTTTCCTGCGCCAGCGCGCGCACGACAAGACCGTCGTCGATTTCACCGGCACCGCGATCGAAGACTACGGGATTGCGATCTACGCTGGCCTGAACTGGCTGAACCATTGCGGCGCGCTCGTGGGCGCGGATCCGCAAAAATTTTCCGGCACGTTGCGGAGCTTCCGCAGGGTCATGGTGGTCGCCCAACAGTGGTGGGCGATCGACGGCGCGGCCGAGCGCTGCCGGCAACTGCTGGAAGCGCGCGAACGACCGCCGCTGGTGTTCTTCCTGATGTGGGCCGAATGCACCAATTTGGCGCGCGAGATCGCGATCGCGGCGGCCGGTCCAAATGCAACCGAGGACACCATCTCGCGGATGCGCGCGGCCGAAGATCCGGACGAGCTGACGTAATGCGCGGATCGGACGCGCGGCCGCAGACCAAGGTGCGTACTCATAAATCCGGGATGTCCGCTTTCGAGAGGTAAAGCGGACTCGCGACCCCGACCACGCGGATGTCGCCTTCTGACCCGGAGCCGACATCGGCCTGGCCATTTGGCAAGGGATAATTCTGGCTATACCCGCCCTTCCAGAATTGTGGCCTGACCCTATAAGATGCGCCTCCTGACCCCCAGGGTAAGATATGGCGCGGCCGTCAAAAACGAGAGGCAAGAGGAGCGCGGCGAAAACCCGCAAGGCGAACTCTATGGGCGACCACAAAAAGCCCATTAAAAATAAGCGCCGCATTTCTCCGATCTCCGATGTGACCAAAGAGTTGCAGGAGGCCCGCGAGCAGCAAGCGGCTACGGCCGAGATATTGAAGGTCATCGCCAGTTCGCCTGGCGAGCTTGGGCCGGTGTTCGAGGCCATGCTGAAAAATGCCGTGCGCATCTGCAGCGCCAGTTTTGGGACGCTGCTCCTATACGAAGGCGACAGGTTGCGGCGGGTAGCGCGAATGGCCGCGCAAAACGTGCCGCAATCGTATGCGCCCGACCAAGAAACGCCGCCACACTTCATCGCGCCGTTTGATGGGGCGCCTTCGCTGGGGCGCCTCGTCGAAACCAAGGCGCTGGTTCACATTGCCGATATTGCCACCGAGCATCCCGACGATCTGATCTACAAGGTCGCCGCAGCCCGCACCGTTCTGATTGTGCCGATGCTCAAAGAGAGCAAGCTTGTCGGCGCCTTTGCCGTCTACCGCAAGGAGGTGCAAGAATTCAGCGACAAGCAGGTCGAGTTGCTGGAAAATTTTGCGGCACAAGCCGTGATCGCCATCGAGAACACGCGGCTGCTCAAAGAACTGCGGGAGCGCACAGATCAAGTAGCCGAGCTTAATCGGGGCCTCGAAGCGCGGGTCGCCGAGCAAGTCGAGGAATTGGGCCGCATCGGACGTCTGAAGCGCTTCCTCGCTCCACAACTGGCCGAACTGATCGTCTCGCAGGGAAACGAGAAGATCCTCGAAAGCCACCGCCGCGAGATCGTGGTCGTGTTCTGCGATTTGCGCGGCTATACCGCATTCACCGAGACCGCCGAGCCAGAGGAGGTGTTGAATTTCCTGCGCGAGTATCACGGCGCGCTCGGGCCGCTCGTCAGCCAGTTCGAGGGGACGCTCGACCAGTTCTCCGGCGACGGGATCATGGTGTTCTTCAACGACCCCGTACCGATCCCCGACCCGGCTCTGCGCGCGGTCGATATGGCCGTCGCGATGCGCGAGGCTGCGTCGTCGCTGACCGCGGCCTGGCGCGAGCGAGGCCGCGAGTTGGGATTTGGCGCCGGCATCGCCCAGGGTTACGCGACCTTGGGCCAGATCGGATTTTCCGAGCGCTTCGGATATACTGCGATTGGCACCGTGTGCAATGTGGCGGCACGGCTGTGCGGCGAGGCTAAGGACGGCCAAATTCTGCTCAGCCAGCGCGTCAACGTGGCTCTCAAAGGAAGCGTAGCGACTGAACATCTTGGCGCACTTTCGTTGAAGGGTCTCACCCAGCCGATCATGACCTACAACGTGCCGCTCACGGCTAGCCAACCGGCGCTCCGTGTTATCGATGGGGGTAATCATTGAACGGCCAGTCAGCGGGGGAGTCCGGCCTTGGCCCGTTGCGGACACTCACTTAGGCGTCCGTCGATGTCTGCTTTGGAGGACAACTCAGACCTCGCTATCTCCGCGCGCGCGTACCAGATTTATGAGTACACGCCCAAGTCTAGGCGACAGGGTCCGCGTCGACCGAGACCACCTGCAATTCCTTGGATTTGCGCGAGATCAGGCGGGCCAGCTCGCTCTGCTTGTAGGTCTCGACGAACTTGATGGCGAAGCCGTTCGGCAGATGCCGGACCACCCGCCCGACGCAGGCGCCGATCGCCAGCGGCATGCCGACCGGCGGCTGCGCCTCGGAGGAGACCGCCGCGCCGGACAGCGACATATCGATGATGAAGCAGCTCTGCATGGTGCCGTCCGCCAGCGTCAACATGGCATGCGGCGCGACCGGAACGAAACGCGGGTTGTTGCGCGCCTCGCGGATGCTCGGATCCTTTTGCTTCTTCTCGATCCAGGTCAGCTTGTCGGCGAACTTCTCGCGCATGGCATGCGTCATCTCGAGCTCGAGCAGGAAGCTGCCGCTCATCGTGTCGGTGATGCAGCCCTCGAACTTGCCGAACTCCTCGAAATACGAAGTCAGCCGGTCGCCGACCTTGCCGACGACGGGCACGTCCACGATCATCCGGAACGGCGAGACGCGCGTGGTGCGGCAGGCGAAGGTGCGCAATTTGCCCTGGGCATCGTACCAGTTCGGCAACGTGTAGCTGCCGTTGACGGTGATCTTGACCGCGCGTTGCTTGAGAAACTTTTCGACGGACACGACTGAACCTCGCCCGAGGCGATGTGAATGCACGGAGGTCGGGATTGACCGGCTTCACTGCCGGTCCGGGTGGGGAAGTCCGCTACCGACGCGATGGTAGCGGGCAGCTGCGGCACGCATTCCAGCGCGTGGCCGAATGGTCCTGGCGCGCAGGTGCGTACAGCCATACCGTCGAAAAACCAGGAAAAAGTTAAACCGGGACGGAGCGCCGGCGGCGCACTCTATGGCGCAACCGTTGCGCGGCAGTTTATTTTGCGAACCGTACAACTACCGGGAGAGTTGCTACCCGGCAATGCAATCGCGCCGTGCTCCAAACCGCCTGCCTCGGCTGTCGGCCGGGTGCTAGCCTTCGCTCGATCAGTCCGGACCCTCATAGGCTCAACATGTCAAACAAATCGCTTGCCGACGGCAAGATCCTGCAGGACGTCGTCGACGGCGTCGGCGTCATCACCTTCAACAATCCCGACAAGCGCAATGCGATGTCGCTGGAGATGTGGGAGGGGCTCGGCGAGGCGCTGACGGCGTTGCGCGACGATCCGGCCGTCCGCGTCGTGATCCTCGTCGGCGCCGGCGACAAGGCGTTCGTATCGGGCGCCGATATCAGCCAGTTCGAGAAGACGAGGCACAACGCCGAGGCCTCCGAGGAATATTCACGGCGCAGCGCCGCCCAGCGCGCCCTACTCGCCGACTATCCGAAGCCGACCATCGCCTGCATCCGCGGCTTCTGCCTCGGCGGCGGCATGCAGGTCGCGATGCTGACCGATATCCGCATCTCCGGCTCGAGCGGCCAGTTCGGCATACCCGCCGCCAAGCTCGGCATCGCCTATGGCTATGACGGGCTGCGCCATCTGGTGTCGCTGGTCGGGCCGTCCTGGGCGCGGCTGATCATGTATACGGGCATGCGGATCGATTCCGCCGAGGCGCTGCGGATCGGCCTCGTCGATCGCGTGCTGCCGGACGCCGAGCTCTGGGACGCAACCATGGAGATCGCGCGCACCATTTCCGGCAACGCGCCGCTGGCGATCAAGGCCGCCAAGATCACCATCGCGCAGGTGCTGAAGGATCCAGCCGACCGCGACATGGCGGCGATCAAGCAGGTCGGCATCGAATGCATGGACAGCGCGGATTTCCGCGAAGGCCGCAATGCTTTCATGGAGAAGCGCAAGCCGCAGTTCAAGGGCCGGTAGCGACGTCCTCATCCTCACCGGTCATCGCCCGGTTCAACCGGGCGAACCAGTACGCCGCGGCCCATCGGCTCAAGCACGACCGCCTCTGGAATACTGAATCACCCGCATGCGCATGCGCGGGTGATGAGCCGGATGACGATCGCACGATTTCTGAATAATGGAATAATAGCCCCGATTTGCCCGACGCGTCAAGTCGCCTGGTCGAAGGCCGGCCGCCGGCCGGCTCCTTTGCATGGGGTTGTTTTCGATATTTTGGCAGTGCGCTCGCGATTGAACCTGCCCTACTTCTTCTCGCTGACCGGGACCGTGTAGTTCAGGATCAACCGCCCGCCGTCGGGATAGATGGTCTGGCCGGTGATGTAGGAGGCATCGTCGCTGGCCAGGAATGCCACGACGGCAGCGACCTCGCTCGGCTCGCCGCAGCGGCCGGCCGGCGTCCGCGACAGCACGCTGCGCCGCGCATCCTCGGACGAGAAGATCGCCGTCGCCACCATCTCGGTCAGGATCGTGCCGGGTCCGACCGCCACGACGCGAATGCCGTGCGGCGCCAGCGCCACGGCGGCGACCGAGGTGAGCTGCTTCATCGCGCCCTTGGACATCGCATAGGTCGCGAGCGAGGGGATCGCGAGCAGCGCGTTGACCGAGGACATGTTGACGACGACGCCGCCACCGCCCTGCGCGATCATCTGGCGCGCCGCAGCCTGGACGCCGAAGAACGCGCCCTTGAGGTTGATGCCCATCACGTCGTCGAATTCGGCCTCGCTGATGTCGAGGAAGTCGCGGTTGCGCGCGACGCCGGCATTGTTGACCATGACGTCGAGCCGGCCGAACTCCTTCACCGCGGTCGCGACAATGCGATCGACATCGGCGCGCCTGCTGACGTCGGCCTCGACGGCCCGCAACTGATCGATATGTCCGAGTTCCTGGGCGGTGTGGACAAGCCCTGCAGCGTCGACATCCGAGATGACGACCCTGGCGCCGTCGGACAGGAAGCGCGCCGCGCAGGCCTTGCCGATGCCGCGTGCCGCCCCCGTGATGGCGACGACCTTGCCGGAATTCTTCATGGGAGTGCCTCCAGAACAAACTGTTCATGGAGCAATAGCGCATTGCGCGTCGGCAGGGAACGCGGCGGATTCTCCGGGCGAGACCTTACGACTTGATGCGCGCGAGAATCCGGTCGGCCTCGGTACGCCAGTCGGCGCTGCGGGCGAAGTCCGGCGTTCCCTTGGCTCCGAACACGCCCTCATCGGCAAGATCGGCGATCCAGCCCTGCCGCTCGGCGGTGCCGGAGGCAGACCATGGCGTCAGCCCGGCCTCGCGCACGGTCTCCGCCACCTCGCGCACCTCCTCGGCGCGCCGCCGGCCGTGCTCGATCACCCGCTGAAAGAAATAGGCGCCCTGCTTCTCCCAATCGATGCTTGGGAAGGTCTCCTTGAGCGAGGCGAGCACCGCATCCTCGACGCCATAGGCGCGCGCGGTGGTGAAGCTCTCGATTACCATGGCCTCCAGCCCCTTGATCATGATGCTGCGGCACATCTTGACTGCCGAGGAGACGCCAAGCTCGTCGCTTGCGACCTTCGCGGCAAAACCGAGCGCGACCAGCAGTGGCGCCAGCTCCCGCGCGCCTTGGCCGCCGAGCAGCAGCGGCACCTTGATCCGGTATGGCGGCAGCGAGGTCATCACTGCGCCCTCGACATAGCGGCCACCGGCGCCGTCGATGTGCGCCGCCGCGCGCTGCTTGGCGCCGGGCGAGGCCGAGTTGAAATCGAGAAACCAGGCGCCGTTCCGGATTGCGGGTGCGCAGGCCGCGGCAACCGGCACCGCCTGGCTCGCCGTCACCGCCGAGATGTTGAAATCGGCCCGCGCCGCAAGATCGGCATGGGATTGCGCGAGCTCGACGCCGATCTCCGCCGCGTGCGCGCGCAGGGCCGCGCCCTGTTCGCGGTCAAGCTTGATGTCGTAGGCCGAAACCCTCACGCCCTGCTGGCGCAGATCCTCGGCAAGGATGCGGCCGACCTCGCCATAGCCGAGCATGCCGATTTGCCATTGCCGCGGATCGCCGGAGATTGTCATCAGTTCAAGTCCCGTGTTGTGTCGTCGAACAGCTCGTCGACCGTGACGTTCCGGGGGATCAACGCCTGCTGCACGCAATAGTCGATCATCAGCTCGAGCGGCTTGCGGTTCGCCGCGACGCCGAACGGCAGCAGGTCCGGGGTGCCGGGCGGGCCGGCCTCCGCCTTGCCGCGCTTGAGCAGATCGAACAGGCTCCGCACCACGTCGGGCCGCGACGCCGCAAGCCGCGATGTCACCACCACCAGATGATTGACCGGCACCACGCCGTGCCGCTGATACCACCGCGCCGCCTCTGCGGCCGGATCGGCGAACAATGGCTTGAATGCCGGATCGCTGGAGATCTCGCCGAGCACGGCGTCGAGCTCGCCGTCTTTCAACATCTGGACGATGGTCTTGCCCTTCGGCGCACGCTCGGTGCTGTCTACATATTCCGCGACATGCGGATCCTCGAACGTGACCCAGTTGATCCTGTCGAGGTTCACGCCATGGTCATTGGCAAGGATGCCGCGCATCCATGCCCCGGTCGTGGTCGTGAACGAGCGGATGCCGACCCGCTTGCCTTCGAGATCGGCAGGCACGAGCGTACCGAGGTCGGCGCGATAGAGCGCATGGCCGTGCTGGAAGCGGCCGACCATCGCCGCCGGCAGCAGCACCAGCGGCTTGCCGTGCGCCCTTGCCATCAGATAGGTCACGATCGCCATCTCGCAGACGTCGAAGGCCTGCTCGCGCACCATCGGCTTGAACGCGGCGTTGGTCGGCGTGAATTCGGGGAAGTCGAGATCGAACAGGTCGGAGCGAAGTTCACCGTTCTTCACCGCCCGGACGTGCGGATGATTGCCGAGCACGGCGCGCAGCCGAAGTTTCTCCATCGCGACAAGCTCCGGACGTTCAGGTCACCACTCGCCCCGGATTTGCGCCCGGGATCTTGCGCGGCGCCCCTTCGTCGAGCGGCGCGGCCTGCAACGCGGCGACGGTGGCGCGCACCAGTTCCTCGATGGCGTGGCCGGCATCGGAGCCGTCGGCGCTGCCGCGCGACAGGCGCGAGACGCGCTCCGGCGTCACCAGCGTGTAGTAGAGCGCGCCGAGCAGGAAGTGGCTGCGCCAGACCAGATCGGTACGCGGAATATGCGGCAGGCTTTCATGAATCGCGTCGATGAAGGCATGACTGGTGTCGTCGAAGGTCTGCGCGATGATCTTGCGCACGACCTCATTGCCCTCGGCCGACATGATCGCGCGCAATCGCGTGAACCGCGTTCCGCCGCCGGCAAGATCGCTGCCGGACGTAAAGGCCGGCAACACATAGGCGCGCACGATCGCCTCCAGCCGGTCCTGCAGATCGCGCACCCGACGCGCCGCCGCCAACAGCTCGGAGCGCCGGCGGTTCATCGGGCCGCAATGGCGCCGATAGATTTCCAGCAGCAGGCCGTCCTTGGTCCTGAAATGATAGGTCACGCTGCCCGGATTGGCGCCGGCAGCGTGCGCGATGTCGCGCACCGAGACGGCGTTGAAGCCGTAGGTCGAGAACAATTCCTCCGCCGCGGCGAGGATCGCCTCGCGCATGTTCGGCTTGCGGGCGCTGGCGGCCTTCACGTCAGACCTGGCAGGTTTGCGGACCATATTTGTACTATCGTCCAAATAATCCGGTCGCGTCAACAACGCCGCGCGGCACCCATCGTCAGGATAGTTTGACGTCAGGCTCGGCCCGACCGCGCGCGGCGGCCTCGAGCAGGAACGTCCTGCCATGCTCGGGATCGGCCGCACGCTGCGCCTCATCCATGTCCTGCCAGGCCGAGGTGACCAGCACGCGCGAGAAGTCGCGGCCGACGAATGCCGGGCAGCTCGATTGCCTCGCGGGTACGCGCAGCGAACGCAGATGCCGGCCGGCGGGATCGTAAACGTCGACGCGACCGCCACCCCAGCGCGCGTTCCAGATCAGCCCGTCGGCAACGACGATCGCGCCGTCGAGGCCGCCGCTGCCTTGATGCCTGATCAATTCGGTAGCCTCGCCGACCGGCAGTCCCGTTGATGGATCGAGCGGCACGCGATGCAGCACGTTGGTCGCGGTATCGGCGAAATAGCCGATGTCGCCCGCGGGCGAAAAGCAGATCGCATTCGGGATGGTGATCCCGGGATACAGCCGCACGATGCGCCCCCGGTGCAGCGCATAGATCGCGCCGGCACCCTGCTCGGCATGGCGCCCCATGGTGCCGAGCCAGAACGTGCCCGACGGATGCACACGCGCATCGTTGGAGCGCGTCAGCGGGTTGTCGGCCTCCAGCGCGGCGAACAGCTCCAGGCGGCCGTCGGCAACGTGCCGGACATAAAGTCCATCTTCGGTAAGGATCAGCTGCCGCTCGCCGTCGATCCGCGCCAATGCACTCGCCATTTTCGGCAATTCATGGATCACAGTGCTGCCGCCTGCAAATCGATGCTCGAACAGGCGGCGCTCGCGGATATCGAACCACCAGGCGGTGTCGGTCGCCGCATCATAGGTCGGGCCTTCGCCGAGATGGCAACGCTCCGCCGACAGCACCGATGTCGGCAACTCTTCCATCAGCGGCTCGGCGGCACGGTCGATCATGGCGTCACTCACGCGGTTGAGAAACGGTAGACGATGCTGCGCCGATAGAGCTGCCCGGGATCGAGCCGCGCCGACGGGAAGTCGGGCCGGTTCGGCGTATCAGGCCAGGCATGCGGCTCGAGACAGAGCGCATCGGATTGCCGGTAGAGACGATCGCCCTTGCCGGCGGTCGAGCCGTCGAGGAAATTGCCGGAATAGAATTGCAGTCCCGGCTGATCGGTGAACAGCTCCATCACGCGGCCGCTGTGCGGCGCCTCGAGGCGCGCAGCAAGGCGAAGGCCCGCCCCCGAGGCCAGACAGAAATTGTGGTCATAGCCACGCCCGAGCCGCAGCTGCTCGTCATTCATCCTGATCCGCGCGCCGATGGCTGTAGGCTTGCGGAAATCGAACGGCGTGCCGTCGACCGGCCGCGGCGGCTCGTGGAGCGGGATCGCCGTGGCATCCACCGCGAGGAAGTGGTCGGAAGCGATCGTCAGCCGGTGATCGAGGATCTGCATGCTCGAGCGCGCGCCCTCGAGATTGAAGAAGCTGTGATTGGTGAGGTTGAGGCAGGTCGGCCGGTCGGTCGTCGCCTCGTAGGTGACCGAGAGCTCCATCGGACTGCGCACGCGATAGGTCACGCGCGCCGCGAGATTGCCCGGATAGCCCTCCTCGCCATGCGGGCTCTCGCGCTCCAGCACCAGCGTCGGCGCCGGATCATCCGATAGTTCGACGATCCGCCACAGCTTGCGATCAAAGCCCTGCACCCCGCCGTGCAGCGCGTTGGGACCGTTGTTGGCGTCAAGCTGCACGGTCTCGCCATCGAGCACGAAGCGCGCGCCGGCGATCCGGTTGGCGTAGCGCCCGATCGTCGCGCCGAAGAATTTGCGCTGTGCGAGATAGCCGTCGAGCTCATCGTGGCCAAGCACGATGTCGTCGCAATGTCCGTCACGATCCGGCGCAATCAGCGCCTGCAGCGTGGCGCCGAAGGAAAGGATGGCGGCCTCAAAGCCGTGTTCGCCGCGCAGCGTCACGCGCTCGACCACGGTGCCGTCGGGCAATTTGCCGAAGGGGGCGCGATCAATGCTGGCTGATATCATTGTCAGTCCTCGAACGCCTCGACGAGGCGCCGTCGCCCGAGCGTGAAGCTATCGGCGACAAGCCGCAAGGGCGCGAGGTCGACATCGGATTTTCCTTCCAAGGTCAGCGCGACGAAACGGCGGTACAGCGCGGGATATTCCTCATCCGGCGCATCGACCACCAGCCTGCCGCCATCGCGCAGCTGCCTTCCACCTTTCGACAGCGTCACAGGCCCGGCCTCGGTCTCGCACAGGATGTCCCAGCTCGGCGATCCGGTCTGGCGGAAATCGAATTCGGCGTGAATTGGCAAGCCGCTCGCGTCGGAGAGTTCGATCTCTGCCGCAATCGGCGCCTCCCGATTAGACGGAAAGTCCAACGCCGCGCTCCTGATAAAGACCGCACGCGGCAGGATCTCGGTCAGGATCGACAGCGCGTTGATGCCGGGATCGAACACGCCGAAGCCACCCGCCTCGAAGATCCAGGCCTGACCCGGATGCCAGACGCGCACGTCTTCCTTCCAGATGATGGTCACCTTGTTGATGGCGCGTCTCGCGAGCAATTGCCGCGCAGGACCGACCGCGGCCGCATAGCGTGAATGCCATGTGGCAAACAATGTCCGACCCGCCTCCTGCGCGGCCGCGATCAGCGGCGTGAGTTCGCTTAACGTCGTGCCCGGCGGCTTCTCCAGCAGCACATGCTTACCCGACGCGAGCGCGGCGGCGGCCTGCGCGTGGCGCACCTGCGGTGGCGTACACAGCGCGACCGCGTCGATCTCCGGCCCGTCGCGCAACAGCTCCTGCATGTCGCGGAAATGCGGCAGGCCGGGCGGAGTCTTCACGGGATCAACCACCGCGACGAGAGCCACGCCTGACGTCTTCGCGATCGCAGGCACGTGCTGCCGGCACGCGATCTCGCCATAACCGACGATGGCGATGCGAAGCAGGTCACTCATGGCCGTCCTCGCGTTGCTGTCCACCCGGCCGGCTGAAGCCGCCAGGCAGAATCATAAGCCAGCGCCGAATACCAACGGCATGATGTGATTTTGGTTGCGGACACGCAAGTCCACGACGCTTTGGTGCGCGCCTCGCGGCCGGGGCATCGGCTTTGATCAATCAAGGCCGATGCTCCAGAATCCTGTTTTGACAGGCTTTCCTTGCGCGGACCGGTCACCGCCTCGCCCGAGACCAGCGCTAGCGGGCGGCCTCAAACCCGCCGAGCACCGCCGTCAGATTGGCGCCGAGGATGTCGGAGAGATAGCCGCCCTCCTGCACCAGCACCGTCGGCAATCCGAAGCGAGCCAGTCCCTCGCCGATGCGGCGGAAGCCGTCGGTGGTGACGGCGAGACCGGCGAGCGGGTCCTTCTCGGAGGCGTCGAGACCGAGCGCGACCACGAGCGCGGTCGGGGCGAAGGAGCGGATCGCCTTCTCCGCCACGGCAAGCGCCTTCATGTAGTCGTCGTCACCGGTGCCCTTGGCGAGGGGAATGTTGAGATTGGTGCCGAGGCCACCTGCGGCGCCGCGCTCATGCGCATAGCCCCAGACGAAGGGGTAGAAGAACGACGGATCGGCGTGGATCGAGACGGTGAAGACATCCGGCCGCTCGTAGAAGATGCCCTGCGTGCCGTTGCCGTGATGCACGTCGACGTCGAGGATCGCGACGCGCTCATGCTTCTGGCGCAGATGCTCGGCCGCAATCGCGCTGTTGTTGAGGAAGCAGAAGCCGCCGGCGAGGTCGCGATAGGCGTGGTGGCCGGGCGGGCGGCACAGCGCGTAGACGGCATCCTCGCCGTCCAGCACCATCTGCGCGGCGGTGACCGCGACGTCGCTCGAGGCGCAGGCGCCTGCCCAGGTCCCGGGACCGATCGGAGCCGCGGTGTCCATCGTGTGCCAGCCGAGCTTGCCGACGATATGAGCAGGGTACGTGCCGGCATTGCGCACCGGATGGATGTTCGCGATCATCTCCGGTCCGGCATTGCCGAGCGCCGACCATTCGTCCCACGCTTCCGCGAGAAAGCTCAGATATTCCGGACTGTGCACGCGCGCCCGCGGCCCTTGCCCGAACCTGGTCGGCTCGATCAGCGTGTGGTTGCCGGCCTTCAGGCCCGCCAGCAGGCGGTCGGCGCGTTCGGGCTGTTCGGTGGTACGCTGGACCACACCGCGGACCAGGAAGAATTGCGGATCATGGCTGCGGTGCAGATCACTGTAGACGGCCTTCACGGGGACACTCCTGTTGGATCGGCGGCTGAGCTGGACAGAGCGAGGGCAATGTGCCGCACGCAAGCTCTGGCTTGCGCGTTGTACACTATCAGCGTCGGCGACGATCTGAAACCGAGCGCGATTTCATGCTATGCCCGCATGCAGCGCAATGATTGAAAGACGCGGGACGCGAAGTCCGGCCATGGCCAGCGGCAAGACGGAGACAGAGGAAGCGGCAACGGGGCGGCGCGGGCGGCCGCGCTCCGCCGCGACCACGGCCGCGATCCTGGAAGGTGCCTATCAGCTGATGGCGACGACCGGCCTCGCCGCGACCACCATCGACGCGATCGCAAAACATTCCAACGTCTCGAAGATGACGATCTACAAATGGTGGCCGTCGCGCGAAGCGTTGCTGATCGATGCCTTCCTCGACCAGGCCTCGCGGGCCGTGCCGCTGCCCGAAACCGGCAATCCGGTGGCCCGCGTCCGCCGTCATGTCGCAACCTATGTCGAGGCGTTGCAGGGCGAGTTCGGCCGCGTGCAGCTCGCCGTGATCTCGGAATGCATCTCGAAGACCGGCACGGCAGAACTGTTCTACGAGCGTTACCTCTGCCTGCGCCGCAGCAAGATGCTGGAAATCATCGCCGCCGGCCAGAAGGACGGCAGCATCGGCGCGCCGGGCGTCCCCGGCGATATCTATGACGCCATCTATGGCAGCCTGTTCTACCGCTACGTCTTCGGCATCAAGCCGCTGACGCCGGCCTACGCCCGCAATCTCGTCAATCTGGTGCTGCGGCCCCGCGCGGACGCTTGACTATCAAGCAGAGCGCTGGCGCTGCCGGCGGAACCAGGCCCAGGTCTCGCGCGTCACGGCCCGGTAACTGCTCCCGCGATACACGATGTGGCCATCGACGATGGCGTTGAGCTTCGGCAGCGCATGGAACGGCACCGTGGGATAGGCGTGGTGCTCGACATGGTAAGGCATATTCCAGGCGAACCACTTCATGATCCGGCCCGTCATCGTGGTGCGCGTGTTCTCGAACGCACTCCGTGTCTGCTCGCAACCGGTATGCTCGGCATAGAGATAGGGGCGCAGGATGAGCTGACCGGCCAATAGCGGCACGATCCACACCCACAGCAGGATCGCACTGTGCAGCGCGAACGATGCCGCGAGCAACAGCAGATAGCCCGCGAGATAGAGCCTCGCCTCCAGCACGATCGAGGCGCGCTTGTGCTCCGGAATCCACGGCACGACCACCTTTCCGGTGAGTGCATGCCAAAACATCAGGCGGATGCGAACCAACACCTGCAGCAGTCCCGAATAGGCGATCGCGAGCTGGGTGTCCGACGCGGGCTTGGGGCCGACGATCAGCTCCGGGTCCTTCTCCGGATCCTGCGTGTGGCGGTGATGGTCCCAGTGGAACAGGCAGTAGTACTGATAGGGCAGGCCGATCATGAAGGCGGACAGATTGCCGACGACAAGATTGAGCGCTGGACTGCGGAACGCCGTCTTGTGCGCGGTCTCATGCACCACCATGAACAGGAACGCGACGAAGTAACCCTGCACCGCAATCAGCGGCAGCGCCCATGGCAGACCGTAGCGCGATGAGACCAGAGAGATCAGCGCGCCGACGATGACGATCATCCCGTAATGGCTTGCCGCGCGCAGCGCGCCGGCAAGGTTCGACTTGGTCGACAAATCGCGCAAGGTCAGCGGGCTGAGCGGCTTCAGGCGGGGTCCGGCGTCACTGGTCTCTGCGGTGCTCATGGTCGTCTCACCTGTCAGCGTTGCAGCAGCGCCGAGATTTCGGCGTTGATGAAGGCGCGGTCTTCGGCGTTGTTAGCGGGATTGCCGGCCCGGTGCCCGTGGATCGACGGAATTGCGTGCAGCGCGGCCGAGCGCGCGTTGACCAGGCGGCCGAGTTCAGCCTCGTTGTCGCGCGGGTCGAAATAGCGATCGGTACGCCCCGGCATCAGCAGGACATGCGCCTTGATCGCGGCCAGCGCCCGGTCGAAGTCGCCGCCGAATTGATCGCAACGGCTGATATCGCCGGCCTGCCAGATCGCGATCTGCGCCATCAGATCATTCGCATCGCGCCGCGCGAAGGCACCGTCCCAGGATCCCGCGAGGTAGTCTTCCAGCGAGTTGAAGCCGGCCTCGCGCCAGACTTCCTCGCGATAGAACTCATGCGACATTGCCCAGCCGGCGTAGACGCGCCCCATCGCACGAAGACCCGCCTCGGGCTTGGCGACGAAGCGGCCATCCCGGTAGGCCGGGTCGGCGGTCAGCGCGGCCTTCACACCTTCGAGGAACACATGATTATACGGCGAGCACCGCGCGCTGCCGCAGACCACGGCTGCGCGCTCGACCATGTCGGGATACCGCGCGGCCCAGTGATAGGCCTGCATGCCGCCCATCGACCAGCCATAGACCAGCGCGAGCTTTGTCACGCCGAACCGCTCAACCAGCAGCCGCCGCTGGATCGCGACCGCGTCATGATAGGTGAAGGCAGGAAACGGCGCGCCGCCGAGCAGCTCGACCGAATTCGACGGCGAGGACGACAGACCGTTGCCGAACAGATTCGCGATGACGATGAAGTAGCGCCCGGGATCGAGCGCGCCGCCCAGCTGCACCAGCCATTCGATGTCGGTGTGCTGTGCGGCAAACGACGTCGGATAGAGGATGACGTTGTCCCGCGCCGCATTCAGCGTGCCATAGGTCTTGTAGGCGAGCCTCAGTTGCGGAAACACGGCGCCGCCCTGCAGCGTCACATCACCTGCCTCGAACACCTCATAGTCGCGCGGCGTGGTCATCAGCTTTCGACCTCGAGCAGCCGGGCGCAACGCTGCGCCCTCAATAACTGTACTAATAGTACACTAAATGTGGAACCCTGGCAATAGCGGCGAAGTGGAATGACACCGGGCCGATCCATTCAAAATCGGTATGGATCAATAGCCGTTTCGGCTTGGACCCATTGTCGTCATCTCTCTAGGACAGACCTCGAGGAAATTTTCGAGGAGGCGCTAATGAGCGCAATTGTGTCCGCCGCAGACACGCGGCGATCCCGCGTCCGGCTCTTGATCGTGACGATGCTGTTTCTCGTCACCACCGTGAACTATGCCGATCGCGCCACGCTCTCGATCGCCGGCCCCGCCCTTTCCAAGGAACTGCATCTCGATCCCGTCGCGATGGGCTACGTGTTCTCGGCGTTCGGCTGGTCCTATGTGGTCGCCCAGGTGCCGTGCGGCTGGTTGCTCGACCGCTTCGGCTCCAAATGGGTCTATGCGATCGGCATCATCGTCTGGTCGATCTTCACCGCGATGCAGGGCCTGGTCGGGTTCCTGTCCGCCGGCGCGGCCGTGATCCTGCTGTTCGCCCTGCGCTTCCTGGTCGGCATCGCCGAGGCGCCGTCATTCCCGGCCAATGCCCGCATCGTCGCCTCCTGGTTCCCCGGCAATGAACGCGGCACCGCCTCGGCCTTCTTCAATTCGGGGCAGTATTTCGCCACCGTGATCTTCGCGCCGCTGATGGGCTGGATCGCCCATGAGTATGGCTGGCGCCATGTGTTCTACGTGATGGGTGCGCTCGGCATCGTCATGGGCATTGCCTGGATCAAGACCATCTACGAGCCCAAGGAACACCCCGCGATCAACGAGGCCGAGTTCGACTACATCAAGCAGGGTGGCGCGCTGGTCGACATGGACGCGACGAAGGCCGGCAAGACTCAGGACAGCGGCCCCAGCTGGGACCACATCCGCCAGTTGCTCGCCAACCGCATGATGCTCGGCGTCTATATCGGCCAATACTGCATCAACACGCTGACCTATTTCTTCCTGACCTGGTTCCCGGTCTATCTGGTGAGGGAGCGCGGGCTCTCGATCCTGCAGGCCGGCTTCGTCGCGACCTTGCCGGCGCTGTGCGGCTTTATCGGCGGCGTGCTCGGCGGCGTGATCTCGGACTACATCCTGCGCCGCACCGGCTCGCTGACCATGGCGCGCAAGATCCCGATCGTCGGCGGCATGCTGCTGTCGATGTCGATCATCGCCTGCAACTATGTCGACGGCCAGGCGCTGGTGGTCGGCTTCATGGCGCTTGCCTTCTTCGGCAAGGGCATCGGCGCGCTCGGCTGGGCGGTCGTCTCCGACACTTCGCCGAAGGAAGCCGGCGGCGTTTCCGGCGGTCTGTTCAACACCTTCGGCAACCTGTCTTCGATCACGACGCCGATCATCATCGGCTATATCCTGGCCGCCACCGGTTCGTTCAACGGCGCGCTGGTGTTCGTCGGTGCCAACGCGCTGGTCGCGGCGATCGCCTATCTGTTCATCGTCGGTGAGATCAAGCGGGTGCAGCTCAAGGCGGCGTGAACGCGCTTCACCTCTCCCCGCCCTTCCGCGGGGAGAGGTCGAAATTCGCACAGCGAATTTCGGGTGAGGGGCGAAGCAACACGTCTCCGCAGAGACAGTCCCTCCGACTCGTTCGGATCGCGCGTGCACATCGAGGCGGCCGTTGCGCAGAGAGAGCCCCTCACCCCAACCCTCTCCCCGTAAGAACGGGGAGAGGGAGCAGAAAACCAAACGGCGGCTGCGGCCGCCGTCTTTGTCTGCTTTTTTGTCTTCTTGTTTGTCTTCTTGGCCAGTGGGAGGCATCGATGCTAGAACGTACAAATCCCCGCGCGATCAATTCCGGGCTTGCATCGATGTTCGACCTGAGCCAGCTCCGCTGCTTTGTCACGGTGGCCGAAGAATTGCACTTCGGCCGCGCCGCGGCGCGACTCAACATGACGCAACCGCCGCTGAGCCGGCAGATCCAGGTGCTCGAACACATCATCGACGCGCCGCTGCTGGAACGCACCAGCCGCTCGGTGCGGCTGACGCCGGCGGGACGCAGTTTCCTGCCCGAGGCGCGGCGCATCCTCAAGCTCGCGGAATCGGCCTCGCAGGTTGCCCGCCGCATCGCGCTCGGCAAGACCGGCTCGCTCAAGATCGGCTTCACTGCCGCGGCCGCCTACGGCTTCCTGCCCGACTTGATCGCGGCCTGCCGCTCACGCCTGCCCGAGGTCGATTTTTCGCTGAAGGAGATGGTCTCCGGCGATCAGTTCGAGGCGCTCACCACCGGGCAGATCGATGCCGGCCTGCTACGTCCGCCGATCGCGCGGCCGGAATTCGCCAGCCGGCGCGTCGTGGCCGAGCCGCTGCTCGCCGCGATCCCGAAGAAGCATCCGCTGGCCGCGGCCGAGACCGTCAGCATCAAGGATTTCGACGACCAGCCCTTCGTGATGTATTCGCCCTATGAGGCGCGCTACTTCCATGATCTGCTGGTGTCGATGTTCACGCGCGCCGACGTGCTGCCGCGCTATGTGCAGCATCTCAGCCAGATCCACTCGATCCTCGCCATGGTGCGCGCCGGGCTTGGCGTCGCGATCGTGCCGGAAGCGGCCGCGAGCCTGAAGATCGCGGACGTCAAGCTGAAGCCGCTGAAGCTGCGATCACCCGTGCCGGTCGAGCTGTTCATGGTGTGGCGGCGCGACCACGAGAACCAGTTGCTGCCGTCATTGATCGAGATCGCGACCGAAATCGCAGCGCCGCATCTGCGCGGCGATTGATGCAGAGTTAGCATCGCTCGATACCGCGTTTGGCTTGGACGCGCATCGAACCATTCCCTAGAAATTCCGCCATGGACGCGCGCTGCTCGCGCATCCCGTTCCCAGATACATTCAAGGAGTGGCGCCATGAGCAAGATGACCCCTCAGGAGATGGCCGCTAGAATCGGTGGCGGCCTCCTGTCCTTCCCCGTGACCCCGTTCAACGCGGATTATTCGTTCGACGAGGCGACCTATCGCGCCAACATGGACTGGCTGTGCGGCTATGACGTCGCCGGCCTGTTCGCCGCCGGCGGCACTGGCGAGTTCTTCTCGCTGACGCCGAGTGAAGTTCCCCACGTCGTGAAGATCGCGGTCGACGAGACCAAGGGTCGCGTTCCCGTGCTGGCCGGCACCGGCTACGGCACCGCGATTGCGCGCGAGATCGCTGTCGGCGCCGAGAAGGCCGGCGCCGACGGCCTGCTCTTGCTGCCGCCCTATCTCACGCATGCCGAGCAGGACGGCCTCGCCGCCCATGTCGAGGCGGTGTGCGCATCGGTCAAGATCGGCGTCATCGTTTACAACCGCGACAATGCGATCCTGCAGCCCGATACGCTGGCGCGCCTCTGCGAGCGCTGCCCGAACCTCGTCGGCTACAAGGACGGCATCGGCGATATCGAGCTGATGACCCGCGTCTACACCCGGCTCGGCGATCGCCTGACCTATATCGGCGGCCTGCCGACCGCGGAGACCTTCGCCCTGCCCTATCTCGACATGGGCGTGACCACCTATTCGTCGGCGGTGTTCAACTTCGTGCCGGAATTCGCCACCAATTTCTATGCCGCGGTGCGCCGGCGCGATCATCAGACCATCCATGCAGGCCTGAAGGATTTCATCCTGCCGCTGATCGCGATACGCAACCGCAAGAAGGGTTATGCGGTGTCGATCATCAAGGCCGGCATGAAGGTGATTGGCCGCTACTCCGGCCCGGTGCGGCCGCCGCTGACCGATCTTACCGAGCAGGAGATCGCCGAGCTCGCGGCGCTGGTCGCCAAGCTGCCGCAGGCCGCCGCGCAGCAGGCGGCAGAATAAGCCGAACGGCCAGGACAACAGCAAAGCACGAAGGGAGGAGCAAATGATCCAGGACACGATCCGCACCGGCTTTGCCGGCGCACCTGTTGTCACGGCGATGGAGGTGATCCCGGTCGCCGGCCGCGACGGCATGCTCCTCAATCTGAGCGGCGCGCATGCGCCGTTCTTCACCCGCAACCTCGTTATCCTCACCGACAACTCCGGCCACACCGGCGTCGGCGAGGTGCCGGGCGGCGAGAAGATCAAGAAGACGCTTGAGGACGCCCGCGACCTCGTCGTCGGCCAGACCATCGGCGCCTGTAACAACATCCTGGCCTCGATGCGCCAGGCCTTCGCAGATCGTGACGCTGGCGGCCGCGGCAAGCAGACGTTTGACCTCCGCGTCACCATCCATGCTGTGACCGCGGTGGAATCCGCGCTGCTCGATCTGCTCGGTCAGCATCTCAATCTCCCGGTCGCAGCGCTGCTTGGCGAAGGCCAGCAGCGCGCCAGCGTCGAGACGCTCGGCTATCTCTTCTTTGTCGGCGATCGCAGGAAGACCAACCTTCCTTACGTCGAGGGCGAGACCGGCAAGCCCGACTGGTTCAATCTGCGCCACCAGGTGGCGATGACGCCGGATGCGATCGTGCGGCTCGCCGAGGCGACGCAGGCGCATTACGGCTTTGCCGATTTCAAGCTCAAGGGCGGCGTGCTCAGGGGCGAAGCGGAGATCGAGGCCGTCACCGCCATTGCAAAACGCTTTCCGAAGGCGCGCGTCACGCTCGACCCGAACGGCGCCTGGTCACTCGACGAGGCGATCCGGCTATGCAGCAACATGCATGGCGTGCTCGCCTATGCCGAAGACCCCTGCGGCGCGGAGGCCGGCTTCTCCGGCCGCGAGATCATGGCCGAGTTCCGCCGCGCCACCGGGCTGCCGACCGCGACCAACATGATCGCGACCGACTGGCGCCAGCTCTCGCACGCACTGCGGCTCGGCGCAGTCGACATTCCGCTCGCCGATCCGCATTTCTGGACCATGCAGGGCTCGGTGCGGGTGGCGCAGACCTGCCGCGACAACGGCCTGACCTGGGGCTCGCACTCCAACAACCATTTCGATATTTCGCTGGCGATGTTCACCCATGTCGGCGCCGCCGCGCCGGGCAAGGTGACCGCGATCGATACCCACTGGATCTGGCAGGACGGCCAGGCGTTGACGCGCCAGCCGCTGCAGATCAAGGGCGGCAAGATCGCAATCCCGGATCGGCCGGGCCTCGGCATCGAGCTCGATCGCGGTGCCATCGAGGCCGCGAACGCGCTATACAGGCAGCATGGTCTCGGCGCCCGCGACGACGCGCTGGCCATGCAGTTCCTGATCCAGGGGTGGACCTTCGACGACAAGCGTCCCTGCCTCGTGCGCTAAACAAGAAAGGTTGGAAACATGACCGCTCACCAGAAGAACTTCATCGCCGGCGAATGGGTCGACGGAACAGGCATCACGCGGGACATCAACCCCTCCAACACCGGCGATGTCGTCGGCGAATACGCCAAGGCCGACAAGGCGCAGACCGAAAAGGCGATCGCCGCGGCGAAGGCCGCCTTCCCGGCCTGGGCGCGCTCGACGCCGCAGGAACGCTTCGACGCGCTGACCAGGATCTCGGTGGAAATCCTCTCCCGCAAGGAAGAGCTCGGCCGCCTGCTCGCCCGCGAGGAGGGCAAGACGCTGCCGGAAGGCATCGGCGAGGTGGCGCGCGCCGGACAGATCTTTGCGTTCTTTGCCGGCGAGGCGCTGCGGCTGATGGGCGAGAAAGGCGCATCGGTGCGCCCTGGCCTCGACGTCGAGATCACCCGCGAGCCGGTCGGCGTCGTCGGCATGATCACGCCGTGGAACTTCCCGATCGCGATCCCGGCATGGAAGATCGCGCCGGCGCTCTGCTACGGCAACACGGTGGTGTTCAAGCCGGCCGAGCTGGTGCCGGGCTCCGCCCATGCACTGTCCGAGATCATCGCGCGTTCCGGCATTCCGGCGGGGGTCTTCAACCTCGTGGTCGGCTCGGGCTCGGTGGTCGGCCAGACCCTGCTCGATCATCCCGACGTCGCCGCGATCTCGTTCACCGGCTCGGTTCAGACCGGCCGCAAGATCGCGCAGGCCTGCGTGCTCTCCAACCCCATGAAGAAGTTCCAGCTCGAGATGGGCGGCAAGAACCCGCTGGTCGTGCTCGACGACGCCGACGTGAAGGTCGCGGTCGAGGTCGCCGTCAACGGCGCCTATTTCTCGACCGGCCAGCGCTGCACGGCGTCCTCGCGCCTGATCGTCACCGCGGGAATTCACGACCGCTTCGTCGCCGCGATGACCGAGCGCATGAAGGGACTTTCGGTGGACGACGCGCTGAAGAGCGGCGTGCATGTCGGCCCGGTCGTCGACCAGAGCCAGCTCGACCAAGATCTGCGCTACATCAAGATCGGTCAGGATGAAGGCGCCCGCCTGCACTGGGGCGGCGAATTGTTGAACCGCGAGACGCCCGGCTTCTATCTGCAGCCGGCGCTGTTCACCGAGGCGACCAACCAGATGCGCATCGCCCGCGAGGAGATCTTTGGTCCGGTCGCCTGCGTGATCCGCGCCAAGGATTATGAAGAGGCGCTGGCGATCTCCAACGACACCGAGTTCGGCCTTGCCTCGGGCATCTGCACGTCAAGCCTGAAATACGCCTCGCACTACAAGCGCAACAGCGAGGCCGGCATGGTCATGGTCAACCTGCCGACCGCCGGCGTCGACTATCACGTCCCGTTCGGCGGCCGCAAAGGCTCGAGCTACGGCGCACGCGAACAGGGCGCCTATGCCCGCGAGTTCTACACCACGGTGAAGACAGCTTACACGTTCCCGGGCTGAAGCAGTTGGAACAGAGTGCAGCCTCGTAAGACGCTGCGCCCCTCTCCCGCTTGCGGGGGAGGGTTGGGGTGGAGGCTCTCTCCACGAATCATACTGTGGAGAGAGCCCCCACCCGCATCGCATCTTCGATGCGATGCGACCTCCCCCGCAAGCGGGAGAGGTAAAGCAAAGTCAGGAGAAGCTACATGGACCAGTCGATCGGCGCGCAGGAGCAGCCCCGCTACATCAAGCTCAACGAGCGCGACAATGTCGCGATCGTCGTGAATGATTTCGGCCTGCCCGCCGGCTCCCGCTTCGCCTCGGGCCTGACGCTGCGTGCTTTCGTGCCGCAGGGCCACAAGACCGCGCTCGAAGACATCGCCGAGGGCGCGCCGATCGTGCGCTATGGCGAGGTGATCGGCACGGCGCTGTCACCGATCCTGGCCGGTGAGTGGGTCGACGAGGCACGCATCCGCATGCCTGAGGCCCCGCCGCTCGATCAGCTCGAGATCGCGACCGCGGTGCCGCCCGCGCTGCCGCCGCTCGAAGGCTTCACCTTCGAGGGCTATCGCAATCCCGACGGCTCGGTCGGCACCAAGAACATCCTCGGCATCTCCTCCTCCGTGCAATGCGTCAAGGGCACAATGGAATATGCCGTGAAGCGCATCCGCGCCGAGCTCTTGCCGAAATATCCCAACGTCGACGACGTCGTGCCACTGACGCATGCCTATGGCTGCGGCGTCGCGATCACCGCACCCGACGCCGTGGTGCCGATCCGCACGCTGCAGAATCTCGCGCTCAATCCGAATTTCGGCGGCGAGATCCTCGTCGTCGGGCTCGGCTGCGAGAAGCTCGCGCCGGAACGGCTGGTGCCGGAGGGCGTCGGCGATGCCATCGTGCGGATGCAGGACGAAGCGTTTGACGGCTTCGGCGCCATCGTCGACGCCATCATGACCCAGGCCGAGGCCCGGCTGAAGGTGCTCAACGCCCGCAAGCGCGAGACCTGCCCGGCCGCCGATCTCGTGATCGGCCTGCAATGCGGCGGCAGCGACGCGTTCTCCGGCGTGACCGCGAACCCCGCGGTGGGCTTTGCCGCCGACCTGCTGGTTCGCGCCGGCGCGACCGTGATGTTCTCGGAAGTGACCGAGGTGCGCGACGCGATCCAGCTGCTGACCCGCCGCGCCGTCAACGAGGATGTCGGCCGCGCGCTGATCCGCGAGATGGAATGGTACGACGCTTATCTTGCCCGCGGCGGCGCCGACCGCAGCGCCAACACCACGCCGGGCAACAAGAAGGGCGGTCTCGCCAACATCGTCGAAAAGTCGCTCGGCTCGATCGTCAAGTCCGGCTCCGGCCCGATCGCGGGCGTGCTGTCGCCGGGCGAGAAGGCGCGGCAGAAGGGCATGCTGTTTGCCGCGACGCCGGCGAGCGACTTCATCTGCGGCACGCTGCAGCTCGCCTCCGGCATGACCTTGCAGGTGTTCACCACCGGCCGCGGCACGCCCTATGGCCTGGCAGCAGCCCCGGTCATCAAGGTCGCGACCCGCAGCGAGCTGGCACGGCGCTGGAAGGACCTGATCGATTTCGACGCCGGCTGCATCGCCACCGGCGAGAAGACAATCGAGGAAACCGGCTGGGACCTGTTCCGCCTGATCCTCGACGTCGCGAGCGGGCGCACCAAGCCGTGGTCGGACCGCTGGGGCATCCACAACGATCTGACGCTGTTCAACCCGGCGCCGGTGACCTGAGCATCCGCGGCTCCTTAACCACCCGTTAGCCACGTCCTGATCGGCCGGGGAACGTCGCAATTCGATTCAAATTGTCTGGGCATGGAGACACACATGACCCGGACCATCAATGATCTCAGAGATCAGGCCGACCGCGCCGAGCGGCTGGCACGCACCGGCATGGACTCGTTGACGGCCGAGCGCCTGCGTGCCTACGCGGAGGAATGTCGCAGCCAGATCGCAGCCGCCGAGCGGGAGAGGCAATCGGGGGCATCACCAGCGGCATAGATGTCCGAGGTTCGCCGCCACACGCTCATCAATATTTCTCGAGTCCTCGCACTTCCCTGGCGGCGACCTTGATCAGCGGCTTGACCGCCTGTTCCTCTCGGCCAAGCACAACGCCCGAGGCAAAGGCGCTGGCCCGCTCCTTCCGATGCGGGGCCTTCAGCGCCGCATCGACCGCCAGCTTGCGGTGCGCGACAAAATCGTTGAGCGAGCCGAGCGCATCCTGGACCCGCTTCAGGTGCCTGGACAGCCGCGCGAGTTGCCTGCGCTCACCCTTGCGCGAAAACAGGCTTTCGAAGAAATCGATCGCGTATCTGAGCTTCTTGGCCTTGATGCGCACCTTGTGCCGCTGCTGGGCCGACAGCTCGTCGAGACGCCGGCCATCCTTGCGCAGCTTCCTGATGCGGCGGTGCAGCAGCGCGGCCGCGAATTCCTCGATCGGACCGCCTTCGTCCTCCGCGGCAATGGTCTGCTTTGCCTCGATCCATTGCAACGTGTCGATCAGCATGGACCGATAGCGCCGCGAATTGACCGCCTGCCGCGCGCCGGCAAAGGCGCGGTCGCGGCGGTCGGAGAATTCCTGCCGGATCGCTTTGCCGCCTCGCCGCAGCAGCGCGTCATGCGATGCAGGCTCGATATCTTCCTTGACGAATACATCAAGCTCGCGCGCCGGTGCGAGCGCGCTGGTGAGCCACTTCAGCTGCGTCTTGATCTCTTCCGTCGGGGCTACGATGAGGATCTTCGAGAACAGCGAGATCGCGGCGCGCAGCCGCCGCAACCCGACCCGCATTTGGTGAATGCCTTCCGCCTCGCCCTCGCGGACGGCCTCGGCATTCGACGAGAAATGACGAAGCGCGGCGCGCGCGATCACCCGGAACGCCGCGCCGGCGGTAAGTCCGGCGTCGAGCACGATGCTCCCGGCGGAAACGACGACGTGCTCCTCGCCATCGGCAAGTTCATAGCCGTGTTCGGCTTTCGAGCGCAGATCGAGCTCCGCCGCCGCCTTCCGCTCCAGCGCCCTTGCGACCCGGAACAGGTCGAGCGGGCGGCCGCTCTTGAGTTCGAGTTCGACCTCGTCGATTCGGCGCGAACGGTGCCCGGCCGTGGTGTAGCCGCGATCGATCGCGAGTTCGATCTCGCTGCGTTTGGTCCGCAGCGGCACGGTGATACGCCGCACCGACGTCTCGAATACCGGTTTCAGCTTGCGACGCAGCCTGCCGGACGCGAGCTTTTCGAGCGGCGTGCCTTCAGCCTTGTCGAGGTTGAGGTTTCCGTCCGCTAGGTCAGTCTCCCATTCGCCCCGTTCAAACTGCGGACCCGCTCCCGACTTGATAGTCTGAACATAGTTGCCGCCATCCCGCCGCACGCGCAACGTCAGTCCGTGCCGCTTGAGCTTGTGCTTCGCGGTGTCGAAATAAGTCGAGACGAGATCGCTCTCGGATGGTGCACCGCTCTTGCTGCCGGCGACCCGCGGTTTCTTCAGTCCCTTGAGCTTGCGCGCGGGAACGTGGAATTTGAGCTCCGTCTCGGCCGCCATCGTCGCTCCATGCCTGGGGCACCAAGCAAACGTCCGCCGTGACGAGGTCAGCGACGGACGTTCATGCTCACACAAGATCGCCTGAGTTGGCGTCAATCGTCGTCGTTATGGATGACGGTCTTGCTGCGATTGCCGAATTCGTCCCGCTTCTTGATGACCGTGGTCCGGTCATGGCGCGGCTCACGCTCCCTGATTACCGTGGTGCGATCACGATCGCGATCGCGATATTCGGGTGCCCGACCAACCGTTACGCCTGCGCCGACGGGACCTGCGCGGACACCGATATCATCGGCGAACACAGGCGATGCGATCGCGGTCACCATGGCCGCGGTTAGCAGATACGTCCTCATGCCGTCTCTCCTCCTCCAGTTGCGACGTGAAGGAGGAACGTCGAGTGCGACGCACCGTTCCTGTATCGACCGTGCTGCAATTGCTCACGCTCAGTTGCGAAATATCGCGCCGGGAACTCGCTGAACAGGCATTCATCTGTGTGGCGAAATACCCATGTTCCACGCGTTGAATAGCCTGAATTGATGTCCCACGTCCTTAACTAATAGGAGGACGTTCCATGAAACAGTCACAGCACTTCCGCGACAATGCGGAGAACTGCGCGCAACTTGCCGAGCGTGCCGACGACGGGCCGACCTACAATCGCTTCAAGCGAATGGAAGCGGCTTGGCGCGCGCTGGCAAAGGAACAGGACTGGCTCGACGGCGAGACCTCGCCATCGGAAAATGCAGCCTAGATCCGGGCCAGCCGTGGCGGCAAATGCGACGTCGCCACGGCCCCGCGGCCTATTCGGCGCTGCGTTGCCGCTGCCAGCGCAACAGATAGGCCTGCAGCCGCCAGATGATCGCCGACAGCACCACACCGACCAGCATCAGCACCACGACAGCAACCATCATGCCCGAGGCCTCGCCGCGCGCCTCCGATTCGATGATGAGGCGACCGATGCCGCGCTCGGCGCCGATGAACTCGCCGACGATCACGCCGATCAGCGCGAAGGAGATCGCAGGCGTCAGCGAAGCGAACACCCAGGCCATCGTCGAGGGGATCACCACCGTCCGGGTGATCTGCCATTCGCTGGCGCCGAGCAGCCGCGCGGCGTTGGTGAAGCCTTCGTCGATCGAGCGCGCGCCCTCGAAAGTGTTGAAGAACACCAGGAACACGACGACGATCCAGGACGTCACGATCTTCGACATGTCGCCGATCCCGAATGCCAGCACGATGATCGGCGCCAGCGCGATCCGCGGGATCGAATTCACGGCGGTGATGAAGGGCTGAAAGATCGCGCTCAGCCGATCGGATCGTCCCAGGATCAGTCCGGCGACGAAGCCGCTGACCACGCCGGTGACGAAGCCGAAGAAGGTATTCTTCAGGGTGATGGCGGTCGCGGCCCAGAGGTTGTTCTCGTTGCGCGCCAGGCACTTTCCGAAGTCGCCATTGAACCAGCCGTTGAAGGCGCCGAGCTTCGAGGTCAGGCAGCTCTGGATCAGGAAGTTGTCGAAGATCATCGACGGCTTCGAGATGAAGTAGGGATCGAGCAGGTCGGGCACCAGCCAGGGCAGTTTGGTGCGGAGGTCGTAGCCCCATTGCCAGACCGACAGCACGACGGCGCAGATCAGGACCTGCCAGCCGACCGTGCCGAGCGTGCCGTACCTCTTCATGTGCTGCGGCCCCTGACGAATTCCTCGCCCAGCGAATGCCAGATGTGCTGGAACAGCTCGGCATAATGCGGGGTTTCGCGCACCTTCACCGCATCGCGCGGGCGGTCGAAATCGACCTCGAACATGTCCTTGATCCGGCCCGGCCGCGCCGAGAACAGGATGATGCGGTCGGCCAATGTCAACGCCTCGCCGAGATCGTGGGTCACGAACAGCACGGTCTGCTGCTCGCGCTCCCAGATCCGGAGCAGCACCTCGTGCATGTCGATCTTGGTGTGGGTGTCGAGCGCGCCGAACGGCTCGTCCATCAGGAGGATCTGCGGCTCGACGATCAGCGTCCGCATCAGCGCCGCGCGCTGGCGCATGCCACCCGACAGCGCCGACGGATAGGCGTTCTCGAATCCCTTCAGGCCGGCTTGCGCGACGCATTCGGCGATGCGCTCCTTCCGTTCGTGAGCCGGCACGCCTGATAGCTCCAGCCCGTAGCCGATATTGTCGCCGACGGTTCGCCACGGAAACAGCGTGTCCCGCTGGAAGACGTAGCCGACGTTGGGCGTCGCCTTGCCGGCGACGACGCGCTTGCCGTCGATCAGGATCTCGCCGCCGGTCGGGCGGATCAGCGAGGCGATCATGTTGAGCACGGTGCTCTTGCCGGAGCCCGACGGCCCGAGCAGCGCGACGAACTCGCCGCGGCGGACGTCGAAGGTCACGTCGCGCACGGCCTCGATCGTGGTTTTGGCGAGCTGGAACGACTTGCTCAGGCCCTTGACCTCGACGCGGCGATCGGCCGCGGCGCGCGGCGATACGGTTGCGCTTGTCTCGAGCGCGCTCAACCCGGATAGGCCTTTCGCGCCGCTTCGATCAGGTTGGAATTGACCACGTCGGCGATCTTGAGCGGCTTGATGCCGGTCATCTCGCGGAACCAGACTTTCTCGCCGCGCGCGAAGCTCGCGGCGTCGATCGAGCCCTCATAGTCCGCGACCTTCTGGATCGACGTGATCTCCAGCAGATTGGCCTCGCGCGAGGTGCTGCCGACATAGGGCTCGATGGCGTCGTAGACCTCCGTCGGCTTGTGGGTCTTGATCCACTGCGACGCCCGCCACAGCGCGGTGACGTAGGCCTGCATCTTGGCCGGGTCCTTGTCGATGGTGGCTTGCAGCGTGAAATGCGCGGTCACCGGCACCTTGCCGCCGATATGCTTGTTCCAGATCGCCTCATCGGTGCCGTCGAACAGCAATTCGCCCCAGCCCTGCTGCTGCGCCTCGTTCAACAGCGACAGCGAGCTGACGAGGATATCGACCTGCTTCGACTTCAGCGATCCCAGCATGGTGTCGACATTGCCGGTGCCGATCCAGGTCACCTTGTCGTCGAGCCCCATGGTTTCCATGTAGTAGGACGACCAGACGTGGTTGGTGCCGCCGAGCGAGGAGACCGAGACGATCGGCTTGCGGCCGTCGGGCCGCTTCCATTGCGTGAACGCCTCCAGCGAGTTGATGCCCTGGTCCTTCAGATCCTTGCGCAAGATGAACATCACCGAATTCGACCGGGTGTCGACCGGCAACAGCACGCGCGCGGCGCGGCCGTGATTGGTCAGCTGCATCGGATGGGTGACGTCGCCGATACCGATATCGCCCTGCGACGAGGCGATGATTTCGCGGGTCTTCACGCCGCTGCCGCCCTGCACCAGCTTGCAGTCGAGCCCGGCCTCCTTGAAGTAGCCGATACGGTCGGCGACGAATTGCGTCTGATAGACCGGCACTGCGACCGGATAGATCGCGCGGCCCGCGGCCGCCTGCCCCCACGCACGCCCGGTCGCCAGCGCGGCGCCGCCGGCGGCGATCACCGTCAGCGCCGATCGCCTTGAAATGTGGGGCGTGGTGAGGCGCGCCATCACGCGTGCTCCTTCGCCGAGATCCTGTCGAGTGCGCCGAGCACTGCATCGCCCATCTGCACGGTCGACAGCTTTTTCGCCCCGGCTTCGGCGATATCGGCCGTGCGCGCGCCGGAGGCCAGCGCGGTCTGCACCGCCTTCTCGAGCAGGTCGGCATCCTCGGGCCGGTTCAGCGTCAGGCGCAGCAGCATCGCGACGCTGAGGATCGAACCGAGCGGATTGGCGATGCCCTTGCCCGCGATGTCGGGCGCGCTGCCATGCACCGGCTCATAGAGCGCCTTGCGTCGGCCGAAGCGATCGACCGGGCCGAGCGAGGCCGACGGCAGCATGCCGAGCGAGCCCGAAGCCATCGCCGCGCAGTCCGAAAGGATGTCGCCGAAGATGTTGCCGGTCACCATGACGTCGAACTGCCGCGGCTCGCGCACGATCTGCATCGCGGCGTTATCGACATAGAGATGTGTCAGCTCGACATCGGAGAACTCCTCCTTGTGCAGCTTGATCACCTCCTCGCGCCACACCACGCTGGTCTCCAGCACATTGGCCTTGTCGACCGAGCAGACCTTGTTACGCCGGGTCCGCGCCAGTTCGAAGGCCGAGCGCGCCACGCGGCGGATCTGGTTCGTGGTGTATTGCTCGGTGTTGAAGCCGCGGCGCTGGCCGTCGGGCAGCGTCTCGATGCCGCGCGGCTCGCCGAAATAGATGCCGCTGGTCAATTCGCGGATGATGACGAAATCGACGCCGTCGAGCACCCCGGCCTTGAGCGGCGCGGAGGCCGACAGTGCCGGGCTCGCCACGATCGGTCGCAGATTGGCATAAAGATCGTATTTGCTGCGCAGGCCCAGCAGACTGCCGGCCTTGCGTGCTGCGGCCGGCACTTCGGTGGTCTCCGGCCCGCCGGTCGCACCCCACAGGATCGCATCGGCCTCGTCCATCGCCTCGGCGGTGTCCTCGGGCAGCACCTTGCCGGTCGCCAGATACGGGATCAGGCCGTATTGCGCCTCGCGCAGCGTCATCGGCACGTTACGCTTCGCCGCGAACCAGTCGAGCACGCGACGCGACTGCGCGGTGACCTCGGGGCCGATGCCCTCGCCGCCGACGACGGCGACCTTGACCATGTTGGATTGCGTGCTCATGCCGGTGTCCTTGAAGCGGGTGTCGTTGTCGAATGAATCCATGGCCGCGCCGCGCGGTCGGAGGCCTGGAAGGCGTGGATCTCGTCATCGCGCTGCAGCGTCAGCGCCACCTCGTCGAGCCCCTTCAATAGCCCCTCGCGCCGCCGCGGATCGATCTCGAACGAATGCCGCGCGCCTGACGGCGAGACGATGGTCTGGGCCTCGAGGTCGATCGAGACCTTGCCCGCGCCCTGCGTCGCCTCGATGTCGACGGCAAGCTGATCGACCACCGCCTTGTCGACGATGACGGGGAGGATTCCGTTCTGGAAGCAGTTGGCGAAGAAGATGTCGCCGAATCCGGAACCGATGATGGCGCGGATGCCGCGCTCCTGCAGCGACCACACCGCGCCCTCGCGCGAGGAGCCGCAGCCGAAATTCGGCCCGGTCACCAGGATCTCCGCCTCGCGATACGGCTCGCGGTTCAGGATGAACTCCGGATTCTCCGAGCCGTCGGGCAGATAGCGCAGCGAGCCGAACGCCCATTTACCGAGCGTGCCGCGGATCGAATTGCCGACCAGCCGCTCGATGCGGATGATGACGTCGGTATCGATATTGCCGCGCATGATCGGCGCGGCGGTTGCGGTGAGCTTGTCGAACGGTTTTGGCATGCTCTAGCGTCCCATCATCCTGACATCGGCGATCGCGCCGGCAATGGCGGATGCTGCGGCGCTCGCGGGGCTCGCCAGATGCGTCCGCGCGCGCGGCCCCTGCCGGCCGACGAAATTGCGGTTCGAGGTCGAAACCGAGCGCTGCCCGGGCGCCACCACCTCGCCATTGGCGGCAAGGCACATCGAGCAGCCCGGCTCGCGCCACTCGAAGCCGGCGTCGATGAAGATCTTGTCGAGCCCTTCGGCGACCGCCTCGCGCTTGACGTTCTCCGAACCCGGCACAACCCAGGCGCGGACCCCGGCCGCGACCTTGCGGCCGCGCGCAACCTCGGCCGCGGCGCGCAGATCGCTGAGCCGGCTGTTGGTGCAGGAGCCGATGAACACCCAATCGACCGGCGTGCCCGCGATCGGCGCCCCGCCTTCCAGGCCCATATACTCGAGCGCCGTCTCGATCGCGGCGCGCCGCAAGGGATCGTCGACCGCCTTCGGATCGGGAATCACGCCATCGACGCCGACGACGTGCTCGGGGCTGATGCCCCAGGTCACCTGCGGGATGATCTTCTCGACATCGATCACGACCTCGCGGTCGAACACCGCGTCGGGATCGCTCGGCAGCTCGCGCCACGCTTTCACCGCGAGATCCCACATCGCGCCTTGCGGCGCATAGGGACGGCCGCGCAGGAATTCGAACGTCTTCTCGTCCGGCGCCACCATGCCCATCTTGGCGCCGAGCTCGATCGAGAGGTTGCAGATCGTGAGCCGGCCCTCGATCGGCAGCGCGCGGATCGCACTGCCGGCATATTCGACCGCATATCCAGTGCCGCCGGCGGCGCCGATATGGCCGATCAGCGCCAGAATCATGTCCTTGGCGGTGACGCCGAGCGGCAGCTTGCCCTCGAAGCGCGCGCGCATCGTCTTCGGGCGGCGCTGGATCAGCGCCTGCGTCGCCAGCACATGGGTTAGCTCGCTCGATCCGATGCCGAAGGCGAGCGCCCCCAAGCCGCCATGGGTGCAGGTGTGGCTGTCGCCGCAGACGATGGTCGCGCCCGGCAGGCTCAAGCCGAGTTCCGGACCGATGACGTGGACGATGCCCTGGCCGGGCTGATCGACGTCGAACAGGGTTATGCCGCTCGCCGAGGTCTCAACCCGCAGCGCAGCCAGCAATTCCAGTCCGATCTTGCTGGTTCCGGCGCGGCCCGGCGCCGTGGACAGCGCGTGATCCGGCGTTGCAAAGGTCAGTTCGGGATTGTGGACCTTGAGGCCCCGGCTCTTCAGATCGAGCAGGCCGCGCGAGCCGCCGAGATCGTGCAGCAGATGGCGGTCGATATGAAGGAGGTCTGTGTCTTCGCTGAGGCGAGCAATGACATGCTGGTCCCAGATCTTCTCGAGCAAACTTCGGCCGGGCATCCGCCTTCCCCTGCTCTGTGCGTTTCCATGCGGCTTGATCTTATTGACGCCAATCTGGGCCAAAGTTGTCGTCAAGTGAAGCAGTTTTGCCCTAACATCACATATGTGATGGAGGTGCGGTACTTGACCCGCCGAGGAGCCAGCCATGCCGAATCCGAATAAGACGGCCATCGTCAAATCGGCCATGCGGACGTTTGCGGTTCTGGAGTTCTTTCGGAAAACAAAGCGGGCTGCTTCCGTGACCGAAATATCGTCCGCGTTGGAGATGCCGCAATCGAGCACGTCCGTGTTGCTTCGATGTCTCGTTGAATTGAACTACCTGGAATACGAGCGAAAGACCCGGCTCTTCATCCCGAGCTACCGGGTCAATTTGCTAGGTGACTGGATCCGTCGTTCCCCGTTCCGTGATACCAAGCTCACCGATCTGATGGAGGAACTCTGGACCGCGACGGGCGGCGAAACCGTCATGCTCGGACAACAGGCCGGCGCCGCCGGGATGCAATATCTGCACGTTGTCCCCGGCGGCTCTCAGCTTCAGTACACAGCACAAGCCGGTCAAATACGACCGATGGTGCGGACCGCGCTCGGACACGTGCTGCTGAGCCAAATGCCGAACACCAAAATTCGCGGCATTATCCGGCGCAACAATGCCGAGGAGCCGAGTCAGTCGGCGCGCGTTCGCGAATCCGCCTTTCTCGAGGAGGTCGAGCGCATTCGCCGCCGCGGCTTTTCCGAGACAGGCGGCCGCACGACGCCAGGCGCAAACACAATAGGCATGCTCGTTCCCCTGCCGAAGCGACGCGCTCCGCTCGCCATCGGCATTGGCGGCCCGATCGAACGCATCGCGGCAAAGCGCGCGCAGATCATTGAAGTCATGCAGAACCGGCTGAAACAACTGGCAGATGAAGCCGGGCCAAAATTCGTTTGAGAAAAGACCTCTCGGGACGCTCAACGCTTCGTGCGGATGACAAAGCCGTAGCCCGGATGGAGCGAAGCATTCGGACTAAATATCTGTCTTCTCCTTCCCCCTGAAAGGGGGAAGGTCGGGATGGGGGTCAGCCGCAGGCGACGCTCTATGTGGAGAGAGTTGATCCCCACCCGCTTTGCTCTGGCGAGCAAAGCGACCTCCCCTTTTCAAGGGGAGGTTGGACCCGCGCTGCAGTTAGATCTTTCGAATTTCCTACGACGCCAGCGCTTCCTCGGGCATCACGGCCGACAGATGCTGGCTTTCGGCCACGGCGCGGTTCGTGATGCGGCCGCGATGGACGTTGAGGCCGGCGCGCAGATGCGGATCCTCGACCAGCGCGCGCAGTCCCTTCGCGGCCAGCGCCAGGCCGAACGGCAGCGTGGCGTGGTTGAGCGCGTGGCTCGAGGTGACCGGCACCGCGCCCGGCATGTTGGCGACGCAATAATGCACGATGTCATCAACGAGGTAAGTCGGCGCCTGATGCGTGGTCGGCTTCGAGGTCTCGAAGCAACCGCCCTGGTCGATCGCGACGTCGACCAGTACCGCGCGGCGCTTCATGCCTGCGAGCTGCGCGCGCGACACCAGCTTGGGCGCGCTGGCGCCGGGCACCAGCACCGCGCCGATCACAACGTCAGCCGCGAAGACCTCCTGCTCGATCGCTTCCAGCGTGGCGTAACGGGTGCGGACGCGGCCGAGGAAGAGATCGTCGAGCAGGCGCAGCCGCGGCAACGAGCGGTCGAGGATGGTGACGTCGCTGCCGAGCCCGGCCGCCATCCGCGCCGCATGGGTGCCGACCACGCCGCCGCCGATGATCGCAACCCGCGCCGGCGGGACGCCGGGCACGCCGCCGAGCAGCTTGCCCATGCCGTCGGCGGATTTGCGCAGCGCGGCGCCCGCGGCCTCGATCGCGAGCCGGCCGGCGACTTCGCTCATCGGCGCGAGCAGCGGCAGTCCACCATGTGCGTCGGTCACGGTCTCATAGGCCACCGCCGTGCAACCGGAGGCGATCAGCCCCGCGGTCTGCGGCACGTCGGGCGCGAGATGCAGATAGGTGAAGAGGATCTGTCCCTCGCGCAGCCTGGTCCATTCGGACGGCTGCGGCTCCTTCACCTTCACGATCATCTCGGCGACGGAGAACACCTCTTCGGCGGTATCGGCGATCCGCGCGCCGGCCTGGGTGTAGACGTCGTCGCCGGCACCGATGCCGTCACCGGCGCCGCGCTGGACCACGACCTCGTGGCCGTGCGCCACATATTCCCGCACCGAGGCAGGCGTCAGCCCGACCCGATATTCCTCGACCTTGATTTCCTTGGGCACGCCGATGCGCATGGTCCGCTCCTTGAAGGATTCGTTTCCGCCGCCATCAAGGCTATGCCCCGTCACATGGCGTTTCTCAGCGATTTCCGGCTTGCTCACAGCCAAATACGCCCATATCCTTCGCTTTCAGCTCAGCCCTTGAAGGAAATCTGCGTGGACGGTCTCGATCGTATCGACCTCAGAATCCTCGCCGAGCTGGTCGCTGATGCCCGCGCCAGCCAGATCGAGCTTGCCGAGAAGGTCGGGTTGTCGCCGACCGCCTGCGCACGGCGGATCCGCCATCTCGAGGAGATCGGCGTGATCCGCGGCTATCGCGTCGACCTCGAACCATCAGCGCTTGGCCTCGTGACGACCGTCGTCGTCACCATCACGCTGGAGAAGCAGAGCGAGGATTATCTGGCAGCCTTCGAGGCCGCGATCGCGCGCTGCCCCGACGTCGTGTCCTGCCATCTGATGTCGGGTAGCGACGATTATCATCTGCAGGTGATCGCCCGCGACATCGCCGACTTCGAGCGCATCCACAAGCAGCATCTGTCGCGCATGCCGGGCGTCGCCCGCATCCATTCCAGCTTCGCGATGCGCGAAGTGGTCCGCCGCACCATTCCCGAGACGGCGCTGCGCGGCTGACGGTCACGCAACACCGCGCACTGTCACAATCGCGCACTGTCATAATCGGGCACTGACACAATCGGGCACTGACACAATCGGATCTGCCCGGCTCGCTCCCACACGCAATTTTTAGTTCGTGATTCGCCGCCTTCTATGACAGAATTGCTACAGTTCAATATCAATTCGGTTACACGCGGAGCGGTGAATGAGCATGGAGTGGCGGGCACGGCCGGTTTCGCTGGCTTGGTCAAATCCAGTGGTCCGGTGGTGGGGTTTCCTGAGCCTCGTCAGCGCCGCCAACATCGCGATCTGGTTCGCGCTCTACCGCCAGTTCAATGAACAGGCCAATGGCAGCTTCAGCAACACCTCGGGCATCGGCCTGATGATGCTGCTATGCGCGGCCTATGTGTTCGGCTGTGCTTTCCGCTCGGTCCTGCCGCGCGCCGACGTGCAACGCATCTGCCTGTTCGACACCTGGCTGTCGAGCGTCGTGGTCGGCCGCACCGTCGCCACCGTCGCCGAGGTCTGCTTCGCCGCGCAATGGGCGATCATCCTGCATCAGCTCGGTACCATGACCGGCGCCGAGACCACCGTGACCATCGCCTGGATCATCGTGCCGCTGATCGTGATCGCGGAATGCTTTTCCTGGTATGCGGTGCTGACCACCCATTATCTCTGCAACGCGATCGAGAACTCGATCTGGGCGGTTGTGTTCTTCCTGGTCGGCATTGCGCTGTGCCGGCTGCTGCCGGAGTTTCATGGCCCGGTGCGCTGGGCCTTCATCGTCGCGATCGTCGGCATCGCCGGCTTCCTCGCCTTCCTGATGACCGTCGACGTCCCGATGTATCTGAATCGCTGGCGCGCCAACCTCGCCGCCGGCGGCACGCTGCTGCATCCGCTGGAAGGCCTGCGCGACGTCAGCCGGCGCTGGGTCGTGACCCATGACATCGCGGAATGGCGCGAGGAGATCGCCTGGATGTCGCTGTATTTCAGCATGGCGGTCTGGTCGAGCCTCGCGCTCTGCGTCGGCTACTCGCTCGAGGATCAGCTGCCGCGCTACCGCACCGAACCCGTGATCGTGACGGCGACACCGGCGAGCGAGAGTACGACGCCGGCGACCGCAAGCACGACGCCGACAGCGCAGCACACCGCCACGATCGACGCGGCGGCACCGTTGCGGAATTGATCGGCGACCGCCGCGCGCGGCTTGTCGCCGCCAGTGCTTTCGGAGTAAAGGCTGAGGCATCCCCGCTCATCTGTCAGCGCGTTCCATGCCCCGCATCACCATCATCGAAACCGGGCTCGTCAGTCCGCAATTCCGCGAGCGCCACGGCAGCTATCCGCAGATGTTTCAGCGGATGGTGGCGACCGCCGATCCATCTGTTGGCTGCGACGTCGTCAGCCCCGCCAATGGCGAGACGCTGCCGGATCCGGCCGCATTGGATGCGATCCTGATCACGGGATCGGCCGCCGGAGTCTACGACGATGTCGCGTGGATCGCGCCGCTCGAAGCCTTCGTTCGCGCGGCCCATGACAAGCGCATTCCAACCGTCGGCGTCTGCTTCGGCCATCAGCTGATCGCGCAGGCGCTCGGCGGCACCGTGCGCAAATCCGAGAAGGGCTGGGGCATCGGGCGCCATATCTATCGGATCGCGCCGGACAACGGGCTGATCGACGGCGAGACGGTCGCCGTCGCCTGCTCGCATCAGGACCAGGTGGTCGACCCGCCCGCCTCAGCGCGCACCATCCTGTCGTCCGGGTTCACGCCGCACGCCGCCCTGCTCTACGCCAACGGCACGACGCTGTCGGTGCAGCCGCATCCGGAATTCACCGCCGACTATGCCGGCGCGCTGTGCGACCTGCGCCGCGGCCTCGCGCCCGATAGCGTGGTCGAGACCGCCAAGACCTCGCTGGCAGAGCCGCTCGACCACGCCACGCTTGGCGGCGTGGTCACGCGCTTCCTCACGCACGGGGGCAGCTAGCCCTTGCGCCACTGCGCGGCGGCGTCGCGGGCGAAATCGCGATAGGCCCGCGGCGCGCGGCCGAGCAGCTTCGTCAGGCGTGCCAGCTCATCGGCCGTCGCGACCGCGCCGTGGCTCTGGTACCGGCCGAACATGAGGCGCATGTCGAGCGCGAGCCATGCCGGCATCGCTGCCTTGAAACGCTGCTCCATCGCCGCGAGATCGTCGCCGCCATAGCTGACCGCGCGGCCAAGCTCATCGCGCCAGATCGCAGCCGCGCCCTCGCCGGTCACGACATCGGGGCCGACCAGCGCGTAGGTCTCGCGGCCCAGCGGGCCGGACGCGCGCTCGCGGCGCAGCAACTCGATCGCGGCCGCCTCGCCGATATCGCGGATGTCGACCATCGAGATGCCCTTCGCGCCGATCGGCATGCCGTAGGCGCCGAAGTTCAGCAGCGGCTCCTTCAGCCGAAGATCGTTCTGGATGAAATAGGCCGGACGCAGGATGGTCGCGGGAAGATCGAGCGCCTCGATCATCCGCTCGACCGTGTGCTTGCCGGCGAAATGCGGCACGTCCGCATAGGCCTCGCCCTTGAACACCGAGAGATAGACGACGCCCTTGACGCCGGCCTCGCGCGCGGCGGCCAGCGTCAGCATCGCCTGCGTTAGTTCGTCGGCCGCATTCGGCACCAGCAGGAACAGCGTGCTGACGCCAACGAGCGCCGCGCGGACCGAATCCACGTCGGCAAGATCGCCGCGAACCGCCGTCACGTGCTGCGGAAATTGCGCCTTGCCGGGCGAACGCGTCAGGGCCCGAACCTCGACGCCCTGACCGGCGAGATGATTGAGAACCTGGGTGCCGATGGTGCCCGTGCTGCCTGTCACTAGAATGGTCATGTCGAATACTCCTCTTTTGGGGCAGACCGTCTGCCGTTGCGGAGAAGCTATCCGTTCCAATTTTCCTTTGGAGATGGCATTATCTGAACAGACCGTTTCGAATATGGAACAGTTCGATGGACCTTCAGGCACTCGCCGATTTCAATCTGGTGGCCGCGCATGGCGGGCTCGGCCGCGCCAGCCGCGCCTCCGGACGGGCCAAGGCGACGCTGTCCCGCCGTGTCGCCGAACTCGAACAGAGTCTCGGCGTCCGCTTGATCGAGCGGGGTTCGCAGAGTCTGCGATTGACCGATGAGGGCCGCGCGCTGCACGAGCGCACCAGCGGTCCATTGTCCGACATCGCGGAGGCCGGCGAAGCCGTAGTGCTCGGCGCGTCGACGCCGCGCGGCCGCTTGCGGGTCAGTGCGCCGGTCTTGCTCGCCCATGTCGCGTTCGGCCGGATCGGTGCGCGCTTTGCGCACGCCTATCCCGACGTCCAGCTCGAGATCGTCGCGGAGGATCGCCTGGTCGACCCGGTCGAGGACGGCTATGACCTCGTCATCCGCATCAACCCGTCAGCGGATGAACGTCTGGTCGGCCGCCGCTTCCTCAGCGACGAACTGCTCGTCGTGGCGCATCCCGATCGACAACGGCCGACGACCGCCGCGCGCGATCCGAATGGCGTCTCCGTCGATGCCGTTCTGATGTCGCAGACGCCGCTGGACACGCTCTGGCGCATCCGACATGAACGCGAAGAGACCACGCTCAGGCCGCGACCAATGCTGCGTCTCTCATCGATGCTGATGATGCGCGATGCGGTGCTCGCAGGCGCCGGCGCGGCCCTGCTGCCCAAGCTGCTGGTCGACGACGACATTGCCGCAGGGCGGCTTGCCTATTGGGGAACGGATACCAGACCTCCGGTCGAGATCTGGGCGCTGCAGAGCTCGCGACGGCTGGTCGGCGCAAAGGTTCGCGCGTTTCTCGACGTCGTCGAGCAGGCGTTCCCGAACCGGGTGTTCGTTCCGCCGGCCTGAGTTGCAGCCCGGACGATGCGCCTCAGGTCATGCTGCCCGGCATGAAGCAGCGCACGCGCGGGTGGCCGTCGATATAGTGCTTCCACACCATGGTGCGCCCGACCTTGTTCGGCTCCGTGATCACGGCCTCGTTCGGCACGACAACCCATTCATTGTCGATGAGCACGCGATAGTGGCCGTGATCCGACTCCCAGTCGGGATCGGCGACCACATAGCCGTCAGCATCCGAGCAGCATTGCCCGTAGCCGCTGCGCAGGCTCTCGAACCAGGGCTTTAGCGGTGAATTGGCGTAGCGGCCGTCGTCCCGCGCCAGGGTCGGCGATGTCAGCCACATCGTCCCGAGCAGCAGTGCCGCACGCGTGATGGCGTGCATGTCGTCGTCTCCGTAAGTGTCGATCCAGCTGCGGGCGCGCGTCACAGACTGCTCGTCTGCGACGCTGCCGCCGCAGGCGAGAACACGACACATCCGCGCCCCAGCACCTGACATTGAACGATGCAAGCGCAAGGCCAGACGGGATGCCGGAAGACTACGGCCGACGAAAGTATAGGGCGTGCGGCACGATCAACGACCCGCTGCCGCAACCTCCAGAACGAGCGGCGGTGCGCTGCGCGACGCCGCCTGCAGCGCGCATTCGACGAACCGGCGCGGCAGCAGCGAAGCGTTGGAGCGCATCGCCACCAGCATGCGGCTCTCCGCATCCGGCGTGTCCAGCGGCTTCGCCACCACATTCATCACGCCGGCCTGCTGGTAGCAGGACGGCAGGATCGAAAGCCCAATCCCGGCCGCAACCAGGCTGAGCACGGTGCGCAATTCATGCGCCTCCTGCACCACACGCGGGGCAAAGCCCGCCCGCCGGCACAGCATCGCGGCCTGATCGCCGACACCGCAGCCGCTCTCGGCCATGCCGACGAATTCATGCTCGGCAAGGTCGGCCATCTTGAGCGCACCCTTCGCGCCGGCCAGCGGATGATCCAGCGGCAAAAACACCATCAGCCGGTCGCGCCACACCACATGGACCTGCAGATCGGCCGCCGGCCTGAAATCGAGCGGCGGGCGCATGATCGCGACATCGAGCTCGGCGTCGGCAAGCGCGCGTAGCTGCGTTGCCGTCGACATGTGCCTGAGCTCGATTTTCACCCGCGGATAGCTGGCGCGAAAGCTGCGGAACAGCTCGGCGAACATGTCGAGCATCGGGACCGAGCCGGTGAAGCCGACCCGGATCATGCCGGCCTCGCCGCGCGCCGCACGGCGTACCGTCTCCGACGCGAGATCAAGCTCGCTGACCGCACGCCGCGCATGTTCCAGCAGCAATTGTCCGGCCTGCGTCAGTTCCACCGCGCGCCGCGTCCGCGCCAACAGGCGCGTGCCGAGTTCTTCCTCCATCGCCTTGATCTGCGTGCTCAGCGGCGGCTGGCTGACATGCAAGCGTTTCGCTGCGCGGCTGAAGCTGAGCTCTTCGGCCACCGCGATGAAGTAACGAAGCTGCCTGTAATCCATCGCTTATTCCGATTCCCTATAAGTCGGGGGTCAACAAGGTATTTGACCTCACGGGGCCGTTTCCCGATCTTCGCGCGAAATCACCTGTGCTCCAAGGGAGAAGCGCACGAAATGCGTCAGGTTCAGGCAGAATGGCGCGGCGCGCGTAGCGGGTCAGCCATGCAATATCGCAGCGGACGATAGAAGATGACCGCTCCGTTTCGCGTTCTGGTCACCGGCGACAGCCTCGCGCCGGCCGCCGTCAATGTCCTCCGCGAGATCGGTGCAGATGTCGTGCTGATGCGCGATGCCGTCACCCCTGAGCGTCTCACGCACGAGATGGCGCGGGCGCCGACGCAGGCGATCCTGATGCGCGGCAATCCGGTGTTCTCCGCCGCCACCATCGCCGACAATCCGCACCTGCGCGTGATCGCAAAGCACGGCGCCGGCGTCGACAGCGTCGATATCGATGCTGCAACGGCCAAGCGCGTGCTGGTGATGGTTGCAGGTGATGCCAACGCGCCTGCGGTTGCCGAACACGCCATCGCGCTGATCCTCGCGCTCGGGCGCGACGTCGTCAGCCTGAACGCGAGAACCCATTCCGGCGCCTGGGACCGCGCCACCTATCGTGGCCGTGAAATCCGCGGCCGCACGATCGGCCTGGTCGGCTTCGGTCGCATCGCCCAGCATGTTGCGCGCGCGGCGGCCGCGCTCGGCATGAGCGTCGTCGCGCTCGGCCGGAGCAAGGGCCGCGTCGATCCGGCGCTGGCGCGCGAAGCCGCCGATCTCGCCGAGCTGCTCGCGGTGTCCGACATCGTCAGCCTGCACGCGCCGCTGACCGATGCGACGCGCGGCATGATCGAAGCCGGACGGCTCAACGCCATGAAGCCAGGCTCGCTCCTGATCAACACCGCGCGCGGCGCGCTGGTCGACGAGGACGCGCTGTGCGCGGCGCTGAGAAGCGGCCATCTCGCCGGCGCCGGCCTCGACACGCTGGCGGAGGAGCCGCCGGCCAAGGACAGGCCGATCCTGCAGGCGCCGAACCTGATCGTGACGCCGCATATCGCAGCCCAAACCGGCGCATCGATCACGCGGACCGGCGTCGAGGCCGCGCGCAACATCGTCGCGGTCCTCACGCAACGCAACATCGATCGCGCCAATGTGGTCAACCCGGCGGCACTCGACGCGCCTTAAATCTCGCGGAAACGGCCCAGCAAGAGGCCGCGATATCAAGAGGAAACGAACATGAATCTGGGGTGGCTGTCCAAGCTGTCCGCCGTCGAACGCAAGACCTTCTTCGCTGCCTTCGGCGGCCTTGCACTCGATTCGATGGACACGACGATCTACGCGCTGGTCACGCCGGCGCTGATCGCAACGCTGAGCCTGTCGCGGCCTGACGCCGGCATTCTGGCTTCCAGCTCGTTGATCGGCACCGCCCTGGGCGGCTGGGTCGCCGGCATTGCCGCGGACCGGTTCGGCCGGGTGCGCGTGCTGCAATTCACCATCCTCTTGGTCGCGGTCTCGACCTTTGCCGCCGCCTTTGCCGACGGCTTCTGGTATCTCTTGGTTGCACGCGCCATCCAGGGCATGGGCTATGGCGGCGAGGCCGCGGTCGGTGCCGTGCTGGTCGCCGAAGTGGTTTCGGCCGGCATGCGCGGCCGCGTCGCCGCCGCGATCCAGAGCGGATACGCCGTCGGCAATGCGCTGTCGGTGGCGCTGTTTCCCGTCATCTTCGGCTGGTTGTCGCAGGACATGGCCTGGCGCGTGTTCTTCGCGATTGGAATCCTCCCCGCGCTGCTGGTGTTCTTCGTCCGTCGCTTCGTGCCGGAATCCGCGATCTTCGTCGAGGAGCAGGCGCAGCGCGCCGCCTCGCCGACGCACAGCTTCTGGACCATCTTCACCGGCGAGCACCTGTTCAAGACGCTGGTCGCGACCTTCTTCACCACCGGCACGCTCGGCGCGGCTTATGTCATGATCACCTGGCTGCCGACCTATCTGCAAACCGGGCTGCATCTGCCGGTCACCCACACCGCCGGCTATCTCGCCGTCAACATCTTCGGATCGTTCGTCGGACCGATCGCCTTCGGCCTGATCGCCGACCGCATCGGCCGCCGCAAGGGTTTCATGCTGTTCCTGGTCTGCCAGGCACTGAACGTCGTCGTCTACACCCAGGCGCCGATCGGCCAGGGCATCACCATCATCCTCGGATTCTTCCTTGGCGCGCTGCAGGCCGGCCTCGCCTCAGGCCTGATGCCGACTTTTGCCGAGCTGTTTCCGACCAGCATCCGCGCCAACGGCGCCGGCTTTGCGCTGAGCGCTGGGCGCGGCCTCGGCTCGATCGTGCCGGCGACCGTCGGCATTCTCTCGACGCGGATGCATCTCGGCGACGCAATGGCGATCTGCGCCATCTGCGGCTACACCGCCGCCTTGTGCGCGGCGTTGCTGCTGCCCGAGCAGCAGGGCATCGACCTCAGAACGATGGCAGCGGGCGGCGCGCCGGACGGCGCCGAACGCCCGCCGCACGAACGAGAGACCGGACACCCTAACAACATCCGAAATGGCGTCGCGACCCAATGAACGCCATCGCAATGAACGGGAGGATTTCAGTGACCGCATCTTCTGTCAGCGAGCTCGAACAGCAGACCATCCACCGCGTTTATTGGCGGCTGATCCCGATCCTGTTCGTGATGATGTTCTTCAACTATCTCGACCGCATCAATCTCGGCTATGCCGGGCTGACGATGAACAAGGACCTTGGCCTCAGCCCGGCGATCTTCGGCTTCGCGGCCAGCATCTTCTTCCTCGGCTACATGGTGCTCGAGGTGCCGAGCAACTTGATGCTGCACTGGCTCGGGGCGCGGATCTGGCTGGCGCGGATCCTGATCACCTGGGGCCTCGTCGCCGCGCTGACCGCCTTTGTCTGGAATCCGCTCAGCCTCTACGTCATGCGGTTCGGCCTCGGCGTCGCGGAGGCCGGCTTCATGCCCGGCGTGGTGCTTTACCTCACCTACTGGTTCCCGGCGCGCTATCGCGCCCGCGCGGTGGCGGGATACATCATCGCCGGCTCGTTCTCGGCGGTTTTGGGCGGGCCGATCTCGACCAGCATCATGACCTGGTTCGATGGCGCTGCCGGTCTCCACGGCTGGCAATGGATGTTCCTCGCCGAGGGCGTGCCGACCATTCTGCTCGGCCTGTTCACGCTCTATTATCTCACCGACCGCCCGGCCAAGGCGAGCTGGCTCACCAAGGAGCAGGCGGCCTGGCTGGAGGGCGAACTCGCCGCCGAGCGGGCCGAGATCGAACAACAGGGGCAGCACAGGTTGATCGAATGCGTGCTCGATATCCGGGTCTGGCTGTTGGCGGCGCTGTTCGGCTGCGCGCTGGTCGGGATCTACGGCCTCTTGCTGTGGCTGCCACAGATCATCAAGGGCATGGGCAATCTCAGCAACATCCAGGTCGGCTTCCTCTCGGCAATCCCGCCGCTGCTCGGCGTGATCGGCACCATCGTGGTCAGCCGCAGCTCGGACAAGACCGCCGATCGCAAGTTTCATCTCGCAGCAGTTTACTTGCTGGCCGCGGTCGCGATGCTCGGCAGCGCCTATGTCGCGAGCCCGGTGCTGGCCTTCGTGTTCCTCTGCATCGTCGGCTTCAGCCTCAATGCCGGCAATCCGCTGTTCTGGAGCATCAATGCCTCGCTGCTGACCGGCGCGGCCGGTGCCGCCTCGATCGCGCTGGTCAACACGCTGGCGCAATTCGGCGGGCTGATCGGGCCGTGGTGCATCGGCCTGATCAAGGACTCCACCGGAAGCTTCTCCTGGGCGCTGGTCGGGATCGCCGGCTTCCTGCTCGTCGCCTCCGCCATCGCCGCCACCATGCGCGTCAAGCCGCGCGAGACGGAATTGACGGGCGCGATCCCGTCATCCGTCGCACACTGACACCCCTGCCAAGGAAGCAACCATGATCATCGATTGTCACGGCCATTACACCACCGAACCGGCCAAGCTGCAGATCTTCCGCGACAAGCAGCTCGCCAGCCTCGCCGACAAGTCGCGCCGGCCGCTCACCACCAATCTCGGCATCACCGATGACGAGATCCGCTCCAGCGTCGAGGGCGCGCAGCTTCGCCTTCAGAAGGAGCGCGGCACCGACGTCACCATCTTCTCGCCGCGCGCCGCCGGCATGGCGCATCACGTCGGCAAGGAAGCGACCAGCCGCGAATGGACCACGATCTGCAACGACCTCGTGCACCGGGTCTGCACGCTGTTCCCGCAGAACTTCGTCCCCGTGTGCCAGCTGCCGCAGAGCCCGGGCGTCAAGCCCGCGAACTGCATCGAGGAGCTGGAGCGCTGCGTGACCCAGCTCGGCTTCGTCGGCTGCAACCTCAACCCCGATCCCGCCGGCGGCTATTGGTGCGATCCGCCGCTGACCGACGAATGGTGGTATCCGCTGTATGAGAAGATGGTCGAGCTCGACGTGCCGGCGATGGTCCATGTCTCCTCGTCCTGCAATCCTTGCTTCCATGGCACCGGCGCGCATTACCTCAATGGCGACACCACCGCCTTCATGCAGTTCCTGACCTCGGATCTGTTCAAGCGCTTCCCGACCCTGCGGTTCATCATCCCGCATGGCGGCGGCGCGGTGCCCTATCACTGGGGCCGCTACCGCGGCCTGGCGCAGGACATGAAGCTGCCGCCGCTGTCGGAGCATCTCTTGAAGAACGTGTTCTTCGACACCTGCGTCTATCACTTGCCCGGCATCGAGCTGTTGACCAGGGTAATCCCTGTCGAGAACATCCTGTTTGCGTCCGAAATGGTCGGCGCGGTCCGCGGCATCGATCCTGAAACGGGTCATCACTTCGACGACACCCGCCGCTATATCGACGCGCTGCCGCTGAGCGCGGCGGACAAGGCCAAGATCTTTGAAGGCAATGCCCGCCGCGTCTATCCTCGCCTCAACGCCCATCTCGACCGCCGCGCGCATTGAACGACCGCGCCGCTAACACACCGGAGAAAACCGATGGCCATAGGATTTGCAATTCACAAGGCGAAGCGGAAAGTGTCGCCTGACCTCGTCGCGCGCTACCGCACGCTGCCGGTCGCCAATATCAGCGATTCGATGTCGCGGATCGCAGGCACCAACCGGCTGCGGCCGATGCACGCGGGCGGCTGGCTCGGCGGCCCGGCGCTGACGGTCAAGACCCGGCCCGGCGACAATCTGATGGTGCACAAGGCGATCGACCTGGCGCAGCCGGGTGACGTGATCGTGGTCGATGCCGGCGGCGTGCTGGTCAACGCCATCATCGGCGAGATCATGTCGACGCTGGCCGAGAGGAAGGGCGTCGCGGGCTTCGTGATCGACGGTTCGATCCGCGATGCCGGCGCGATCCGCGCCGGATCATTCCCGGTGTTCGCCGCCGGCGTCGCCCATCGCGGCCCCTACAAGGATGGCCCAGGCGAAATCAATTGCGCCATCTCGATCGACGGCATGATCGTCGAGCCCGGCGACCTCGTCGTGGCCGACGACGACGGTGTGCTCTGCGTGCCCCATGACGACGCCGAGGCCATCTGCAAGCTGACCGAGGCCAAGAAGGCCACCGAGGAAAAGGCCATCCAGCAGATCCTCGCCGGCACCAGCGACCGCCGCTGGGTCGACGAGGCCCTGCAGCGCCTCGGCTGCGAGTTCAAGGACTGAGATCGACGCTGATGCGGGACGCTGCCCGGCGTCCCGCAATCGAGCGTCGCCGAATGCGACAAGCGCGGTCGAGATCGCGCGTCGTGCCATGCCGGTTCCCTGCCGGATCGGTTCCCGGCGAACGGCCAGCCTCTCCTGACAATCCCCTCACACCGTAATATCCTTCCGGTTTGCGGGAGAATGAGGTGGCTCGATGGAAGATATCGAAGTCTTTCTCGCGGTCATCGATGCCGGTAGCCAGACGGCGGCCGCACGTCGGCTGGGCCGCTCATTGCAATCGGTCAATCGATCGCTGATGACACTCGAACGCAGCGTCGGCGTCGAGTTGGTGCGACGTACAACCCGGCAGTCGTTTCCGACCGAGGCGGGATTGGCGTTCTATCGGCGCGTCAAACCTGCCGTTGCGCAGATCAGCGAGGCACGTCTCGAAGCGGCCAGCCAGCGCGCCGAACCGTCGGGCCTGCTTCGCATCGCCGCGCCGGTACAGTTCGCGTCGGCGTTTATCGTGCCCGTCATCGCGGACTTCATTGCCCGCTACCCCCTGATCAAGGCTGAACTCAAGGCCTCGGATCGAGCCATCGATGTTGTCGGCGATGGCTTCGACATCGCCATCCGGATCAGGGAGTTGCCGGATTCGTCGCTCAAGGCCCGACGGCTTGGTGAGATTCGTACCGTCGTCTACGGCGCGCCGCGCTACTTCGCACGTTACGGACGCCCGGCTCATCCCGACGATCTCGACCGGCATCAATGCGTCCTCCGCACCACGAGCGGGGGCGAGCCCGCGATATGGCGGTTTCAGATCGATGGCGGCATCAGGACGGTTCGGGTGAATGGCTGCTTCGAGACCGACAATACCGCGGCGTTCTGCGCAGCTGCACGTGACGGCATCGGCCTCGGATACGGGCCGTTCTGGCAGGTCCGTGATCTCGTCAACGATGGCGCGATCGAAATTGTTCTCGAGGAGTTCGAAGCACCGCGAATGCCGATCCATGCGGTGTTCCCGCCAAGCGGCATGCCGGCGGCAAAGACGCGCCTGTTCGCCGATAGCCTGATCGATCGACTGAAGCACGAGCAGCTTTAGACACTGGCGCGCGCCATCGCCATTCTCTCGGCAAATGGGAAGGTGCTTCCCGCCAGGCGCTGATTGTCCGGCAAGCGTGCCGAACCCATTGTGCGGGTGAGCGGCAACGAGGCTTGCCGCATCATGCACATGAGGAGGCCCCATGACGAACAGGCGTACCCTGCTCGGCGCAGGACTTTGCGCGGCCGCAGCGTTGGCGTCTCGCGCCACCTCCCCGACGACGCTGGCACAGGCCCAGGCCTGCGACGGGTCCGCGGCCGACGGCGAGCTCAGCCAAGATGCGTGCGAACTGCTCCCGGCTGCTACTGCGCTCAGCAACGACAACAACGACCGCGCCGCCGTTTCCCGCGATTTCGGCAACATCGTTCAAGGCCAACCTCGTGCGGTGCTGAAGCCCGGCTCCGCCACCGATGTCGTCCGCCTGGTTCGTTGGGCCGGCAAGTCAGGGCAGAAGATAGCGGCACGCGGGCAGGGCCATTCGACCTATGGCCGCGCGCTGACCGAAGGTGGCATCGTCATCGAGATGACCTCGCTCAACGCGATCCACCACATTGCGGCCGATCGTATCGTCGTCGATGCCGGCACGACGTGGGAACGCGTCCTCGAAGCGACCCTGGCGCAAGGCCTCACGCCCCCGGTGCTCACCAACTATCTCGGCCTTTCCGTCGGCGGCACGATCTCCGTCGGCGGAATCGGCGGCAGTTCGTCGCGCCATGGCATGCAGACAGACCATGTTCTCTCGCTGGACATGGTTACGGGAACCGGCGAGCAATTGACCTGTTCGCCGCAGTCGCACGCCGATCTGTTCGATGCCGCCCGGGCCGGGCTTGCACAGTGCGGTCTGATCACACGGGCAACCCTGAAGCTGGTGCGCGCGCCCGAGCGCGTCCGCCGATACCAGCTTTTCTACCGGGACCTTGCCTCACTGGCTGCAGACCAGCGCCGCGCGCTTCAAGACGATCGCTTCGATCAATTACAGGGAGCCATTCTCCCGACCGGCCCCGGACGCTGGCGATACCAGCTCGAAGGCGCCGTGTTCTACGACAAGGGTTCGCCCCCAAACGACGGCGCCGTGCTTGGATCCCTGTCCGACGACCGCAATACGGCGGTGATCACCGATCTGGCCTATCACGACGACGCGCTTGCCTTCGCGAAATTGGAAGCGCTGCTCAAGTCGAAGGGGCTGTGGTCGAGCCCGCACCCCTGGTTGTTCACGTTTCTGCCTGACGGCAACGCCGAGCACCTGGCCGACGAGATGATCGGCCGCCTCTCGGTTGAGGAGATCGGGCCGCTCGGGCGAGTGACCTTTTATCCCCTGAACACGCGCGCGTCGGGCACGCCGCTGGTGCGGTGGCCCGATGGCAACATCGCCTTCTGCTTCAACATCGTTCACATGCCGGCGTCGGCAGGTGCGGCAGGGGTTGGCCAGACGCGGTCGAAGAACCGCCTGCTTTACGAGCAGATCCGCGGTGCGGGCGGCGTCCAATATCCAGTCAGCGCGCTGCCCATGGCGCCGAAGGATTGGGAACGTCACTTCGGCTCGGCCTGGCCGAAGCTGCGCGACGCCAAGCGGCGTTACGATCCGGCCAATCTGCTGACCCCCGGCTACAATCTGTTCTGATCCCGGCGCCGCGTGAACAGAAGTAGCACGCCGACCGAAACCGGCCGGTATGCAGCCGGTTGGTCCCGCGAGGGATGGAATCGGGAATTTTTCCCGATTCCAGATGGAAAAGAATCCCGGTCCCCCGGGATTGATCTTGTTTGCCAAAGCCACGCCGCTCCCGCAGTCTCCGAGCCAGGTTCGTCGGGGATAAAAGCCGAACCGCGGCTTGGGGGTGGGCGTCATGGCTGGTGCGTTGTTGCGTGCGGCAACACGGTCTTTGTCTTCTTCGGTCTATACGCACGGCGCTGCGGCCGTGCTGGCTGTTATTGGCTCTGCACTGCCATCGACTGTCGTGCACGCTCAGACGGCCGATCCGGTCCCCACTGAACTGCCGCCCGTCAACGTGATTGCGCCCACACCTCTGGCCGGCACCCGCAGCGCAAGGCCGACGGCACGGCCGGTGGTTCGGACCACGCGAACCGCGCGAACCCGAACCGGACCTGTTGCTCCGGCAGCGGGCCCCGATGTCGGCACCGCTGCACCCGGCCCCTCCGACCGCGACTCCACCCTGATTGATCGCGACAAGGTCCCGTCCAACACCGCGGTGATGACGACGCAGGATTTCAGTCACAACTATTCGACCAACTTCCTCGATGCTGTGAACCGCAAGCTGCCGGGCGTCACGCTGGGCGACCAGACCGGCAATCCGTTCCAGCGCAATCTCGACTACCGCGGCTTTACCGCCTCGCCGGTCCAGGGCACGCCGCAGGGCATCGCGGTCTACCAGAACGGCGTGCGCATCAACGAATCCTGGGGCGACGTGGTCAACTGGGATTTCATCCCGGAAAAGGCCATCGACAGCGTCGCATTGTTTCCCAACAATCCGGTGTTCGGCCTCAACGCGATCGGCGGCGCGCTGAGCATCCAGATGAAGAACGGATTCACCTATCAGGGCTCCGAGGCTGAACTGTTCGGCGGCTCCCACGGGCGCGTGCAGGGCAGCGTGCAGGCCGGCGGCCAGAGGGACAACATCTCCGCCTACGCTGCGTTCGAATCCGCGTATGATCGCGGCTGGCGCGACCACGCCAATTCGTCGCACATCAACCGCATGTATGTGGACGTTGGCGCACGCAACGACGACACCGAATTTCACGTCAATTTCACCGGCGCCAGCAACCTGCTCGGCAATGTCGCGGCAACGCCGGTGCAGATGCTCAATCAGCGCTGGTCGAGCGTCTACACCTGGCCGCAGACGACGCTGCTTCAGCTCGCCTTCGTCAACGCGACGCTGAACCACAATTTCTCGGATACCTGGTCGTTCCAGGGCAATGCCTATTTCCGCGGCTTCCGGCAGACCCATGTCGACGGCAACGGCACCGACGTGCATGCCTGCGACGGGGGAGACAGTTTGTGCATCGGCGACGACCTGCCGATTTTCGGTCCGGCGGGAGGTCCCTCGGTTCCGAACACGCTGGGCAACGCCTTCCTTGGCGAAGTCGACCGCAACCGGGCCGCGACCAACAGCTTCGGCGGCACAGCCCAGCTGACCAACTCGGACAAGCTGTTCGGACACGACAACCACGTTGTGATGGGCGTCAGTGTCGACCACGGCAACACGAAATTCACGGCGACCAGCGAGCTCGGAACGATCGATCCGAACAACCTGTTCGTGACCGGCACCGGCATCTTCATCAACCAGCCCGATGCCGGTCTCGCCCCGGTCGACCTGCGCGCCACCAACACCTACACCGGCGTCTATCTCACCGATACCTTCGACGTGACGAACAGGTTCTCGGTCACTGCTGGTGGACGATTCAACTATGCCCAGATCGATCTGCAGGACCAGACCGGGACAAATAACCAGCTCAACAGCAGCAACCGATTCCAGCGCCTCAACCCGGTGATCGGCGGCACCTACAAGATCACGCCGAACCTCACCTTCTATGCCGGCTATTCGGAGGCCAACCGCGCGCCGACGCCGCTCGAGCTCGGCTGCTCCGATCCGGCCCGCCCCTGCGTCATCGATTCCTTCCTGGTGTCCGATCCGCCGCTCAAGCAGGTGGTGTCGCACACCGTCGAGGCCGGCTTCCGCGGCACCTGGGGCAACGACGCCAGGACCGGCATGCTGAGCTGGGGCCTCGGCGCATTCCACACTCTGTCCGACGACGATATCATCCGGGTGCAGAGCCCCATCGGCACAGGTAATTTCGGCTATTTCCAGAATGCGGGGCAGACCCTGCGGCAGGGCATCGAAGCCAAGCTCGACTACCGCGTCAATCGCTGGAACGCCTATGCCAACTACACCTTCATCGATGCGACCTATCGAAGCGCAAATACGTTGCCGGCTCCCGACAACCCGAACGCCCTGACCGACCCGAACAACGATGACGTCCGGTTCATCAACGTCAAGCCGGGCGACCATATCCCGGGCATTCCGGCGCACCGCTTCAAGGCAGGTGTCGAGTACCTCGCCACCGACGCGTGGAAGGTCGGCGCCGACGTCAACGTGGTCGGCAGCCAGTGGCTGATCGGCGACGACACCAACCAGAGCCAGAAGGTCCCGGCCTACGCGGTCGTGAACCTGCACACCTCCTACAGGATCACGCCGAATATCGAGGTGTTCGGCCTGATCAACAACGTCTTCAACCAGCATTATTATCTCGGCGGCGCGTTCTACGAGACCGGCGGCTTTGCCAGCGCCGGAGCTGCGCCCAACCTGATGGCCCAGCTGACCGATCCGCGCACCTTCGTGCCCGGCATGCCACTCGCCGCCTATGCCGGCATCAGGGCGAAGTTCTAAAGCGCGATGTGATTAGGTTGAATCGTCATCGCGCTTTAGCTCTTTGTTTGAGGCTTTAGCTCTTTGTTTGAGCATGATCTTTTCGGAAAACCGCTTCGCACTTTTCCGGATCATGTTTTAGGGCAATTCCTGGAAGACGCTACGCCACCGTCCCGCCATCGACCGGCATCGCGATGCCGGTGACGAACGACGCCTTGTCCGACAGCAGGAACACCGCGACCTCCGCGATCTCCTCGGGACGCGCGGCGCGGCCCATCGGATTGCGGGTGACCGCGGCCTTGATCAGCTCCTCCGGATCGGCCTCGTTGTGGCCCGGCTGGTCCGGCCGGTTGACGAACACCCGCAGCATCGGCGTGTCGATCGCACCGGGGCAGATCGCGTTGACGCGGACGCCATCCTTGGCGTGGCGCTTGGCGAGCGCGCGCGCCAGCCCGATCACGCCGGCCTTGGCCGCCGAATAGGTCGGGCTCCACGGCGAGCCGACCAGGCCCGAGGTCGATGCGGTGAACAGGATGCTGCCCTGACGCCGCGCGGTCATCTGGCCGAGCGCCGCATTGGTGGTGATCAGCTGCGAGCGCAGGTTGAGATCGACGCTGAGATCCCAGCCCTCGAGATCGTCGATCACGGACGGACCGGGAATACCGAGGTGGTTCCACACGCAGTCGAGCGCGCCGAATTCCTTCACCGTCGCTGTGACGATGTCGCGCGCAAAGCCGTCATCGCGCAGATCGCCGGCCAGCGCCAGCGCGCGCCCGCCGCCCTTTTTGATCTCGTCGACCACCGCCTTCGCGCCGGCCTCGTTCTGGTCGACCACCGCGACCGCCGCGCCCTCGCGCGCGAGGATGCGTACCCCGGCGCGGCCGGCGCCGGATGCCGCGGCGGTGACGAGTGCGATCTTGCCCTGCATGTCCATGTTTCGATCCTGACTGTGCCCGTGACTTCGAGCCTTCTTGGGTTCTGAAGTTTTGGTTGAATCAGGACCGCGGCGCTGCCGTCTTGCGCTGACGCGCTAAAGCATGATCCGGAAAAGTGCGAAGCGGTTTTCCCTCGCGACAAACGCGGGACGCGTTTGCGCGGAGATCATGCTCAAACAAAGAGCTAAAGCGCGATGACGATTCTCATCGCGCTTTACCGGCCGCCGAACAGGACCGGAGACTGGCCGGGCAGCAGCTGCGAATGAATGTCGCTGTCCATCCGCTCCGCCCCTTGCTGGGTGAAGCTCGCGCCGAAGGACAGGCTGAGATTCGAAGTCGGCCGGAACTCGAGGCCCGCGCGCGCAGAATAGCCGGCGTTGACGCCGGGATTGCCGCTGAACGGCGCCAGCGGTCCGCCGGCACCGGGCGGATTGTATTTCAGCGTGTCGAAGCCGGCAAAGAAGGTCACGGGCGTATTGCCGACGCCCCTGAAATTGTAGCCGAACTGCGCGCCCTGATATTCCAGCGAGCCGAACGCCGCCGATTGGCCGAGCGCGTTCCAGCCGACGCGGCCGCCTTCGCTGCCGGCGAACCAGCCGTCGGGCCGGCCGTTCAGATATGAAAAGTCGCCGCTTTGCGCGCCGGCGGCGTCAAAGCTCGGAAAGTTTCCGTAAGTATCCGCCTTCTGGCCGTCGGCGAGACTGCCGCCGAAGCCGAACAGCGAGCCCGGCGTCCAGTAGCGCACCGGGCCGGCCTGGGCACTGGCCTGCTGGCCGCTCAGGCACAGCGCCAACGCTGCGATTGCGGGGGCGAGTTTACTTACCAAAGTGGTCATCAGGTTACCGTCACGAGCACCGGGATTATACGTCCCGACGACCGGGAACGCCAGCCTGCGCCCTACTCCGCTGCGAGCAGCTTCTGCTTCAGCAAATCCGTCAGCCAGTCGGCAAACACCTGCAGCCGCCGCGACAGATGCTGACGGTGCGGATAGAGCAAGGTCATCGGCATCGGCGCGCCGCGGTGCCGCGGCATCAGATCGACGAGTTCTCCGGCATCGAGATGCCGCTTCACGTCGTAGGCGGGAATCTGGATCAGGCCGAGGCCGGCGAGGCAGCATGCGATATAGGCCTCGGCGCTGTTGACGGTGACGCGGCCGCGCATCGCGACCGTGCGCGTTGCGCCCTGCTCGCACCACTCCCATTCCTCGATGCGGCCGGTGGAGGGCGACGCGTAGTTGACCGCCCAATGCGCGCCGAGATCGTCGGGTATTCGCGGCGTGCCGTGGCGCGCGAGATATCCGGGGCTTGCGACATTGATCAGCGTCAGATTGCCGAGCGGCCGCGCGATCAGGCCGGAATCGCTGAGCGGGCCGACGCGCACGACGCAATCGGCGGAATCCTCGATCAGGTTGATGGCGCGATCGGTGACGCCGAGATCGATGTCGATCTGCGGATAACGATCAAGGAAAGCCGGCAACGCCGGCGCGATGATCAGACGGCCGATCCGCCCGGGCACGTCGACCCTGAGCCTGCCGGACGGTTCGGCGGCGGCGTGGCGGAACAGGGTCTCGGCCTCCTCGACATCGGCAACGACGCGCAAGGCTCGTTCGTAAAACGCCGCGCCGTCATGCGTGGGCGACACCTTTCGCGTCGTGCGATGCAGCAGCCGCGCGCCGACGCGCTGCTCCAGTTCTGCGACCGCTGACGAGACCGACGAGCGCGGCAGGCCCAGCGTATCGGCCGCCCGCGTAAAACTTGCGCACTCGACGACGCGAGCGAAGATGCGGAACAGATCGATGCGGTCCAAAATCGTCCCCGATTGTTCGCCATTCCCGACAAGTGATATCAAGATGCATGGCTTTATCGGCAAATTCTAGACGATATCGTCCTCTCCAGAAAGCGGCCGCAGGGCGCTGCCGCGAGACCTGGAGAGGCGAACGCCATGACCGACCACAGCATAAAGGGCAAGACCGTCATCATCGCCGGCGGCGCCAAGAATCTCGGCGGCCTGATCGCGCGCGATCTCGCCGCCCACGGCGCCAGGGCGATCGCGATCCACTACAACAGCGCGGCCACCAAGGCCGATGCCGACGCGACGGTGGCGGCGCTGCAGGCCGCAGGTAGCGAGGCGGTCGCCTTCCAGGCCAATCTCACAACAGCAGGCGCGATGGAGAAGCTGTTCACTGAGGCGGTCGCCGCGATCGGCCGCCCCGACATCGCGATCAACACCGTCGGCAAGGTGTTGAAGAAACCGATGATCGAGATCTCGGAGACCGAATATGACGCGATGAGCGCGGTCAACGCCAAGTCCGCGTTCTTCTTCCTCAAGGAGGCTGGCCGCCACGTCAACGACAACGGCAAGATCTGCACGCTGGTGACGTCTCTGCTCGGCGCCTACACGCCGTTCTATGCGGCCTATGCCGGCACCAAGGCGCCGGTCGAGCACTTCACCCGTGCGGCATCGAAGGAGTTCGGCGCGCGCGGCATCTCGGTCACCGCAATCGGACCCGGCCCGATGGACACGCCGTTCTTCTATCCGGCCGAAGGCGCGGACGCGGTCGCCTATCACAAATCGGCGGCAGCATTGTCCGGCTTCTCCAAGACCGGGCTCACCGACATCAAGGACATCGTGCCGTGGATCCGCCTGCTGGTGTCGGATGGCTGGTGGATGACCGGCCAGACCATCCTGGTCAACGGCGGCTACACCACGAAGTGAGGCGCGATCTCAGTCGCCTTTACCATTCGAATCGTGTGCCGACTCCGACGGATGTCGAGCCCTTCGCATCGACATCCGACTCGACGCGGATATGGCGCGTCACGTCGACATTGGCCGAAACTCCTGACTGGCTGGCGCTCGCGCCCGTCCGCACGCCCACGCTCAGCCTGTCTCCGATCGCGCGCGAGGCACCGACCATCGGACCGCCCGCTCCGGCGCCGACGTCGAGATTGTCGACCCCGAGCGAGCGGCGCATGCGGTCCACCGTTCCCTCGCCACCGCTTGCGAACTGAGCGGCGGCCCCTGCGAGCTGCACGGCCTGCGAGGTCGTCAGGCTGCCCGAAGCTTTCTGAAAGAGAATGCGCGACAGGATCTCATCCTGCGGCAAGTCGGGCTGCGAATGGAAGGCGAAGACCGGCGCGGCCGCCGGGCCCGAGATTCCGACCTGCGCGGTGATGTCAGAGGCCTGTATCTCTGCCGCGAAATCGAGCTCGGGCGCGAGATCGCCATTGAAGGAGAGATTGCCCTTGGTGAAGGTCAGCGTCTTTCCGAGCACCACCAGCTTGCCCTGATAGAGCGAGAAGGCTCCCTTCGGAACCGGCGCGTTGCTCGTGCCGCCGACATGAACGGAGCCGCCGAGTTCCGCGGTGACCCCGCGGCCATGGATGAAGACGTGGTTCGGCGCCGAAACTGTCACGTCCAGCGCGGCGTTGAAGAGCGCCGGACGCTTCTTGTTGCCTTTCGGCGTCTCGGCCTTGCGCGCAGCTGCGAGCCGTGCAGCGGCCTGTCCCGAGGCGTTCACATGGTTGATGCCGTCGATCGGCTTCAGCGTCGACGGCAGGCGATCCGGAATATCGACGTTGACGCGAGTCAAGTCGACGCGACCGACGATCCGCGGATCGCGCGCCAGGGCGCCTGTGACGTCGATAGCGAGATTGGCCTGCGCGGTCGCCAGCGCGCTGGAAGCAAGCGTCGCCTGCTGACCGCGAATCGAGATCGTGCCTGGAAAGCCTGCATCCGGGGCGACCCGTACCTCACCGGAGCCGGACAACGTACCGCCGTTGGGCGTCACCGCGGCCAGGCGCTCCACGACGATGCGCTCTCCTTCGGCGGTGATTTTCGCCTCGACGGCATCAAGGCGCGTACCGAGCATGCTGTCACGGAAGGTACCTCCGCTCATGGTGGCGACACCGCCGATCTGTGGCTTGGCACGCGTGCCGCCGACACGGGCATCGAGCGTAACGCTGCCGGACACGGTACGGCCGGAGGCGGAAAGCGCGGCATTGGCGATAGCGGCATCGAGGCGGCCCTTCGCGGTCAGCGCGATCGGACCCGTGGCGTCGAGCGGCACCGTACCCGACGCCGTGATCGCGCCGGCTCTTCCCGCGGCAATTGTGGTGTTCAGGCTCGCGCGGCTGCCATCGAGCCGTCCGTCCGCGGCAACGTCGATCGGCGGCAGGCCGGCGCTTCTGGTCTGCGGCGCGGTGAGCTGCTTGACCGCGACCTTGTACTGGCCGGTCGGCGCGCTCATGGAGCCCGCAATGGCCGCTGACGCGTCGAGGGTCCCGCTCAGGCCCAGACCGGATATCGCGACATCGGCCTCGCCGAGCGGGATCGCGTTGGCCACGGCCTTGAGGTCGAGCACCTGGCCGGCCTTGCCGTCCACCGTGAAGCGGCCACGTCCAATTGCGAGCGCCAGATGCTCGATCAGCACCGTGCCATCGTCGAGCGTGAAGCCCGCGGGGCCCTGCAGCGCGATCGCTTTGGCGCCACGGCGCGCGGTGAAGCGGTTAAGATCGAACCGCACCCGCTCCCTGGTGGTCAGTGCACCCGCGGCATCGAGATCGAATCCGGCAGCCTTGGCGGACAGGCCGATCGTGCTCGCATCGGCATTGCCCGTGGCCGCCAGCGTGACGTTTGAGACTGTCTGACCGCCGAACTCGGCACCATTGACCTGCACATCAGCATTGAGCACCGGATGGCTGTAGAGATCGGCGCCATCGGCGCGCAGATCGAAATTGCGGACGGCCGCACCCGCGGCACGGATTCCCGCGCCCTTGCCGGCAAGCCGGACCGACTGCTGGCCGCCGTCGGCCGAAGCGGCAAGGTCGAGTGAGGCCGAACCGGCGAGCTCTGTGAGGGCAAGCGGCGAGAGGTCGGCGAGCGTCCCGGCTGCGAAGCGAATCTGCCCGCTGGCGAATCTCTGTGCGTCAATCGTTGCTGCTCCCTTCAGGGATACCGACCCGATCGCGATGTCGATGGTCTCTGCGTGCCATCCGGCAAAGGTGGGAGCTGCGCGATCGTCGGGCTCCGACGATCGACGACTCAGCTGAAAAATCCCGCGCGCTGGCTTGCCGTCGACGGCGCCGTCGAGCTTGACCTCGACAGCACAGACACCGCTGATGTCGTTGACCGTCGCGGCGAGCGCCAGATGCGGAATCGGGCGCCGCATAGCGGTCGCGCGATCCACCGAGGCCGCGAACGAAACCCCGGGATGCGCGAGCCCGCCGGTCAGGCCGACGTCGAGAGCTCCCGCACCGGTGAGGCGCGCATCGGCCGCCGAGAGATCCGGCAGGTCCACACGCGCCGACAGGTCGCTCGAGTCGCGCGTCACTGTTCCTTTGGCGCGAACCGCAACATGGGCACCATCGATCGACGCGTCGCGGACCGTGTAAGTGTCGCGGCCATCAGCAGAGATGTCGGCTGCGAGTGCGACCCGCGTCCCCGCAAGCCCATCGAGCGCCGCAAGTCCCGTCGCAAGCTTCTCGCCGGCACCTGACATTCTGATATCGAAGCTGCCACGCTGTAAATCCGTGTCGAGATCGAGGCCGAACGCCACCGAGCCCTTGAGCTTCAACCCGGCAAGGTCAGCAAAGACGCCGAGGTCGGGCACGGTTCCGGTTGCCCGGCCATTCAGGCGATCGGCGCTGACATCGCCTGTATAGGTCGCCTGAACCGTTGATGTGCCGATCTCGAGACGCTCGATCCTGGCGCGGCCGCCCAGGTCCGTATCGCCATGGAGCACGAGCGACGCGGTGTTACCGATCGCGGCCGCCAAACTCGCGTCGCGTGGCGCAATGCCGGAAGCGCGCAGGTTCGAGTCAAGGATGATACGCGTTGCGGGATCGCTGGCCTCGGCACGAGGAACGGCCGTGATGGAAGCATCAAGCGTCTCGACGTCTGCGTCCGGCAGATGAGCACCCGACAGCGCGAGCTTGACCGATGCTGTGGGAGCCTTGATTGGGCCGTTGACGCGGCTGTCGAAAACGAGGCTGCGGATCGAGCCTTGGTCAGTCTCGGTCACGTCGCCGTTGCTTGGCAAGGAGCGGATCGAAGCCGCAAAATCCACGACCTTGTCGGCTCCGAGCAAACCTTTCGCGTCGAGCCGTGCGAGACGGCTCGTCAGCGTCAGCCCGTCCAGGGCGACGCTGCCGTCGTCACCAAAATGTGTCGTACTGTCGAGATTGGTTTCACCGGCGAAGACCGGCGCGGCGATCGCCGGCAACAACGGTTCGAGGTGGCTGATTAGGCGCGTTGCAAGCACTCGGGCCGCGCCGTTTCGCTCAAGCGTAATCGTGCCGGTCGCATCGATCGTGGGGCCGGCCTGCAACTTCAGGGCACCACGAAAGCTGTCGAGCGTGCCTTTGCCGCCCAATGCGAATGTGACGGGCGGCTCGCCCGGCAGATGGCCGAGCTTCGACATGAGTCCGTGGGCCGGCTCGTCGAGCGTGACGTCGAGGGTAAGCGCATTTCCCTGCGGAACGTAGGCGAGAGCGGCCTTGAAGTGGCCCGGGAAATCCTTGCGGGTGGCATCGAGGTTGAAGACGAGCCCTTCCGAAGGCGAGCCGAGCTCGGTATTGCCGGTCGCCGCGACACTCAAAGCTTCACCCAGAATCGACTGTCCCAGCGTCAGGGCCCGCAGGTCGAAAGCCTTCACCTGCACCTTCACCGGAAGGTCAGGCAGGATCGGCTGATCGGACTCGGCGGCAGGCTGGTCGGACGGAAGCGGCTTTCGCCTGATCTCAAGCTTGCCGATCTCGAGACGGTCGATTTCCAGCCGCCCCAGCAACAATGCACTGCGTCGCCAGACGAGGCGCGCCTTGTCGAGCGTCAGCCAGACTCCGTCCTTGTCGGTGATGCTAACGTCGCGGACCGTTGCATCCGAGGACAGCACACCATCGACGGCGCCGACATGGACCTGGGTCGCCGACGTCGAGAGCGTCCGCGAGACGAGACTGGCCAGCACATCCTGCTGGTTCTCGCCGCTACCGCCCACCATTCCGTAGAGAACGACACCGAGCACCGCGGCAGCGATGAGACCCAAGGCCGCGACGGCGGAACCGATAATGAACAGCCGGCGGATGCGCATCAGAAGGCTTGCCCAATGCTGACATAGATCGCGTAACGGCTGTCTCCGGGGCGAGGGTTCAGCGGTGTCGCAACGTCAAGGCGGATCGGGCCGACTGGCGTGAGATAACGCAAGCCAAGTCCGGCGCCGTAGCCCACATAGTCGTCGAAGCCTGGCAGGGATGATCGGGAGGCGGTGCCAAAGTCGAAGAATGGCACGAGGCCGATGGTGGGCGTGATCCTGACCCGCACCTCGGCGGAGCCCTCGATCAGGCTGCGACCACCGGTGATTTGACCGAACATCATCGGCGAAATGGTGTTGAAGCCGTAACCGCGCACGGATCCGCCGCCGCCGGCGAAGAAGCGATGTGCATCCGGAATCTGGTCGAGCGGCGCGCCCGCAAGCGAGCCTGCGGCCAACCGACCCGCCAGAACGTAGTCGGCCTGCTCGTCGAGCGCATAATAGGCCGAGCCCGCAACCCGCGCTTCGAACAGATCGATCGTGGAACCCATCAGCTTCGGATAGGCATTGACGGTCGCCGAGAGGCGCACACCGCGCGTGGGGTCGAGCGGATTGTCTGTCGTGTCGTAGCGGCCGGTCGCCGTGAAGCCGATCAATGTCGCATCGACCCGCCCCAGCACGTCCTGCGATTTCGATTGCTCGACCTGGAGACCGGCCTGCAGCGAAGCCGCCTCCGAAAAGCGATGGATCACGCCGAATGTGCCGCGCACCGTGTCGTCAGTGTAACCGCCGAGGTCGTTGTTGCCGACACGCTCGCGGAACGCAGTGGCCTCGATCAGTAGATCGTTGGCCGTACCGAACAAGCCCGGCTTGATGAAGGTGCCGGTAAAGCGTGCGCCGAAATCCGAGCCGCTCAGATTATTGAAGCCGGTAAAGGACGTGCCGTCGATCCGTTGCAAAAGCGAGGCGGACGCTTCGAGCCTCAGGCGCTCGCCGCCGCCGAATATGTTCCGATCCTCGTAGTAGCCAGCAATGCCGGGACCATCGACGGTGGAATATTTCGCCGAGAGGCCCACCGCGTGCCTGGGCCTTTCCGTCAAATCGATGAAGACCGGCAGATTGCCATTCTCATCGAGCTGGTCCGCCTCGCGGACGCGAATTCCCCCGATGGCCGGGATCTTTGCGATCGAGGTTTTCGCCAAGGCGAGCCGCTCTGGCGAATAAGGCTCGCCTTCCCTCAGGTAGACGTGCGTGGCCACTACTCTCGGATCGACGTCTCCGCCCGAGATCGTCACGGCGCCGATGCCGGCCTTGGGGCCCGCTTCGACCCGCAGCCGAAGGTCCATCGCGGCGGCGCCATGATCGACGGTGGCCTTGACGTCGGCGACCTTCGCGAGCGGATGTCCGTTGCTGCGGAACCAGTCGACGAGCTTCACCTGCGCGGCGCGCAGGTCGGCAGAGATCGCGGGATCGCCGGACTTCAGCGCAAACGCGCGGCGCGGCAATCCCTGCGGCGCTTGGTCGCGCGGATAGTCTACATCAACGGCGCGCAGCTTGAACAACGGACCAAGTCGCGCGATGACCTTGACGGGCACAACGGTCCGATTGCGAAAGCTGTCGGCCCGACGCGCCGCCGCGGCGAGCCCGATCTCGTCGAGGGAGATTGGAACTCCATCTATCGTCACATCGATCTGGGCGTTGTAGCGGCCAAGCCCCCAAAGGGCATCAAGCAGCGGATTGATGTCTGCCTGCAGCCGGCGCGCGAGACCTTCCCCGTCCGGGGGCGGTTCCTGTCGAAGGCGATAGGTGCCGGCGGCATCGCGCAATGCCTGTTCGGCGTCGCTATCGTTCTTGCCCTCCGGCGTCTTGGCTTCGATCTCCAGCCGATAGGACAGCGTCGTGGCGCTGACCGGCGGCGGATCGTCGGAACCGAACAGGCCAAAGAAGTCGAGCGCGTGAGCCTGCTCGCACAGCGAGCAACCGACGACAGCGACGCACGCCGAACGCAGAACGCGCCGCGCTGCAGCGATGAAATACCTTCGCCTTGCCCGCCCCGGCAAAGGCGGCAGGCATCGTCGCACCACGATTTGCTTGATTGTTCCGCTCCGCCTGCCTGTTGACGCGACCCGAGTCTCTGCACCTCAGGTTCCGGCGATCCCCTGTCTCCGCATTCAACAGGCACCACACGCGAAGTTGATAGACTCATGATGGACAATGTTGGGCAAACGCAAGGGAACTTCGACGTTCGTCCCAATTATCGGAATCTCCGATGCGCGCCACCATCGGTTCCGGCAGCCACATCTTGCGAGCAATCCGCCACGCGCGTCGCGAGGGGCGCTTCGCAATCGTCACGGACGCGGTGTGAGATGCGGTGGACGCCGAGCGTGAAATTGACGAGAGCGCGCAAGGCGAATGGCGAAGTCGTGCAGGCTTGACGCTTAGTGGCAGGTGTCCCCCCGTGAGATGCGAAGCATCTTCGCGGCAGCGGCGACAACCAAGCCCGTCTCGCCGGGGGGAGCGCGCGCGGAGAAAGCCGGATGTTTCCGATTACATCTGTGGTCTTACATCCCGCGCTTTCCATTTGCACGGGACCCATGGGGTGCGATCGGTATCCGGGTTTCCCTGCGCCCTCTTCAAGAGCGAGGGCGGAACGAAGAGCAAAGCTCGGACAGATCATGTCGCGAGAACACAAAAGCATGACTTACCAGCCGCGCAACACATTCGGTGTCGTCCCGGCGAAGGCCGGGACCCATAACCACCGAGCGTGATTGTTGAACGACGTGGAACGACGAGTCCCGTTCACGACACCCGCCGCGGCGTATGGGTCCCGGCTTTCGCCGGGACGACGTGCGGAGAGAGCCATGGACGGCATTCTCTCCGGTGTCATGCCCGCACATGCGGGCATCCAGTGCGCCGTGACCTCGCGGCTCAAGCAGGACCGTTCTGGAATACTGGTCACCAGCTTGCCCGCTGATGACACCGAACAAGCTCCGCGGCATTGCGCCGCGAGCCGCGCTGCGGCGCAACAATCAAAATGAGACTGCCCGTTAAGCCAATTGGCGCCGACGACATCCGCGCCGCGCCCGCCTTCGGCTAGCTTTGCCGGCAACAACCGGACGCCCATCAGCCTTCGCACGCCAAGTGGACGCCGGCGACAACACAGAGGGAGGAGCGCGATGTTGAAAGGCAGTTTGGGATTGATTGCGTTGAGCAGCCTGTTGCTTTCGGGCACGGCGTTCGCTCAGGAGAAGATCAAGGTCGGCGTCACCGCGACGCTCGAGGGCACCTACACGGTGCTCGGCGAGGACGGCATGCGCGGCTTCCAGACGGCGCTCAACGTGCTCGGCAAGAAGATCGGCGACAAGGAGCTCGAATTCGTCGTCGCCTCGACCGACGCGACGCCCGACTCCGCGGTGCGCGCGGTGCGCAAGCTGATCGAGCAGGACAAGGTGCAGATCCTGCTGTCGCCGCTGTCCGGCGACGAAGGCATCGCGGTCAAGAACTTCGCCAAGACCCATCCGGAGCTGACCTTCGTCAACGCCGCCTCCGGCGCGCAGGAGACGACCTATGTCGATCCGGCGCCGAACTTCTTCCGCTACAACATGGACGGCGCGCAGTGGCAGGTCGGCCTCGGCAAATACGCCTATGAGACCAAGGGCTATCGCAAGATCGCGACCGTCGGCGAGGACTACTCCTTCATCTACACCCAGGTATTTGGCCTGGTGCTCGAGTTCTGCGGCGCCGGCGGCCAGGTCACCAACCGGCAATGGGTGCCGCTCGGCACCAAGGACTTTGCCTCCGTGATCGCCGCGCTGCCTGACGACGTCGACGCGATCTATCTCGGCCTCGGCGGCGCCGATGCCGTCAACTTCCTCAACCAGTATCAGCAGGCCGGCGGCAAGGCGCACCTGATGGGCGGCTCGATCATGATCGACCAGACCATCCTGTCGTCGAAGGGCAACGCCAAGAACGCTCTGATCGGCACCATCGCCGCGAGCGGCCAAGCCGATACCTGGGAGGATCCGGGCTGGCAGAAATTCGTCAAGGCCTATCAGGATGCCTTCCCGCCGGCCAAACGCTTCCCGAGCCCGTCGCTGCTCGCGACCAACTATTACGGCTCGACGATGGCGCTGATCCTGGCGCTGCGCCAGGTCAATGGCGATCTCTCCAACAACCAGGCCAAGCTCAAGGATGCGCTGGCGAAGATCGAGATCGACGCGCCGAACGGCAAGATCAAGCTCGACTCCAACCGCCAGGCGATCGGCACCAATTTTGTCACCGAGGTGGTCGATGACGGCAAGGGCGCGCTGTTCAGCAAGGTCGTCAAGGTGATCCCGAACGTCAACCAGACGCTGGGCTACGATCCGGCGGTGTTCGCCAAGATCGGCCTGCCGAGCCGCACGGTCCCGGAGTGCAAGAAGTACTGACGTATTTGTTGCAGTGCAGGCTGAACGGCCGCGGCATGGTGCGCGGTTGCATCAAGAGCCCTGCTCGCCCTTGCTTTCCGCGGGCGGATGATGAACCCTTGTCGAAAAGACAAGAACATCCCGCGGGAGGGGAGGCATGAGCAGGGCGCTTGCCGTCTTCCACGGCCGGTTCGGTCGCGCGACGGTCTATCAGTTGAACCGTCCCTTCAACGTGCATGCGCACCGCGAGGGGCATCTGATCTTTCATGTCGGCGGAACGCCGGCGCAGATCGACGTCTCGGAGCAGCGGCTGCTGCTCAAGGACGACACCGTCGTCGCCGTCAACCCGTGGGAACCGCACAACTTTCTGCCGACCGACATGGACCACGGCGCGATCTTCTTCGTGCTCTATGTCAACGCCGAATGGTTCGCACCGCAGCCCGCGACGGCACAGGGCCTGCGGTTCGGCCGCACCTTCTTTCCGCGCACCGAAGCGCTCGACCGGCTGATCCGCCGCACCGCAGCACTAGTGTGCGGCGCGCCGTCGCTGCGCAGCCTCGATTGCGAACTCCGGCAGCTGATCGACTCCTGCTACGAGGAGAGCTGGCAGGCCGCGCAGGATGCGCGCGCGGCGGCCGCGGTGACCGATTTCAGGGTGCGCAAATCGATCAAGCTGATGTCGGAAAGCCCCGGCGCCGAGATCGAGCTCGATGCGATCGCGCGCGAGGCCGGGCTGTCGCGGCCGCATTTCTACCGGCTGTTCCGCACCCAGACCGGCGTCACCCCTCACCTCTACATGAACACGCTGATCATGGAGCAGGCGCTCGATGCGCTGGTGGCGACCGAGACGCCGATCGCCGATATCGGCTTCGACCTCGGCTTCTCCTCGCAGAGCGGCTTCACCCGCTTCTTCGCCGCCAATGTCGGCATGGCCCCGACCGACTATCGCCGCGCCGCCAAGGTGTTGCGGCCGTGAAGGAGTTCCGGAGCGCACGATAAAAGATACTGTCGATCAAATCCTGAGCTTACGCCCTCGGTAGGATACTGGACACGCGGCCCGGCAGACGGTCGCGACCAGTGAGGGAACGCGACGGAGATGGCCAGGTTCATCGAACGCCATCCGGCCTGGGCGCTGATTGTGATCATCGCGGTCGCGGTGCTCGCGTGGCTGGTGTTCGCGATCTGGCCGCCGGGGCTGGAGGCCGCGATCGGCCGCAAGCGCGTGTTCCTCAACGCGGTGCTGAACGGCATCACGCTCGGCGGGCTCTACTTCCTGGTGGCCAGCGGCTTCACGCTGATCTTCGGCCTGATGCGCAATGTCAACCTCGCGCACGGCTCGCTCTATCTGTTCGGCGGCTATGTCGGCTACGCGATCAGCAGCTGGACCGGGTCGTGGCTCCTCAGCTTCATCATCGCCTTCATCGCGGTGGCGCTGGTCGGCGTGATCCTGCAGCTCGTCGTGTTCCGACGCATGGAGGGTCAGGACCTCAGGCAGACCATGGTGACGATCGGGCTCTCGATCGTGTTCGCCGATCTGATGCTCTGGGTGTTCGGCGGCGACTTCTACCAGATCCAGACCCCGAGCTGGCTGATCGGCCCGATCCAGCTGCCGCTGCTCACCGCGATCAAATCATCGGGCGAACCGGTCTATCTGCAATACCCGCTGGTGCGGCTGGTGATCTTCGCCGCCTCAGTCGTGATCGGAATCGCGATGTGGCTGGCGCTCAACCGTACGCGGATCGGCATGATCGTGCGTGCCGGCGTCGACGACCGCGACATCCTGGCCGCGACCGGCGTACGGATCCAGCTGGTGTTCGTGCTGGTGTTCGCGCTCGGCGCGGGCCTTGCCGGCATTGCCGGCGTGGTCGGCGGCACCTTCCAGTCGCTGTCGCCGGGCGAGGATACGCGGTTCCTGCTCGCCTCGCTCGTCGTCGTGATCGTCGGCGGCATGGGCTCGATCCCGGGAGCGGCGCTCGGCGCCGTCATCATCGGCCTCGCCGAGCAACTCGGCTCGGTCTACATCCCGACCTACGCCATCGTCGTCACCTTCCTGATCATGGTGCTGGTGCTGGCGCTGCGGCCGCAGGGCCTGCTCGCGAGGCGATGACAGATGTCGCTGCTCCAGAGCATCCAGTTCCGCCCCGATCCATCCGCCGATGCGACCCGCCGCGCCTTCATCCGTACCTGGCCGGAATTCCAGAACCCGGCGGCCTGGCTGGTCGCGCTGATCCTCGTGATCATGCCGCTGATCGCCAACGGCTTCTTCCTGATCGAGATATTCGCCACCACGCTGATCCTCGGCATCATCGCGCTCAGCCTGATGTTCCTCGCCGGCTATGGCGGCATGGTCAGCCTGATGCAGCTCACCATCGCGGGCTTCGCCGGCTACATGGTCGCGGTGTTCGGCATCAGCGGCAACGCCAATATCAGCCTCGGCTGGCCGTGGTGGCTGGCAACCCCGATGGCGCTGGCGCTGGCGACGCTGTTCGGCACGCTCGGCGGCGCGCTCGCGGTGCGCACCGAGGGCATCTACACCATCATGATCACGCTGGCGATCGGCGCCGCGTTCTACTACTTCACCAACCAGAATTGGGCGATCTTCAACGGCCACACCGGCATCAACACCGTCGCGACGCCGCAGTTCTGGGGCGTCGACTGGCGCGCCGATATCGCCTTCTACTATGTCACGCTCGGCGTCGCCGCGATCTGCTACTTCGCCGTCCAGTATGTCTCGCGCGCGCCGTTCGGCCTCGCGCTGCAGGGCGTCCGCGACAATTCCCGCCGCATGGCGGCGCTCGGCTTCAACCCCAATGCGCACCGCATCGCGGCCTACGCCTTCGCCGCCTTCATCGCCGCGCTCGGCGGCGTGCTGCAGGTCTGGAACTACCGGCAGATCTCGCCCGGCTCGGTCAGCGTCGGCGCCTGCATCGACGTCCTGATCATCGCCGTGGTCGGCGGCATCACGCGGCCGATCGGACCCTTCATCGGCGCGCTGATCTTCGTGCTGCTGCGGACCTTCGCGCTCGACGTGCTGATCAAGTTGGGGCTCGACGGCAACCGCTTCCGGCTGCTGATCGGGCTCGGCTTCCTCGCCATCGTGTTCTGGTCGTCCGACGGCGTGATCGGCCTGTGGGAACGCTGGCGGCGCCGCAATGCATCCTCGTCGCAACGTTCAGGCGGAGGCCGCCATGGATAGCGTCGCGCAGCGGCTGTCCGTGGTTGGTGCCGGCGCGGCGCTCGAACTGCGCGGCGTGACAAGGCTGTTCGGCGCGCTGGCCGCGCTGACCGACGTCACCATCACCGTGCGGCCTGGCGAAAGGCGCGCGGTGCTCGGCTCGAACGGCGCCGGCAAGACGACGCTGTTCAACTGCATCACCGGCGACTTTCCGCCCTCCTCCGGCACGATCCGCTTCTTCGGCGAGGACATCACGCAATTCCCGCCCTATGAGCGGATCCGCCGGGGCCTGCGCCGCACCTATCAGATCTCGGCGCTGTTCCCCGGCCTGACGGTGCAGGACAACGTCTACCTCGCCTGCCGCGGCGTCTCGCGCGGCCGGTTCTCGTTCCTGCGCCCGGGGCAGAACGATGCGTTGATGCACGCGACCGAAACGCTGGTCCAGGCGGTGCACCTCGCGAACGTGAAGGACCAGCGCGTCGCCGAGCTCGCGCATGGCCAGCAGCGCCAGCTCGAGATCGCGCTGGCGCTCGCCGGCGCGCCGCGCTTCATCCTGTTCGACGAGCCGGCGGCGGGGCTGTCGCCTACCGAGCGGCGCGAGCTGATCGAGATCCTGACCTCGCTGCCGGCGCATATCGGCTACATCATCATCGAGCACGACATGGACGTCGCGCTGCGCGTGGTCGAGAGCGTCACGATGATGCACAACGGCCGCATCTTCAAGGAAGGCCTGCCGCGCGAGATCGAATCCGATCCCGAGGTGCAGGACCTTTATCTCGGAGGCGGCCATGAATGACCGCCGCGCAATGCCCGCGCTCGAGGTGAAGGGCCTCGACGTCTATTACGGCCATTCGCATGCGCTGCAGGGCGTCGATCTCACGCTCGAGTCCGGCGTGTTCTCGGTAGTCGGCCGCAACGGCATGGGCAAGACCACGCTGTGCAAGGCCATCATGGGCCTCGTGCGTGCCAGCGGCGGCTCGATCCGGATCCGCGGCGAGGAGGTCACGCGGCTCAATCCGGCGCGGATCGCCCGGCTCGGCGTCGGCTATGTTCCGCAGGGCCGCCGCCTGTGGCGGTCGCTGACCGTCGACGAGCACCTTGCGCTTGCCGGCGGCCTGCGGCGCGGCGCCTGGACCATCGAGCGAATCTACGACACCTTCCCGCGCCTCGCCGAGCGCAAGACCAACGGCGGCAACCAGCTGTCCGGCGGCGAGCAGCAGATGCTCGCGATCGCGCGTGCGCTGCTGACCAATCCGCATCTCTTGATCATGGACGAGCCGACCGAAGGCCTTGCGCCCGTGATCGTCGCCCAGGTCGAGGACATGCTGCTGCGGCTCGGCGATGAGGGCGACATCTCCGTGCTGGTCATCGAGCAGAACATCGGTGTGGCGACGGCGGTGTCGCGCAACGTCGCCATCATGGTCAATGGCCGGATCAACCGGATCATCGATTCCGCCCGCCTTGCAACCGACCGCGAGCTGCAGCAGCGGTTGCTCGGCGTCGGCACCCATGGCGCCGACGAGACCGACGCCGAGCCAGCACCGGCGAAGGCCGAAGCGGCCGGTGCCCCGCAGCCGGAACACAAGGGGCCGACCCGCATCTACGTCTCCAATCCCGTGCTGCCGACCCGCTGGTCGCAGCCGGTGCCGATCGCCCGCATCGAGGCCGCCGCACGGACGCAGTCCACCGGGGTCACTCGGCTCGAGGAGGCAACCCGGCAGCGACGCGAACCGACGACCTCCCGAACGTCCGGGCCACCGGTCGTCCTCATCGTCGGCACGCTGGACACGAAGGGTGCCGAGCTGCGCTTCATCCGCGATATCATCGCCGGCAGCGGCCTGCGCACGCGACTGGTCGACGTCTCCACCAGCGGTAAAGCTGCGAGCTGCGACGTCACCGCGCAGGAGATCGCACTCAACCACGGCCGCGGCGGTTCGGGCGTGTTCGGCGCCGATCGCGGCGCCTCGGTGACGGCGATGGCGGAGGCGTTCGAGCGATGGCTGCGTCGCCAGGGCAATATCGCCGGGATCATCTCCGCCGGCGGCTCCGGCGGCGCGTCCCTGGTCGCGCCGGGCATGCGCGCGCTGCCAGTCGGCGTGCCGAAGCTGATCATCTCCTCGGTCGCGTCCGGCGACGTCGGTCCCTATGTCGGTCCCGCCGACATCACCATGATGTATTCGGTGACCGACGTGCAGGGGCTCAATTCGATTTCGCGCACGGTGCTCGGCAACGGCGCCCATGCGCTGGTCGGCATGGTCAAGGCGCGGCTCGATGAGCAGGCCGGCAAGCAGCGCGATGCAGGCGCGAACCTTCCGGCGATCGGCATCACCATGTTCGGCGTCACCACGCCGGCCGTGCAGAAGATCGCAGCCGACCTGCGCGAGGATTTCGAGTGCCTCGTCTTCCACGCCACCGGCGTCGGCGGCCGCTCGATGGAGAAGCTCGTCGAGTCCGGCCAACTCGCCGGCGTGATCGACCTCACCACGACCGAGGTCTGCGACCTCCTGATGGGCGGCGTGTTCCCGGCGACCGAGGACCGCTTCGGCGCCATCATCCGCAGCCGCGTGCCCTATGTCGGCTCGGTCGGCGCGCTGGACATGGTGAACTTCGGCGCACCCGACACGATCCCGGAGCGCTATCGGCAGCGCAAGTTCCACATCCACAATCCGCAGGTCACGTTGATGCGTACCACGCCGGAAGAGAACGAGCGCATGGGCCGCTGGATCGGCGAACGGCTCAACCAGATGGACGGGCCGGTGCGCTTCTTCCTGGCCGAGGGCGGCGTCTCCGCGCTCGATGCACCAGGCCAGCCGTTCTGGGACCCGGAGGCCGATGCAGCGTTGTTCCGCGCGCTGGAGCGCACCGTGCGCCAGACCGGCAACCGGCAGATCATCCGCATCAAACGCAACATCAACGATCCCGAGTTCACCGCCGCCATCGTCAGCGCGTTCCGCCCCTTGCTCGGACGCGCCGGTGGTCGGCGGAGAGTGGCGAGGTGACCCATGGCCAGGTTTGAACGCACGGCGCTGTTGAAGAAGTTTCACGCCATGATCGCACGCGGCGAGCCGATCGTCGGCGGCGGCGCCGGCACGGGACTGTCGGCGAAATGCGAGGAGGCCGGCGGCGTCGACCTGATCGTGATCTACAACTCCGGCCGCTACCGCATGGCCGGCCGCGGCTCGCTCGCCGGACTGATGCCCTATGGCGATGCCAATGCGATCGTCGTCGAGATGGCCGGCGAGGTGCTGCCGGTCGTGACCAAGACGCCGGTGCTCGCCGGCGTCAACGGCACCGATCCGTTCCGCGACATGGATGTGTTCCTCGACCAGCTCAAGGCGCTTGGCTTTGCCGGCGTGCAGAACTTCCCGACCGTCGGCCTGATCGACGGCATCTTCCGCGCCAACCTCGAAGAGACCGGAATGTCCTATGCGCTCGAGATCGACATGATCGCGAAGGCGCATGAGAAGAACATGCTGACCACGCCCTATGTGTTCAGCGAGCAAGAGGCCGCCGCGATGGCGATCGCCGGCGCCGACATCATCGTCTGCCACATGGGCCTGACCACCGGCGGCACGATCGGCGCGCAGACCGCGCCGAAGCTTGCCGACTGCCCCGCCCGCATCGAGGCCTGGGCCGAGGCCGCGCTCAGCGTCAATTCGAACATCATCGTGCTCGCGCATGGCGGTCCGATCGCGGACCCCGCCGATGCCGACTTCATTATGAAGAAGACCCGCAACTGCCACGGCTTCTACGGCGCTTCCTCCATGGAACGCCTGCCGGTCGAGCGGGCGCTCACGGATCAGGTTCGCAAATTCAAGGCGATCGGCGCGCGCTAGCCGCCGTGACCAAGGGAGGAAGAGATGTCGGGGATGCTGGTCGGTGAATTGATCCTCTGGCTCATCGTCGCAATCGTCGCGATCGTCATCATCGTCTATGTCGTGAACTGGCTGTATCACCGCTCGTCGAAGGAGGTCTCCTTCGTCCGCACCGGTTTCCTCGGCGAGCGCGTGGTGATCAATGGCGGCGCCTTCGTGCTGCCCTTCATCCACGACTACACGCCGGTCAACATGAACGTGCTGCCGATGGGGATCGTGCGCTCCAGGCAGGACGCGGTGATCACCCGCGACCGGATGCGCGTCGACATCGAGGCCGATTTCTACGTCCGGGTTCAGCCGACCCGCGAAGCGGTCTCGATCGCTGCCGCCACGCTCGGCCGCCGCACCATGGAGCCCGAGCAGCTCCACACCCTGCTCTCCGGCAAATTCATCTCCGCGATCCGCTCCGTCGCCTCCGAGATGACGATGGAGCAGATGCACGAGCAGCGCGGCGACTATGTCGCGCGCGTCAAGGCCAATGCCGCCGAAGCGCTGGCGCAGAACGGCCTCGAGCTGGAGTCGGTCGCGATCACCGATCTCGACCAGACCGACCTCGAATATTTCAACCCCTCGAACCGCTTCGACGCCGAAGGCTTGACCCGCCTGATGGAGGACATCGAGGCCAAGCGCAAGCTGCGCAACGACATCGAGCAGGACTCGATGATCAAGATCCGCTCCCGCAATCTCGAGGCCGAGCGGCAGGCGCTGGAGATCGAGCGCGAAAGCGAGACCGCCCGCCTCGAGCAGGAACGCGACATCGAGATGCGCCGCGCCTTGCAGCGCACTGAAGTGGCCCGCGAGCGCGCGCTGCGTGAGACTGAGTCGGAGCAGGCCCAGATTGCGGCGCGCGAAGCCATCGAGAAAGCGCGGATCGCCAACGAGCAGGCGATCACCGAAGCCCGGATCGCCTCGGAGCGCGAGACCCGGCACAAGGAGATCGAGCGGACACGGGCGGTCGAAGAGAAGGAGCTGCTGGCCCGCGAGGAGATCGAGAAAGTCCGGATCGCCAACCAGCGCTCGGTCGACACCACCCGCATCGCCTCCGAGCGCGAGGTGCGCCAGCGCGAGATCGAGCGGATGCGCACCGTCGAGGAAGCCGAGATCGCCGCTCGCGAGGCGATCGAGAAGGCCCGGATCCAGCAGGACCGCGTCGTCACCGATGCCCGCATCGCCAATGAGGAGGAGACCCGGCGCCGCGAGATCGAGCGCACCCGCGCGGTCGACGAGGCCGAGATCGCCGCCCGCGAGGCCACCGAGAAGGCGCGGATCGCCCAGACCATGACGGTCAATGTCGAGCGCATCTCCTCGGACGAGCGCACCCGCGCGCTGGAGATCCAGCAGGTCCGCACCATCCAGGAAGCCGAGATCGAGGCGCAGAAGGCGGTCGAGGCCGCCCGCATCGCGCGCGAGAAGATGCTGGCCGCCGAGCGCATCGCCGCCGACCACACCACGCGCAAGCTCGAAATCGAGCGCAACCAGGCGGTCGAGATTGCCGGGATCAGTGCCCGCGAAGCCACCGAAGCGTCGCGGATCGCCCAGGAAGAGCACGTCCGGGCGCTTGAGATCGCGCGCACCCGCGCGATCGAGGAAGCCGATATCGCCTCCCGCGAGGCGATCGAGGCGGCGCGGATCTCGCAGGAGAAGTCGGTCGCCGCGCAGCGCATCCGCGCCGAGCGCGAAACCCGCGGGCTCGAGATCGCGCGCACCGAGGCGATCGAGGCCGCCGAGCTGAAGCGCCGTGACGCCATCGAACGGCAGCGCATCGATGTCGAGCTGACGCTGGAGAGTGAGCGGATCGCCTCCTCCAGGACCCGCGAAGTGCTCAACATCGACCAGAAGAAGGCGATCGAGCTCGCCGACGAGGAGCGCGTGATCGCGCTCGCCGCCAAACGCTCCGAGCGGATCGATGCCGACCGGCAGGTCCGGCAGGCCGAAATTGTGGCGCGCAAGGACATCGACACCACCGACGTCTCCCGCGAGCAGGCGCTGGAGGCGGCCCGGATCGAGCGGCGCCGTGCGATCGAACAGCTCGAGGTCGCTCGCAACCAGTCGCTGCAGGAGGCCGAGATCGTCGCCCGCGAGGAGGTCGAACGCGCCCGCATCGCCTCCGACCGTGGCCTCGACGAGGCCCGCATCGGCCGCGAGCGCGAGCTGCGCAAGCTCGAGGTCAACCGCGAGAAGGATGTCGAGACCGCGCTGATGGAAAAGGCCATCGCGCTGCATCAGAAATCACTGGAAGAATCGGCGGCACGAGCCGCGGCCGAGGACGCCCGGATCCACGCCACCGAAGCGGCCGAACGCGTCGTCACCGCGCGCGAAAGCGAGATCGCAAAGCGGCGCAAGACCGTCGAGGTGCTGCTCGCCGAAAAGCAGGCCGAGGAAACCAGGATCGCAGCCGGGGCCGAACGGGTCCGGGCCACGGTCGAGGCCGAGGCGCAGCGTCTGCTTAACGAGGCCGAGAACGTGCTGACCGATCAGGCGCGCTACTCGTTGTTCCGCCGCAAGCTGCTCGACCGGATCGAGGGCATCGTGCGCGAAAGCGTCAAGCCGATGGAGAAGATCGAGGGCATCCGCATCCTCCAGGTCGACGGCCTCAACGGCAACGGGCATGGCAACGGCACCGGACGCAGCGCCACCGACGAAGTGATCGACTCCGCGCTGCGCTACCGCGTGCAGGCGCCGCTGATCGACTCAATCCTCTCGGATATAGGCGTCGAGGGCGGCAGCCTCGCCAAGATGCCCGGCCTGATCCGCGAAGCCCGAGACATGCAAGGCATCAAGGACTCCGCGCGCAAGAGCGGCGGCGAGGCCAAGCCGGCGGCGCCCGAGGGCGGCGGCGAGCCGGCGCGACCTGAGCGCACGCCGCGCAAGAAGGACTGAGCTGACGCCATGGCACGGGTTTACGTTTCCACCGTCGTCAACGCCCGCAACGACCGGGTCTGGGCCCGCGTCCGCGATTTCAACGGGCTGCCGAACTGGCATCCCGCGATCGCCGAAAGCCGGATCGAGGGCGGCGAGCCCTCCGACAAGATCGGCTGCGTCAGGGATTTCCGGCTGCGCAACGGCGATCGCATCCGCGAGAAGCTGCTCGGGCTGTCCGACTACGACATGTTCTGCACCTATTCGATCCTGGAATCGCCGATGGGCGTCGAGAACTACGTCGCGACGCTGCGGCTCACGCCAGTCACCGACGGCGACCAGACCTTCCTGGAATGGACCGCCGAATTCGACTGCGCGCCGGAACGCGAGGCGGAGCTCGTCAACAATATCGGCGGCGGCGTGTTCCAGGGCGGCTTCGACGCGCTAAAGCGGGCGTTCGGGGGATAGGCCGTGTCGCATATCGTCAAGAGCACGATCCTGGATGCACCGACCGACGCGGTGTGGGCCGTGCTGCGCGATTTCAACGGCCATGACCGCTGGCATCCAGCGGTCGCAACCAGCGGCATCGAGCGCGCACAGCCGTCCGACAAGATCGGCTGCGTCAGGCGCTTCAAGCTGAAGGACGGCGCCGAGCTGCGCGAGCAATTGCTGGCGCTGTCCGATCTTGAGCAATCGTTCAGCTACTGCCTGCTCGATACGCCGATCCCGATGTTCAACTACGTGGCGCATGTCCGCCTGCTGCCGGTCACCGACGGCGACCGCACCTTCTGGCACTGGGAGTCGCGCTTCACGACGCGAACCGAGGACAGCGAGCGCATCACGCGGATGGTTTCGGAAGACATCTACCAGGCCGGCTTCGACGCCATCCGCCAGCATCTGAAGGAGGCCGCGTAAGCGGAGAGCACCATCATGCCAGTCACGGTGAAGACCTTCACCAGCACCCATGACGCCGCGGCGGCGCTGTCCTCGGATCGCAGCGCCCGCTATCTCGGCGGCGGCACGTTGGTGATGCGAGCGCTGAACGAGGGCGACATCTCGATCTCGACCATCGTGCGCGCCAGCGACCATGCGATGACACGGATCGACGCCACGGGCTCGCGCATCACGCTCGGCGCCGGCGTCACCTTCGCTCGCATCCTGGCCGAACGCGACCTCGCCTTCCTGCACGCCCCGGCGCGCTCGATCGGCGGACCGGCGGTGCGCAACATGGGCACCGTCGGCGGCAACCTGTTCGCGCCGGTGCCGTATGGCGACTTCACGGTCGCGATGCTCGCGCTTGATGCCACCGTGTCCGTCCAGGGCGGCCTCGGCGGACGCGAGATCCCGATCGAGGAGTTCCTGCAATCGCGCGACCGGCAGGCCGGATCGCTGGTGCTGGCGATTTCGTTTGCCAGGCCCGGCAGCACTGAGGCCTTCCGCTACCGCAAGATCGCGCGGATCAAGCCCAAGGGCGGCGCGGTGATCACGCTCGCGGCGCACCTGCCGGTCAACGGCAGCCGCATCGTCGGCGCCCGCATCGCGCTCGGCTCGATGGCGCCCACCCCGATCCGCGCCCGCGCCGCCGAGCGCGCACTGGAAGGCCGCGCGCTCGACGCCTCCACCATCAGCGCCGCCGCCACGGCAGCGGTCGAGGGAACGTCGCCCGGCGACAATGCGCTCGCCAGCGCCTGGTATCGCCGCGAGATCGTCGGCGTGCATCTACGTCGTCTGTTGTCCGGTCAGGAATAAATCGTGATGGCCAAGACTGCCCTTCAATTCCAGCATAACGGCCGTGACGTCGCGATCTTCGTCGACGGCGGCACCAACCTTCTGGTCGCGCTCCGCGAACTGATCGGCGACATGACGCCGAAGTTCGGCTGCGGCCAGGGCGGCTGCGGCACCTGCAGCGTGCTGATCGACGGCGAGCTGCATCTCTCCTGCCTGACGCTCGCCGAAACGGTCGCCGGCCGATCGGTCGAGACGCTCGACGGCGTCAAGGACGGCCCCAATCTGCACCCGCTGCAGCGCGCCTTCGCCGACAATTTCGCCGCGCAGTGCGGCTACTGCACGCCGGGCATGCTGATGGCCGCGAAGGCGCTGCTCGACCGCAATCCGCAGCCGAGCCGCGCCGAAGTGGTCGAGGCGATCTCCGGCAACATCTGCCGCTGCACCGGCTACGAGCCGATCATCAACGCCGTGCTATCAGCCGCTTCCGGCGGCCGGGCGCGTGCGTAAGGGAACAGTGCCATGCTGGAATTGCGCAAGGACATCTTCGCCGACGAGCGCGACGACAATCTGAAGGAGATCGGCAAAGGCACGCAGCGCCAGGATATGCTCGGCCATGTCACCGGCACGTCGCCCTATTTCGATGACCACAAGCTGCAGGGCATGCTGCATCTGAAGGTGGTGCGCAGCGCGCATCCCCATGCAAGACTCCGCCGCATCGACACCTCGGAGGCCGAGCGGTCGCAGGGGGTCCGGCGCGTGATCCGCGCCTCCGACGTGCCGCGCAACCTGAACACGCTGCTCAGCCTGATCAATTTCGGCAAGGACGACGAGCCCTCGCTCGCGGTCGACAAGGTGCGCTACAAGGGCGAACCCATCGTCGCGATCGTCGCCGACAGCCCGCGCGAGGCCTATGAGGCCATCGCAAAGGTCAAGATCGACTATGAGCCGCTGCCGGCGGTGTTCGATGTCGAGGACGCGCTGAAGGCGGGCGCGCCCGTGGTCAACGAGGTCTATCCCAAGAACACCTTCACCTATCACGAGACCTATGATCACCAGCAGCTGCGCTTCGGCGACGCCGACCGCGCGCTCGCGACGGCCGACCATGTGCTGGAACAGCGCTACCAGATGTCGCCGATCGAGCACGCGCCGACCGAAACCAACGGCTCGATCGCAGCTCCCGACACCAACGGCCGCTACATCGTCTACACCTCGACGCAGGCGCTGTTCTTCTCGGTCGACACCTGCGCGAAGATCCTCGACGTGCCGTCCAACACCTTCCACTTCATCGGCGGCACGGTCGGCGGCGGCTTCGGCGGCAAGGTCGATACGCTGACCGAACCGCTCTGCATCCTCGGCGCGATGCTGACCGGTCGCCCGGTGCGCTACGTGTTCGAGCGCGAGGAGGAGATGCAATACGGGCCGCCGCGTGGCGCCGAGCGGATCTACATCAAGGATGGCGTGATGCGCGACGGCCGCGTTGTCGCCCGCAAGGTGCGCGCCTATTTCGACAGCGGCGCCTATACGCGGCTGTCGAGCTATGCGGCGGTGAAATGCGCCGCCCATCTGCCCGGCCCCTACACGATCCCGAACGTTCATGGCGACGTCTACTGCGTCTTCACCAACCGGACGCCCGCGACCGCGATGCGCGGCTTTGGCGTCACCGCGATGGATTTCGCCATCGAATGCCAGATGGACAAGCTCGCCCATCTCGTCGGCATGGACCCGATGGAGTTCCGGATCCTCAATGCGTATCGCGACGGCGACATGAAGGCGCACCGCCGTGAGGCCAAGAACACCGCGCTGATCGAATGCGTGCAGGTCGCAGCGGAGAAGGCCAAGTGGCCGCTCCGCGAAGACTTCAAGCGGATGTCGTCGCGCAAGGATGGTGGCGGCGCGCGAGCCGCCGTGACGCCGACCCCGCGCGAGCCGCATGCACCGCCGGCCTCACCATCCCAGCAGCGCACGACGTATGACCGCGCGCCGGCCGCGACCCGCGAGCCGCCGCCACCGCCGCCCTCTTCGCCGCCACCGTCACCTCCGCCGCCACGGCCGAGCGCGCCGTCGCATGGCGCCACCCGCTTCTCTTCCGTCTTCGGCACCAGGAGGCGCTGACCATGACCCGGCATCGTGGGCGCGGCATCGCGTCGGTCAATTATCCCATCGGCATGAACCTCGGCGGCGATCCCAGCCAGGCGCTGGTGCATTCCAACCCCAGCGGCAAGTTCACGGTCGCGCTGTCCTCGATCGACCTCGGCCAGGGCATGAAGTCGGTGACGCGGCAGATCTGCGCCGAGACGCTCGGCGTGCCGGTCGAGGACGTCTATGTCGATACTGCCGACTCCGACACCGGCCCGCACTGCATGGGCTCGTTCGCCTCGCGCGGCACGCACCGCGTCGGCAACGCCGTGATGGCGGCGGCGCGCGAGGCGCGCGGTGTGATGATGGAGGCCGCGGCCGAAGAGCTCGAAGTGAATGCCGCCGATCTCGAGACCGACGGCCGCGGCAACATCCACGTCAAGGGCGCGCCGCATCGCTCGATCTCCACCAAGGACGTCGCGATCGCCGCGCAGTTCAAGCAGGGCAAGACGATCTCCGGCCGAGGCATCTTCCTGGTGCCGCTGTCCGACGTCGACCCCGAGACCGGCGAGATGTCGCCTGCGACATGCTACGCGCATGCCTGCCTGGTTGCCGAGGTCGAGGTCGACGACGAGACCGGCGAGGTCGACATGGTCCGGATGGACTCCGCCTATGAGCTCGGCCGCGCGCTCAATCCGCGGCTGGTCGAGCAGCAGCTGGTCGGCGGCGCCTGGATGGGCGTCAGCCACGCGCTTTACGAGACGCCGGAGCCCTATTATCCGGAGCCGGTGCACGGTCCGCGCGATTTCGTCGAATATCTGATGCCGGGTCCGGGCGACATCTGCCCGCACGACATCGCAGTGCTGGAGCGCCCGGCGCCCGACGGCCCGTTCGGCGCCAAGGGACCGGGCGAGATGTGCGCCAATCCCGTGCTGCCTGCGGTCGCCAACGCGATCTTCAACGCGGTCGGGGTGCGGATCGACGATCTGCCGATCACGCCGGAGAAGGTGTTGCGCGCCATCAAGGCGCAGGGCGGCGCGCGGCCGCAGCCACGGCGCTGAGGTTTCTCTATGCCGGTCCGCAGCAACATCGTCGGCATCGACAGCCCCGAGGCGCTGGAGAAGGCGCTGCGCGCGGCCTATTACCTCGCCGACGACGGCATCGCGACGGCCTCCTATCTCTCGCTGGCGCTGGGCAAGCCGCTGCTGCTCGAGGGCGCGCCGGGTGTCGGCAAGACCGAGGCCGCGAAAGCGATCGCCGCCGTGCTCGGCCGCAGGCTGATCCGCCTGCAATGCTATGAAGGCATCGACGCCGCCGCGGCCCTCTACGAGTGGAACTACCCGCGCCAGATGCTGGCGATCCGGCAGGCCGGCGAGGAGAGCATCGACATCTACGGCGACGCCTTCCTGATCGAGCGTCCGATGCTGGCCGCGCTGCGCGCGCCCGACGCGACGGTGCTGCTGATCGACGAAATCGACCGCGCCGATCAGGAGTTCGAGGCCTTCCTGCTCGAATTCCTCTCCGACTTCCAGATCTCGATCCCCGAGCGCGGCACGGTGCGCGCTGCCGAGCATCCCGTCGTGGTGCTGACCTCGAACCGGACGCGCGATCTGCACGAGGCGCTGCGGCGGCGCTGCGTCTATCACTGGATCGATTATCCGAATGCCGAGCGCGAGGCGCGCATCGTGATGATGCGCGCCTCCAGCGTCGCCGAGGCCACCGCCCGCGCGGTGGTCGCCGCCGTCGGCCGGCTGCGCCGCGAGCCGCTGAGCAAGGCGCCCGGGATCGCCGAGGCGGTCGACTGGGCGGAGGCCGCGACCCTGCTCAACAAGGGCGGCGCGCGCTGGCCGGACGCGTTCAAGCGCTCGATCGGCGTCGCGTTGAAGGACGAGGAGGATCTGCATTTCATTTCACCGCGGCTCGATGCGATCATCGCGGAGGCGGCCGCGTGAACGACGACCTGCAACTGCCGCGCGCCGCGCGGATATTTGTCTCGTTCGTCGCGCTGCTGCGCGCCAACGGCTTTTCGGTTGCGCCGGAGCAGACGACGAGCTTCCTCGCGGCAATCGAGCTGCTCGGTCCGCGCAGCCTGGAGCACATCCGCCAGGCCGGGCTCGCGACGCTGGCGCCGCCGCCGGAGCGCCGCGCGACCTATGATCGGCTGTTCGACATCCACTTCCGCGGCGCCGAGGCGATCGAGCAGGCCGAGGGCGAGGATGAGGAGACCGTTCGCCTGCAGGAGGAAGGCCGCGGCGAGGACGAGCCACCGCTCGCCGACGAGGCCAATGAGTCCGGCCTCGCCGCGGCGCGCGCCGAGGCATTGGTCGAGCGCCGCTTTGCCCAGACCACAACCAGCGATCCGCTGCGCAAACTGTCGCGCGAGGCGGCACGGCGGCTGCCGCGACGGCGCGGCCACCGGCGTCGCCGTGCACGCATTGGCCCGTTCGCCGATCTGCGCCGCACGCTGCGCGACAGCGTGCGCAATGACGGCGAGGTGCTGCGGCTCGGGCGGATGCGCCGCCGCCAGCGCCCGCGCAGGATCCTGTTCCTGATCGACGTCTCCGGCTCGATGAAGGCGCGCACCGAGGAGAACATGAAGCTCGCGCATGTGCTGGTGCAGGCGGCCGGCAATGTCGAGGTCTTCACCTTCGGCACAAGACTGACCCGAGTCACGCCGGCGCTGCGGCTGAAGCGGCGCGAGCAGGCGCTGAACGCGGCGTCCTTCCTGGTCAGCGACTGGGACGGCGGCACAAGGATCGGTGATGCGCTGCAAGCCTTCCTCGCCGTGCCGCGGTTCGGCGGATATGCCCGCGGGGCCGCGGTCGTGATCGTCTCCGACGGCCTCGAGCGCGGCGACCCTGCGGCATTGCGCGATGCGGTCGCAAAGCTGTCGCGGCGCGCCTGGCGCGTCAGCTGGCTGACGCCGCTCGCAACCTCGCCCGACTTCACGCCGCAAACCAAGGCGCTGATCGCGATCCAGCGCTTTGTCGACGATCTCGTGGACGGCGGATCCAGCGCGGCTGTCGTCGCGCATCTGCTGTCGCTTGGAACAAGGAGAGCGGCGTGACTGGCGTTGTCGACGGACATCATCACATCTGGCGGCAGGCCGATCTCGCCTGGCTGTCCGGCCCGATGCAGCCGCGCATCTTCGGCCCCTATGAGCCGATCCGCCGCGACTATCCGATCGAGGAATATCTCGACGATCTCAAGGGCACCGGCGTCACCCGCTCGGTCTATGTCCAGACCAACTGGCCGAACGGCCAATTCGAGGACGAGGCCGCCTGGGTGCAGCAGACCGCGGACGCGCACGGTTGGCCGCACGCCCTTGTCGCCTATGCCGATTTCTCCGCCGCCGACGTCCGCCCGCAACTCGATCGGTTGAAGCGCTATCCGCTGGTGCGCGGCGTGCGCATGCAGCTGCACTGGCACGAAAATCCGCTCTATCGCTTCGCCGCCCGTGCCGATCTCTGCACCGATCCCGTGATCCGGCGCAATGTCGGCCACCTCGCCGACTACGGCTGGAGTTTTGACCTGCAGGTGTTCGCACCGCAGATGGCCGATGCGGCCGGCCTCGCGGAGGCCTGCCCTGATGTAACGTTCATCCTCCAGCATGCCGGCATGCTGGAGGACCTGTCGCCGCAGGGCCGAGCCGCCTGGCGCACTGGGATGACGCGGCTCGCGCGATGCCCCAACGTGGTGTCGAAATTGTCCGGGCTCGGCACCTTCATCCATCGCAACGATGCCGCGCATATCGCCGGCGTGATGACCGATACCGTCGCGATCTTCGGCGCCGACCGCTGCCTGTTCGGCTCGAACTTTCCGATCGAGAAGCTGTGGACCAGCTATCGCGATCTCATCGCCGCTTTCAAGACGGCGGCCGAACGGCTCAGCCCCGAACAGCGCGATGCGATCTTCAGCACGACGGCGACACGGGTCTATCGGCTGGAACCATAGCCGCACCGCGGGCTCGAACATAACAACGAACACGAATTGGGAGGGAGACAGATGCCGCTAGAGATCAAGATTCTGGACTATGGCGATATCGAGCTGGAATCGAGCTTCCTCGTGCTCGGGCACAATTGCGGCCGCACCCGCCGCGTGCTGACGCTCGGCTTCCTGATCCTCGGCGGCCCCTATCCCGTGCTGGTCGACACCGGCTATCGCTCCAACCAGATCATGGAGACGCTCGGCATGCGCGGGCTCCAGTTCCACGAGAACATGATCGAGAACCAGCTCGCCCGCCACGGCGTGCGGATGGGCGACGTCCGCTTCGTCTGTCACACCCACCTGCACATCGACCATGCCGGCAAGGACGACCTGTTCCCGATGAACACGACCGTCGTGCTGAACCGCAAGGAGCTGGAATACTCCGTCTCGGGCCTGATGCACCCTCAGTATCCGGCGCCGGACATCAAGCACCTGATCGACCGCCTGCACACCAAGAGCGCGCTGCGCTTTCTCGACCTCGAAATCACCGGCCCGGTCGAGCTGATGCCGGGCGTCTATTGCGACGCTGCCAACGCCCATACCGAAGGCTCGATGAACATCCATGTCCACACCGCCGACGGGATTGCGACGATCTGCGGCGACGTGATCTATGATTTCAACGACCAGATCGTGAATCCCTTTAACGAGATCCACGACGCCGAGCCGCGCACCACGGGCAACCACGGCACCAGCAAGCGCGCCGAGAAGGCAGCGATCAAGAAGCTGCTCTCGAGCTCCCGCTATCTGCTTCCTGTGCACGATCGCCCGGCCAAGATCGAGGGCGGCATGGTGGTCGGCCGCCTGCATGACCAGGTACCCGGGCCTGTCGTGCAGAGCCTGCCGCAGCGCAACTGGTTCCCGGCGTAGAGGATCGAGGCGATGACGCATGTCACGCTGCGCAGCGAGTTCGAAGACCTGATCGATCCCTACGCGCCGGTCGGCCAGGTCGGGACCGGCTTCGATTTCACGGAGGGACCGATCTGGCATCCGGCCGATCATTTCCTGCTGTTCTCCGACATGCCGGGCGATGTGCGCCGGCGCTGGGATGCGCGGCGCGGCGTCGTCGAGGTCAGGCGGCCATCGAACAAATGCAACGGCATGACCTATGACGCGGACCTCAATCTGATCGTCTGCGAGCACGCGACGTCTTCGCTGATCCGCGAGCGGCCCGACGGGCGGCGCGAGGTGCTGGCTTCGCATTACGAGAACCAGGAGCTCAACAGTCCGAACGATGTCTGTGTGCATTCCTCCGGCGCGATCTATTTCTCCGATCCCTGGTACGGCCGCATGCCGGTCTATGGCGTCGAACGGCCGCGCCAGCTCGGCTTCCAGGGCGTCTACCGCGTGCCGCCCGGCGGCGGCGCGCCGAAACTGCTGGTCGACCGCTATTTGTTCGAGCAGCCGAACGGGCTGTGCTTCTCGCCCGACGAGCGCATCCTCTATGTCAACGACACCGTGCAGGCGCTGATCCGCGCCTTCGACGTCAATGCCGACGGCTCGCTTACCAATCCGCGCGTGTTCGCCTCCGGCATCCGCTCCGAGCTCGAGCCCGGCCTGCCCGACGGCATGAAATGCGACCAGCGCGGCAATGTCTGGGTCACCGCGCCCGGCGGCGTCTGGGTCTATTCGCCCGCCGCCGACCTGCTCGGCAAGGTCCGCCTGCCCGAGCTCGTCGCCAACCTCGCCTGGGGCGGCGCCGACTTCCGCACGCTCTATCTGACCGCGACCCATTCGGTCTATGCGATCCCGACCAAGGTCGGCCCGCGCCACGAGCCCTATATGAGCGGCAAGCGCGGCGGCGCGGGTGCCGCTTCGTCCACGCCTGCGCCGAATCTCGCCGCCGGTGAGATGCAGCTCGATCCGCAACGCTGCGCGATGATCATCCAGGACATGCAGAACGACGTCATCATGGACGGCGGAGCGTTCGCCGAGTCCGGTGCGCCCGCACACGCCCGCCAGCAGCATGTCGTCGAGAATGTGCGCCGCGTGGCCGAGGCTGCGCGAGCGCGCGGCGTCGTCATCATCCATGTCTGGTTCGTCGTCGAGCCGGGCGCGCCCGGCGTCACGCTCAATGCGCCGCTGTTCGAGGGGTTGGTCGACAGCAAGGCGATGGTGCGCGGCAGCTGGGGCGCGGCACCAGTCTCGGGACTCGATCCGCGCCCGGGCGACTTCGTGGTCGAGAAGATGCGGATGAGCGCCTGGGAAGGCACCCGGCTCGAGACCATCCTGAAGGCAACCGGCCGCGACATGATCATCAATACCGGAGCCTGGACCAACATGTCGGTCGAGCACACCGCGCGCACCGGCGCCGACAAAGGCTATTTCATGATCGTGCCGGAGGATTGCTGCTCGACCATGAATGCCGACTGGCACAACGCCGCGATCAATTTCGCGCTCCAGAACGTCTCCGTCGTGACCAACGCCGACACCGTGATCAAGGCACTCGGCTAGGGAGGCGCGGTGCCGAAGCTGCTGCATCTCAATTGCTCACCGCGCGCCGATTCGGAATCGGCGGCCGGGGCGCGCATCTTTCTCGATCGCTTCCGTCAGGCGCGGCCGGACTGGGAGATCGACGCGATGAACCTCTGGCGCGAGCCGCTGCCGGAATTCGAGGGCTCTCTGCTCGAGGCCAAATACGCCCGGATCAGCAGCAAGAGCTTCACCAATTCGCAGCACGACGCCTTCGCAATCGCCGAGCGCCTCGCGCTGCGGCTGTCGCTGGCCGATCGCGTGCTGATCTCGACGCCGCTGTGGAATTTCGGCATTCCCTACAAGCTCAAGCAGTGGCTCGACGTCATCATCCAACCCGGGCTGGCCTTCCGCTTCGATCCGGCGCAGGGCTATCTGCCGCTGCTCAAGGACCGCCCGACGATCGTGATCCTGGCAAGCGGCAGCGACTTCGTCACCGGCATGAACCGCGGCCGCATCGACATGGCAACACCCTATCTGCGCGAGGCGCTGCGCTTCATCGGCATCAGCGACGTGCGCTTCGTGCCAATCGGCCCAACCACCGGGCCCACCGAGCCGATCCGCGCCGCCCGCGAGTCGGCGTACCGCCGGCTTGTGGAGATGGCGGCGACGTTTTGAGCCGCAAATAATGATGTCGTCCCTACGAAGGCAGGGACCCATAGCCACAGGATTGTATCGTCGGAGTGAGCTGTGGCCCAGCGCCGCAAGGCAATTCGCATTGGTGGTTATGGGTCCCGGGTCGCGCTTCGCTTGCCCGGGACGACACCAAGTTTGTTGCCCGGCCGGCGGACATACATCCGCATTCTCGCGACAGCGCTAACCCACCCTACGTTTCCGCCGCCGGAAAAACCAGCCTGCACAGCAACCCCGGCGCATTGTCGCGCAACTCGATCCGCGCGCCGTGCAGGCTCGCGACCGCCGCGACCAGGCTGAGGCCGAGGCCGTTGCCCGGCGTGTAGCGGCTCTGCTCGAGCCGATAGAAGCGCTTGAAGACGCGGTCGTGCTGGTCGGCGGGAATGCCGGGGCCATCATCGGCGACTGAAATCACCGGCCCGCCCTCGTCGTTCTCGCAGGTCACCGTCACCCGCCCACCCGGGCGGCCGTGCTTGATGGCGTTGTCGACGAGATTAGCAATCGCATCGAACAGCAGGTCGCGGTCGCCGGTGACCAGCACGGCCTGATCGCCGGCAAGATCGAGGCGCGTGGTCACCTGTTCGGCGGCGGCGTCGTAGAGTTCGACCACCTCGCCGGCGATCTCGACGAGATTGACGGTGCGGAATGCACCCTTGCGGGCTCGCGTCTCGATCTCGGAAATCCGCGTGATCGACGCAAACATCCCGAGCACCGCGTCGAGATCGGCGATGGTGTCGCCGATCAGCGCGGCATCGCCCTCCCCGCTCCGCGGGGCGTGGTAGGCTTTCTCGAGCCGGCCGCGCATCCGGGTCAGCGGCGTGCGTAGGTCGTGGGCGATATTTTCGCTGACCTGCTTGACGTCCCCCATCAGGGTCTGGATCCGGTCCAGCATCAGATTGAGATTCTCGGCGACGCGATCCCACTCATCATGGCTGCCGCGGAGCGGGATGCGCTGGTCGAGGCCGGAGAGCATGATGGCACGACTGGTCGCATTGATCGACTCGATCCGGCCGACCGTTCGCCGCGTGACGCCGATGCTGGCAGCGGCCGCAAGCCCGATGATCAGCACGACGACGGCAATGCCGGCGGCCCTGATCTGGGCCATGAAGCCGTCGAGATCGCTGATGTCGTGGCCGACCAGCAGCCGATCGCCGTTTGACAGGGTTTCCGTCACACCCCGCAGCAGGGAGGTTCCCTGGGAGAGCTGTGGCAGGGAGGCACGAAATTCAGCCCATCCCTTCTCGGCGGCGCCCGCCGGCCACTGCCTGAGATTACCCGCCAGCACCGTCGATCCGGGACCGACCAACAAATACACATGATCGGCGAAGCCCTTGTCCGCGACGCGTTGCGCGATCAGCGCGGTCAGGCCATCGCGGCCGGACCGCGCATAGGCGTCAGCCAGGCTCGCCTGCTCGGTCATGATCGCGCGGTCGGACCTGTCGCGTACATAGGACAATGTCGACCAGTAGACATAGGCGAAGATCGCGGAAACGATCAGGCCGAAGGCACCGATGGCGATCAACGCCAGGCGGAACGTCGACGACTTGAAGGTCTTAGCCAGGAGCACGGAGGCAGTATCCGATGCCGCGGATCGTGTGGATCAGCGGGTAGGCTTGCTGGTCGTCGACCTTGCGGCGCAAACGCCCGACATAGACGTCGATGATGTTGGTCGAGGGATCGAAGTGCAGGTCCCACACATGCCGCAGCAGCATGGCGCGCGACACCACGCGGCCTTCGTTGCGCGCGAGGTATTCGAGCAGCTGGAATTCCTTCGGCAGCAGCGGAATCCTGCGGCCGCGGCGGCTCGCCGTGCGCGAAATCAGATCGATCGCGAGATCGCCGACCCGCAGGATGGTCTCCTTGGCAACGGTCTCGCTGCGGCGGCCAAGTGCCTCCAGCCGCGCCAGCAGTTCGACGAAGGAGAACGGCTTGACCAGATAGTCGTCGCCGCCGGCGCGCAAGCCCCGCACCCGGTCGTCGATTTCGCCGAGCGCGCTGATGATCAGGAACGGCACCGCAATGCCGCCGTCGCGCATCTGACGCATTACCGTGATGCCGTCGATGTCGGGCAGCATGCGATCGATGGTGATCACGGCATAGTCGCGCGCCGCACCCTGGCTCAGCGCCTCGCGGCCGTTCGCCGCCAGATCCACATCATAACCGCTGGTGGTGAGCTCCTCGACGAGCTGATCCGCGGTTTCGGGATCGTCCTCGACGACGAGAATGCGGCGGTGAGCACCGGTCATATTCCTGAACTCTCCGAGCTGTGTTGAACTCTCCGAGTTCTCAAACTCTCCGAGCGGCCGCCCCGCGACGATCGCCGCCAGACTATCCCATTCCGGGGCAGGATGGAACGTCTGGCGACGACCGCGACAACGGTGCGGTTGGTTGGGCGATCACCAATAGTCCCCGCACACATTGACCCATTGCAGACCGTAGGCCGTCCATACCCTGCGGTAGCAGCCGTAGTCATAGCCGGCGTAGAGATAGGGCGCGCCGATGAACGCGAAGCGATGGAAGCGGTGGTGGCGGAAGAAGCCGCCATGATGGAAGAAGCGCGAACCGCGGAATCCGGCGCCGGCAAACCGCGGGCCGATTGCCGGTGCACCGACGAAGCGTGGACCACCAAAGCGCCCGCCAGCGAAATGGCCGCCGCCGCCGCCCATGGCGGCGAACGCCGCGCCGCCACCACGCATCCCGCCGCCGAAACCACCGCCATGCATGCCGCCGCCAAAGCCGCCACCGTGCATGCTGCCACCCATGGCACCCATGGCAGCACCGTGGCCGCCACCGAAGCCACCTCCGCCATGTCCGCCACCACCACCGCCGCCTCTGGCGAGGGCAGCGGGTGCAAGCGCAACGCTGACAGCGAGCGTCGCTGCCGTGAGACACGTGAGAAGCCTGTTCTTCATGAAACCCTCCCTGATTGGGACCGCGGCGAACTCGTATCGCCGCACGCGAGCATGATCAGAAGACGCAAGCCGATGCCCGACTTCAACTGACAAATGCGCCAGATTCTGACACCGGATTTAGAATTCGCGTGCCGGCATGCCGAGCGGCAGTTGCCCGGACCGGCGGCCACGATTGCGTTGGCCGGGATCGACGGACATTTGGCTGGAATCGGCGGATAGCGCTCGTTGAATCGATCGGCCGCGGTTCTTAATCCTGCAGCTGTCGGAGAACAACGACGGCGTCGAGGGATCGCAGACCCGCTTCACAATTTGTCGATCACCGGGCTCTCCCTTCCTCGCCGGCCGTCATCCATCCGCGATGCAATCGCCTTTCGCCTGGCCCCCCTCGGGCGCCGAGACGGCGAAGTGCTGATCTTCAGCAAGGAGCTTTCGATGAGCGACGAGACCAAAAGACCGTTTCTGACCCACGCCTCCGGCGCCCCCGTTGCCGATAATGTGAACATCCTGACGGCGGGGCCACGCGGACCCGCATTGCTGCAGGATGTCTGGCTGATCGAGAAGCTGGCGCATTTTCATCGCGAGGTGATCCCGGAGCGGCGGATGCATGCCAAGGGCGCCGGCGCGCACGGCACCTTCACCGTCACCCACGACATCACGCGCTACACCAAGGCCAGCATCTTCTCGGAGATCGGCAAGCAGACGCCGATGTTCGCGCGGTTCTCGACGGTCGCCGGCGAGCGCGGCGCGGCGGACGCCGAGCGCGACATTCGCGGCTTCGCGCTGAAATTCTACACCGATGAAGGCAATTGGGACGTGGTCGGCAACAACACGCCGGTGTTCTTCTTCCGCGACCCCTTGCGCTTCATCGACCTCAACCACGCCATCAAGCGGCATCCGCGCACGGGGGTGCGCGACCCCGACATGAACTGGGATTTCTGGACGCTGCTGCCGGAAGCGCTGCACCAGGTCACCATCGTCATGAGCGAGCGCGGCATCCCGAAAAGCTTCCGTCACCAGCACGGCTTCGGCAGCCACACCTACAGCATGATCAATGCCGACAATGAGCGCGTCTGGGTGAAATTCCATTTCCGCACCCGGCAGGGCGTCCAGAACCTGACCGATGCCGAGGCTGAGGCGCTGGTCGGCAAGGACCGCGAGAGCCACCAGCGCGACCTGTTCCAGAGCATCGAGCGCGGCGACTTCCCGCGCTGGACGCTGTTCATCCAGGTGATGACGGATGCACAGGCCAAGGCATTCCCGTTCAATCCGTTCGATCTGACCAAGGTGTGGCCGAAGGCGGATTATCCGCTGACCGAGGTCGGGTATTTCGAGCTCAACCGCAATCCGGAGAACTTCTTCGCCGAGGTCGAGCAGGCGGCGTTCACGCCGGCGAATGTCGTGCCCGGCATCGGCTATTCGCCGGACAAGATGCTGCAGGCGCGCCTGTTCTCCTATGGCGACGCGCAGCGCTACCGACTCGGCGTCAACCACCACCAGATTCCGGTCAACGCGCCGAAATGCCCATTCCACAGCTATCACCGCGACGGCGCGATGCGCACCGACGGCAATCTGGGCGCCACGCTGACCTACTGGCCGAACAGCCATGGCGAGTGGACCGACCAGCCGCAGCTGAACGAGCCGCCATTCGAATTGTCAGGCGCGGCCGCGCATTGGGATCATCGCCTGGATGACGACCACTGGCAGCAGCCGGGCGACCTGTTCCGCAAGATGAATGCCGCGCAAAAGCAGGCCCTGTTCGACAACACCGCCCGTCAGGTCGGCAACGCGTCGAAGCACATCCAGGAACGGCACGTCGCGAATTGCAGCAAGGCCGACCCGGCCTACGGCAAGGGCGTTGCGGATGCGCTGGCGAGGTTTGCTGCCGGAGAGTTGTAGCCGGGACGGCCCCCTTCGGCCCCGTCATCCTGAGGTGCCCGCGGAGCGGGCCTCGAAGGATGAATCGGCCAGAGATGGGGCCGTGCATCCTTCGAGGCTCGCAAGAGCTCGCACCTCCAGCGACAAAGGCAAAGCCTTTGCGCGGGGATGACGGGGACAGCTTAGGCAACTCAGCCAGAAGCGTCAGGTGGCCGATTTCGAACAGGGCGGCGAACTCGGCTCGCCGCCCTCTTCCGCGGCTCAGGTCGGCTTGCCGCGTCCGTTCTTCTCGGCCGCGCGGCGCAGCGCGTCGGCGAGCGCGCCGCCGCCGGACTGCTCTTGCGGCCGGCGCGGAGCCGACGAGGTCATCTTGCCGGAGCCGCGCGAGAAATCGCGCGACGGCGCCGCATTGTCCTTCTTCGGCCCGATCTCGTCGTCAAGCCGCAGCGTCAGCGCGATGCGCTTGCGCGCGACCTCGACGTCCAGCACCTTGACCTTGACGATGTCGCCCGGCTTCACCACCTCGCGCGGGTCCTTGATGAAATTCCGCGACATCGCCGAGATGTGCACCAGCCCATCCTGGTGCACGCCGATATCGACGAACGCGCCGAACGCGGCGACGTTGGTCACGGTGCCCTCGAGGATCATGCCCTTCTTGAGGTCCTTGACCTCCTCGACGCCCTCCTTGAACACCGCCGCCTTGAACGCCGGACGCGGGTCGCGGCCGGGCTTTTCCAGCTCGCGCAGAATGTCGGTGACGGTCGGCAATCCGAACGTATCGTCGACGAAGGATTGCGGCTTGAGACCCCGCACCACGTCGGCATTGCCGATCAGCGCCTTGATGTCACTCTTGGTCGCCTCGAGGATGCGGCGCACTACCGGATAGGCTTCCGGATGCACGCCGGATGAATCGAGCGGATCCTCGCCATTGCTGATACGCAGGAAGCCGGCGCACTGCTCGAACGCCTTCGGGCCGAGCCGCGGCACCTCCTTCAGCGCCTTGCGCGACTTGAACGGGCCGTTGGCATCGCGGTGCTGCACGATACTTTGCGCCAGTCCCTGGCCGATGCCCGACACCCGCGCGAGCAGCGGCACCGAGGCGGTATTGGCATCGACGCCGACCGCGTTCACGCAGTCTTCCACCACGGCATCGAGCGAGCGGGCGAGCTTGGCCTCGCCGAGGTCGTGCTGGTATTGGCCGACGCCGATCGCCTTCGGATCGATCTTGACCAGCTCGGCCAAGGGATCCTGCAGGCGCCGCGCGATCGAGACCGCGCCGCGAATGGTGACGTCGAGGTCGGGCAATTCGTTCGAGGCGAAGGCCGAGGCCGAGTAGACCGATGCGCCGGCTTCGGAGACCACGATCTTGGTCATCTTGCGCTCGGGCAGCCGCTTCACGAGCTCGGCGGCGAGCTTGTCGGTCTCGCGCGAGGCGGTGCCGTTGCCGATCGCGATCAGGTCGACGCCATGCTCGATCGCGAGCTTGCCGAGAATGGCGAGCGCCTCATCCCAGCGCCGCTGCGGCTCGTGCGGGAAGATCGCCGTGTGCGCCACCACCTTGCCGGTCGCATCGATCACCGCGACCTTGACGCCGGTACGATAGCCGGGATCGAGCCCCATGGTGGCGCGCGCGCCGGCCGGCGCCGCGAGCAAGAGGTCGCGCAAATTCGAGGCGAACACGCGCACTGCCTCGGTCTCGGCCGCGGTCCACAGCCGCAGCCGCAAATCGATATTGAGATGGATCTGGATCTTGGTGCGCCAGGCCCAGCGCACCGTCTCCGTCAACCACTTGTCGCCCTTGCGGCCCTGGTTGGAGATCGCAAAGCGGTTCATGATCTTGAGCTCGTAGAGGCCGGGCTGGCCTACGACCGGCTCCTGCGCCTCCGGCTTGATGGCGAGGTCGAGGATCTCTTCCTTCTCGCCGCGGAACAGCGCCAGGATGCGGTGCGACGGCAGCTTCGGCAGCGGCTCGGAGAAATCGAAATAGTCCTTGAACTTCTCGCCTTCGGTCTTCTTGCCGGTGCGGACGGTCGAGGCCATGATGCCGTTCGACCACATCTCCTCGCGCAGCGCGCCGATCAGGTCGGCATCCTCGGCGAAGCGCTCGACCAGGATCGCGCGCGCGCCGTCGAGCGCCGCGGCGACGTCGGCGACCTGCTTCTCGGCATTGACGAAGGGCGTCGCGGCCTCGTTCGGATCGCTCTCGGGCTGTGTGAGAAGCTGATCGGCGAGCGGCTCGAGGCCGGCCTCCTTGGCGATCTCGGCCTTGGTGCGACGCTTCGGCTTGTACGGCAGATAGATGTCCTCGAGCCGGCCCTTGCTGTCGGCGGCCATGATCTGGGCCTCGAGCGCGGCGTCGAGCTTGCCCTGCTCGCGGATCGAATTGAGCACCGCGGTGCGGCGCTCCTCGAGTTCGCGCAAATAAGTCAGCCGTTCTTCCAGCGTGCGCAGCTGGGCGTCATCAAGCGCGCCGGTGAGCTCCTTGCGGTATCGCGCGATGAACGGCACCGTGGCGCCGCCATCGAGCAGCGTCACCGCCGCCTCGACCTGTTCGTCGCGAACCCCCAGCTCCTGCGCAATCTGATGATGAATCTTTGCCACGCCTGTCTCTCTGAAATTCCGTTGCGCCGCCGGATCACCGATGACGCGGAGGCCGCTTATGAACCATCCCGGATTGATTCATCAAGGCGCGCTGTGGATCAAATTGGGCGCGGGCCGCAATCTATTTCCGGGATGTTGGCCGTCCGCGGCTTGACAAATAGATGCGCGCGGCATTGCCGCCGAAAATCGCAGCTCTTGCTTCACTTGACAAATCAGCAAGTAGGCTCTCCGCGGCTGCGAACCAGTGCGCATAGCCGCCGGCGAGGTTGACGACGGGCCAGTCGCTGCCCCACAGCATCCGCTGCGGCCCGAAACATGCCAGTGCATGATCCACGGCCTCGCCGAGATCGGCAACCTGCCAGTTCGGTGCCGCCTCGGTCGCAAGGCCCGAGAGTTTGCAGACGACGTTGGATCGTGTGGCGAGGCTTGCGATGTCGTCCTTCCAGGCCGCGATGTCGCCGGTCGCAAGGTGCGGCTTGCCGAAATGGTCGAGCACGAATTGCAGGTCCGGATGGCGATCGACCACCTGAATGAGCCGCGGCAAATGGCGCGGCAGCACCAGCGCGTCGAAGACGAGGTCATGCCGCGCCATGGCCTCGAGCGGCGCCGCCAGTTCGGGGCGCAGCAGCCAATCGTCATCGGCGATGTCCTGCACCATCGGCCGCAGACCGACCAGGAGCTCGCGCCCGGCAAACGCGTCAATCCGCGCCGCGGCATCGGCGGCGTCGAAGTCGACCCAGCCGACCACGCCGCGCACCTGCTCGGCGCCCTTTGCGATATCGAGCAAAAATGCCGTCTCCGCTTCGGTCGGCGCGGCCTGCACCAGGATGGTGCCTTCGATCCCGGCCGCGGCGAGATGCGGCGCCAGATCGGCCAGGCCGAAGTCGCGGTAGATCGGCCCGCGCTCGGGCGTCAGCCAGCCGTAATCGGCGCGCGCCAGGGTCCAGACATGGTGATGGGCGTCGATCCGCATCATGCCGGCACCGGCGCATGCTGGTCGAGCAGCCCCTCATTCTTCAGGTCGCGCCACAGCGCGGCAGGCACGGGCGACGACAACGCGGCGACGTTGCGCTCGACCTGCTGCGGCGTCTGCGCGCCGAGCACGAGGCTTGCCACCGCCGGATGGCCGAGCGCGAAATGCAGCGCGGCGGTCGGCAGCGCCACGTCGTGGGCGCGGCAGACGCGATCGATCGCCGCCACCTTCTGCATCACGTCCGGCGGCGCGTCCTTGTAATTGTACTTGGCGCCGGCAACCGCGCCCGTCGCCAGGATGCCGGAGTTGAAGACGCCACCGAGCATCATGCCGATGCCCTGGGCTTGCGCCAGCGGCAGGAATTCGGCGAGCGCGGGTTGCTCGAGCAGCGAGTAGCGGCCGGCAAGCAGCATGGTGTCGAACGTTCCGGCCTTGGCGAAGCGCACGCACATCTCGGCCTCGTTGACGCCGATCCCGATGCCCCTGACCACGTGTTCGGAACGCAACTTGTCGAGCGCGACATAGGCGCCCTCCATCGCCTCGCGAAACCGCGCCTCGATCGCGTCAGCTCCGTGAGTCCAGACGTCGACGTCGTGGATCAAAAGCAGGTCGATGCGATCGGTGCCGAGCCGCAGCAGCGACTGCTCCACCGAGCGCATGGTGCCGTCATAGGAATAGTCGAACACCGCGCGATGCGGCGCGCCGCCGGCGAAATTGGAGCCGTCGCCACGGCCGTGGAACGGGTCCATCCAGCGCCCGACCTTGGTACAGACGACGACGTCGTCGCGCGCCACGCGGCGCAGCGCGGTGCCGCTGCGGTGTTCGGCGAGGCCATGGCCGTAGAGCGGCGAGGAATCCAGCAGGTTGATGCCCAGCGCAAACGCCCGCTCCACTGCTGCGATCGCAGCAGTGTCGTCGAGCCGTGCGAACAGGTCGCCGAGCGGCGCCGTGCCGAAGCCGAGAATGGAGACATCGAGCCCGGTGCGGCCGAGCCTGCGGCGTGGCAGTGCCGGGGAGCCTCGATCGGAGGGTTGTTGTTGGGTCATTGTCGCCTCCCGCCTGCGTTTCTTGTTAGCCCTTCATCAGACTAGCGTCGTTGACCGGGATCGTGAAGAGACCTTGGGCGGCCGATGCCGCGGTGAGGTCTCTCATCGCGGGCGCACCACATCGCTAAAATGCAATGCACAGCTCCACATTGCCCAGCGGTGGGAAATACGCTATGGGAGCGCTCCGCAACTTCAACGCAGGAGGCGACGATGTTCAGGTCTGTGCGCTTCCCGGGTTCGCCGCGCGATATTTGACACGCGTCCCGGGATCGGATCCCGGGTGAAATCGCAACACCCACACGCAATCGAATCTGCTGCGGGCCTCCGGCTCCGCGCTTGCGGAACTCTTGTCATGACCTCGACGCTTCGTGTGGCCTCTCGTCGGGAGGCCACACGCTCCGTGCTGCTCGAACGTCAGCTGCGGAGGTATCATCCGCATGTTCAGGGAAAGGTCCGCGCGCTGGCCATGCGGCACACGCGTCTTGCGGACCTTGCCGCGAGCTTTCCTGCGCTGCTGTTCGCGCTGGCGGTCCCGCGAGCCGGGATCGCTTCGGCGCGCGCACGCGCATGCGTCATCGACGGCCGCTCGCTCGCGGACGCCGCCTCCGCGGCGGGCATTCCGCTGTGGCTGCGAAGATTGCCGCCGGAAGCATTCACCGCTCCGATCACGGGACTGCCCGATGACGAGCAGTTTCGCCGGCAGATCGCGAACCACCTGCCGCCATCACCGAAGCTCGCGCCGATCTGGCTGAAATCCGTCGCGGCGGTTGCCGAGCTCGCACATGGGCCGGGGGCGGTCTGGATCGCGCGCGAGCTGGTCCGGGCGCCGCCGCGCACCCGTGATGCGCATCCGCCACCGCCGCTTCGTTGCTAATCGTCGGCAACAATCTGCTGTGCAAGGTTGTCGACCACCACAGGACTCTCGAAATAGGTCACCGTCGGATCGGCGCCATATTTCTCGCGGGCGCGGGCACGCCACGCATCGGTGTACAGCGCCTCCGCCTCCACCCTCGAGTTCCAGAAATAGATACCGCCGGCCGTCATCCCGTCCTCGGACAGCATATAGGTCTTTCGGAACAGCCCCTGAATGCCGCGATAGATCGGTGCTGTGCTCAGGAAGATGCTTCGGGCTTCCTCGCGCGTGATCGGCTTCGGCAGCTTGAACGTCGTGACAGCGGTAATCATCCGGACCTCCTCGGCTTCGTTCTTGACATCATTGTCAATATTGACGACCATGTCAAGAATGACCGATGGAGTAGATCGAATGGTGGGCGTGCGTCAGTTCGACGAGGACGAGATGATCGCAACCGCGCTCGACGTGTTCTGGCGCAAGGGCCTGCACGATGCGACCATGCAGGACCTCGCGGCCGCGACCGGCGTCCAGCGCGGCAGCCTCTACAATGCCTATGGCGACAAGGAAGCGATCTTCCTGCGCGCCTTCGACCAGTATGCCGCGCAATTCCTGGACGCGGCCGGCAGCGCATTGGCGCAGGGCGATACCGCAGCGAGGCTAAGGGGCTTCTTTGACATGATCATCGTCAACATGACCGACGGCACGCCGCAGCGAGGCTGCCTGACGACGCGCACCGCGCTCGACGCGGCCATTTCGAGCGCGGATGTACGCCAGCGCGTGCAGGACGTGCTCACCCGGCTCGAGCAACTGGTCGGCAAGGCCATCAGCGCGACGCCGAACAGGCGCAGCACGGCCGATGCAAGCCGGCTGGCGCGCGTCATCGTGACGTTCACGCGCGGGCTCGCCGTGATGGAGCGCGCCGGATACAGCCGCAAGCAGTTGAGGGAATCCGCCACCACATTCATCGATGCCGTGATTGGCGACGCCTGAGGCGGCGTCCCTGTCCCGGCGACGGCGTCATCGTAACGGAGAAACCAGCATGCAGGAACGGAACGGCGGCTGCCTGTGCGGCGCGGTGCGTTACACGCTCAAGAGCGAACCGCGGAGCATCGCGATATGTCATTGCACACATTGCCAGCGGCAAAGCGGCAGCCTGTTCTCGTTCAACTTCGTGATCCGCGAAGCCGACTACCAGCAGTCGGGCGAGACGGTGGTGTTCGTCGACAAGGGCGACAGCGGCCATCCGGTCCATCGTCATTTCTGCGGGCGCTGCGGGTCCCCTCTGCTTGCGAAGACCGCATTGATGCCCGGCAAGGTCGTGGTGAAAGCCGGCACGCTCGACAGCATGGAAGGATTGCAGCCGCAAGCCGAGATCTATACCGATCGCGCCGTCGCATGGCTCACGCCGATCCCCGGCGCTGCGCGCTTTGCCCGGAACGTGTGACCGGACGCGCCGGTCACGAACGCAGCGGGAAACGATTCAGCCTGGCCAGGGTTGCCACCGTTCCGATTGCATCGGAACGGTGGCTCTCGATTTTGCTCTGACGCGTTTTCTTCACGCGAACCGATATCAGCTTCGCTCGAAAACGCTCCGGCGATCATTGACCGGCCGGCAGTTCGGCGTAGTTGCCGTCCTTGTCGCGGCGGTACACGACGTAGTCGATCAGGGTGATGTCACCCTTCGGCGTGTAGCTGATCTTGCCGAGCACGGTATCCCAGCTTGCGGCCTTGATGGCCGCCGCGACCTTCTTGGCGTCCGTGGTCTGGGCACGGGCTGCGGCCCGGCTCCAGATCTGGAACGCGGCATAGCTGTAGAGCGTGTAGCCGTCGGGATCGATGCCCTTGTCCTTGAACTTCTTCAAGGTCGCGGCCGCGGTCGCCTTCTTGCGCGGGTCGGGCGAGAAGGTGAACAGCGAGCCTTCGGCGAGCGGACCTGCGATCGCGGCGAACTGCTTGTCGACCAGGGCGTCGCCGCCCATCAGCACCGCATTGACGCCCTGCTCGCGCATCTGGCGCAGGATCAACGCTGCCTCGGCATAATAGCCGCCGACATAGACGAAATCGATCGACTCCTTCTTGAAGCGGGATACCAGGGCAGCAAAATCCTTGTCGCCCTTGGTATAGGCCTCATAGAGCTTTTCCTTCACGCCCGCGGCGTTGATGGCGTTCTTCGTTTCGTCGGCAAGGCCTTTGCCGTAGGTCGTCTTGTCGTGGATGATCGCGACGTTCTTGGTCTTGTAGTTCTTGATAATGTAGGCGGCCGCAACCGTGCCCTGCTGGTCATCCCGGCCGCAGACACGGAACGTGTTCCACAACCCGCGCTCGGTGAATTGCGGATTGGTCGAGCCCGGCGTGATCTGCAGCACATTGCCCTCGGCATAGGCGTCCGACGCAGGGATCGAGGTCGATGAGCAGAAATGCCCAACGACGAACGGAATCCTCGCGCCTGCCATCTTCTCGGCAACCGACACCGCCTGCTTCGGATCGCAGGCATCGTCGCCGACCTCCAGCTTCAGCTTCTTGCCAAGCACGCCACCCGCCGCATTGATGTCGGCAATCGCGAGATCAGCACCGTTCTTGAACTGCTGGCCAAAGCTCGCCTCGGAGCCGGTCATCGGCCCGACCACGGCAACACTGATATCCTGTGCCGTGGCGGCGCCGGACAAGGCCAGGCTCGCGCCGAGCGCAAGGAAATATCCTCGAAGTGCAAACTTCATCACATTCTCCTCGATGGTCTCAAGTCGCCTCAATGCATCGCAGTCGACGAATCCGCCGATTGCAACGATCACCGGGGGCTGCCTTTTAAGCGCGAGACGATTGGCAGGCTCGGACTGAGGCGACGGGGGATTGGACATATGCGACATCGGGCAACAATGTGAAACACGTTGTCGTGCATTGACGTCTGAAATCGCCCGCAGCGGACGTGATTGGGCGGCGATGTTGCGTGCGCGACAGCACACAGGCTGGCGGAGAGCGCTGTTTGCGACGTCGCCCGAGATCGACCAGATGCCGGACGACGGCGCCGCGCAGCTTGGGCGTCGCGAGCTGGTAGCTGTCGTCAACTCCCTGATGTAGAGCGCCAGCAGACGCATCGCCTCGGTGTTCGCGGGCAACGACCGGTTCAGCATGTCCTCGGGATCGCGGACCAGCAGTGCCAGCGCCTTGCGCGGGAGCCTGAGACCGACGAAACGGCTCGGCGAGACCGGGACCACCATATTGCCGGCCTCCGCGCTCGACTGCAGCACGGCCTGCCCCGGGCCGAGCTCGACGTCGCGGCCGCGCTGCGACGCGCGGGTGTTGCCGCTCGTGATGATCGTCAGCACGAGGTCGTCATTGCCGTCGAGCAGCTCGCGCGGCCGTGCGAACTTGAGGTTGCTGCACGCCCTGGATCCGATCCACGAGCCCAGGCAACTCGCGCACATTGGCTTCGGCATGGAACGCGCCGACGCTCAGTGGCTCCGGATCGAGCTTCACGATCATCCGCCCGATCTGCTCGCGAAAGATCGGCAAGCGGTCGCGCTGGCCGAAATCCGCGGTCGAGAACCGAAACCCGGTGATATCCGGCGACTGCGTCGTCATCGGCTGATCCTCATCGCTGGGGGAGGTCGCCGCCGATATGCGGCCGATTTGTGGCAGCATGACACCGCCCGAATGCACGGGACCGTGCTTACGCGTCGGCACTTTTGCTACAGACAGGCGATGCGAGCCGGATCATCCTGACGGTATGGCCGGATCTGAAATCGCAACCGAGACCGAAATCGTGCTCGCTCGATATTGCTCGGCGTCGTCATCCCATGCCGTACGCGGATTATAATTGACTGACCGGACGGTCAATAGTAATCCAAGCGCAGGTCACGCAACCTTCGGCCGCCAGAAGCCGCAACGGGAGGTCATCATGGTCAGCGATCTGGTGTTGACCGACATCCGAGCCGGATATCGCGTCGTGACACTCAACGCCTTTCTCGAAAAGCGCGCCCCACGCTTTGTCGGACGAGCCAAAGCTTGAACGTTCGGATTGAACGTTCCACCGCCAAGGCGAGACGCATCATTGATCACAAGTCAGAAGGTCCAATTGCGATGACACAGCCTCAATCCAGTGGTGCACGGACGGCGGACAACGTCATGAAGCTCGACAGCTTCGTGCGCGGAAAATGGTCGGGCCCGGGCGAACCGGCAGCCGAGATTCACAGTGCCGTCACCGGCGATGTAGTGGCGGTCACGACCAGGAGCGATCTCGACATGCGCGAGATCCTCGCCTATGGCCGCGCGATCGGCGGCAAACATCTCAGAAAGCTGACGTTCCATCAGCGCGCGGGCCTACTGAAGGCGCTGGCCGACTATCTGACCCAGCACAAGGACCGGCTCTACAAACTGTCATTCCACGCAGGCGCAACCCGCACCGACGCAATGATCGACGTCGACGGCGGCATCGGCACGTTGTTCGCCTATGCCGGCAAGGGCCGCCGCGAGCTCCCGAACAGCAAATTCCTGCTCGATGGCAACGTCGAAGGGCTCTCCAAGGCTGGTGCATTCGCCGGTCAGCATATCGTCACGCCGCTGCACGGCGTCGCCGTGCACATCAACGCATTCAACTTCCCGTGCTGGGGCATGCTGGAGAAGCTGGCGCCGGCGCTGCTGGCCGGCGTGCCCGTCGTGACCAAGCCCGCGACGGTCACCTCCTATGTCGCTTACGAGCTGGTCCGGATCATCACCGAATCCGGCGTGCTGCCCGAAGGCGTGCTGCAATTCATCGTCGGATCGACCGGCGACCTGCTCGACCATCTGACCTGTCAGGACGTGGTGTCCTTCACAGGCTCGGCCGACACGTCGCAAAAACTGCAGCGGCATCCGGTCATCGCGCGCGAAGCGGTCAGGTTCATCGCCGAACGGGATTCGCTGAACGCCGCAATCCTCGCTCCGGACGCAGTGCCGGGAAGTCCGGAGTTCGACCTCTTCGTCAAGGAGGTGGCGAAGGAGATGACGGTCAAGGCCGGCCAGAAATGCACCGCGATCCGTCGCGCGCTGGTGCCGTCGGCACGACTCGATGCCGTGATCACGGCGCTGCGCGACCGTCTGGCCAAGGTCACGATCGGCAATCCCGAAAACGACAAGGTCAGGATGGGGCCGCTTGTCGGGCTCGGCCAGCGCAGCGATGTGCTTGCCCATGTCGCGAAGCTTCGCGCCGAAGCCGAACTGGTGGCCGGCGATCCCGGCAACTTCGCGCTGCTCGATGCCGACGCGAAGCACGGCGCCTTCGTTCCGCCGCTGCTGCTGCATTGCGCCAAGCCGCTCGCCGCATCCGCAGTCCACGCGATCGAGGCGTTCGGCCCTGTCAGCACCGTGATGGGTTACGACGATCTGGAGCAGGCCATCGCGCTGACCAATCGCGGCGGCGGCAGCCTCGTCGCATCCATCTACACGCACGACATCCCGGCTGCGACCGAACTGGCATTTGGCATCGGCAGTTTTCACGGCCGCGTCGCGATCATCGACCGCGACTGCGCGAGCGAGCACACCGGACACGGTTCGCCGATGCCGCAGATGGTTCACGGCGGCCCCGGCCGGGCCGGCGGCGGCGAGGAACTGGGCGGCGTCCGCAGCCTCCAGCACTACATGCAGCGCACTGCCTTGCAGGGCTCGCCGGCGATGCTGAGCGGCGTCACCGGCCGCTGGTTCAAGGGCAGCCCGATGCTCGAAGGCGACCTGCACCCGTTCCGCTATCACTATGACGATCTCGAGATCGGCCGCACGCTGGTCTCGAAGTCGCGGCAGATCACGCTCGACGACATCGAGCACTTCGCGCATTTCACGGGCGACACCTTCTACGCCCATATGGACGAGGAAGCGACCAAGGGGCATCCGTTCTTCCCGGGCCGCGTCGCGCATGGCTATCTGCTGCTGTCGTTTGCGGCCGGCCTGTTCGTCGATCCCGACTACGGGCCGGTGCTGGCGAATTACGGCCTCGACTCGCTGCGCTTCGTCAAACCCGTCCAGCCCGGCGAACAGATCCAGGTGCGGCTGACCGCGAAGGAGAAGATGCCGCGCAACAAGCAATATGGCGAGGTACGCTGGGACGTCGAGATCACGACCGGCACCGGCGAAACCGCGGCGACCTACGAGCTGCTGACCATGAATGCGATGCGGGCTTAACGGCCCGCGTCAGAGCAACTCGGCCTGCCGGCTGCGGCCGGCCGATTTCGCCCTGCCGCGCGGCCGGGTGGCGGCGGCCGCGGCATCGTCGGCGCCGGCCAGCACGAGTTGCGCGACGAAACCGGCATATTCGGCGCGGGTCATCGGCCCGCCCTCGCGAAACCACATGTAATGCCAGTTCAGCATGCCGAAGACGCTCATCGTCAGCGGCTTGAGCAGGCGCTTGTGCTTCGCCGCCGGCACGGCGGCGGCGAGTGCGTCCGACATGATCCCGACCAGGATCCGCTCGCTTGCGAGCAGCGGCTGCTGCTTGTCCTTCGGCAACAGCTTGAGACTTGAGATCTGGACCTGATGTTCGGCGTCGGCATGCCGGTAGAGCTCGAGCAGGGTCGCAACGATCGTCCTGAAGCGCGCGACCGGATCGCCGGCCTGTGCGCTCGCCTTGCGGACCGCCGCCACCAGTTTCGCGAGATGCGACGACAGGATATCGAACAGGATCGCTTCCTTGTCGGGATAATAGTGATAGAGCAGCGCCTTCGAGACCCCGCAGGCATCGGCGATGGTATTCATCGACGTGCCGACATATCCCGACGCGGCAAACAGCTCGGCCGAGCGATGCAGCATCGAGAGGCGCTTGTCGTCATAGTCCTTGGCGCGCGATCGGGCCATGTCTTGTCCGTTTCACCAGGCGGCCGTTCGGCCATCGTCCAGAGATGTCAGTCAATAGTCGCAAGGTTCCGGGACCACAGCCCCGCCTCCGAACCGCTATTTATTGACCATCCGGTCGGACAATTCCATAAGCCCGGCGATCGGGCAACATTGCCCGGAATGAATTTTCCTGGCGCCGCGTCGCGAGAGCATCTCTCTGCTGCAAATCGCCTCGCCATGCGCGTCTAATTGCAAAGTTCGCGGCGCCGCCGAGTTTCGCGCGCGTCCCGAACAGGAGCGTGTTATCGTTCATCGAACGGCTCGGAATGCGAAGGAGGCTCTGGGTGCGGACATCCTCTTGGCTCCACGTCCTTCGTCGCGCGGCCCGTCGGCTGAAGAGATGGCAGCGGCGGCTGGCGCGCGCTGCCAACCCGGACGGCAAGGACATGCACGAACTCTTTCTGTTTGGTCCTCACGGCTGATCGCTCGTTGCCGCGACGCATGCCAAATCGAGACCGCGGCAGATGTGATCCTTCGCGACGCTGACGTCAGTCTGCCCACGCCGCACATGTCGTGCGGCAGGATCACGCACAGAGCGATAGCATGACAGCGCCCGCTTTGCCGGTGCGCGCCGACGAGGAACGGCGGCTCGCATCCTTCGCGCGCGTCTAGAGCCCCGTTCCGATGGAATCGGAACGGGGCTCTAGATTCTAGTTTTTGACGCGCTTTCCTGCCGCGAACCGGCGTCCACTTCGCTCGAGAAAGCTCTAGCTGCCGAAGCCGGCCGGAATGAACGCCGGCAGCTTCTCCTCGATGAAGTGCTTGACCTCGGGTGAATTGAAGACCTGGATGAAGGCCTTCAGGCGCGGATCGTCCTTCTTGTCCGGCCGCGCGGCAAAGCGCAGCACGAGACCGTCATCGACCGTGCGGTCGATCACCAGCGCCGACTTTGGATCACCGCCGGCCGGTATCAGATAGGTGATGTTGACGAGCGCAAGCGTAACGTCATCGAGCGACCGGTAAGTCTGCGCCGGATCGAGCTCGACGATCTTCAGGTTCTTGGGATTTTCGATGATATCAAACCGGCTCACCGAAAAACCCTTGCCCGCCGCCAGCTTGATCAGTCCGGCGCGTTCGAGCAGGATCAAGCCACGCGCGCCGTTGAGCGGCTCGTTCGGGATCGCAACGCTGTCGCCGGACTTGATCTCCTCGAGCGACTTGATCTTCTTCGAAAACAGCCCAACAGGCGCGATCACGCCGACCTTGTCGACCTGGACCAGGTTGAAGCCGCGCTGCTTGTTCTGGATCGCGAGATAGGTGGCGTGCTGGAACAGGTTGGCGTCGACATCGCCGCTGTTCACCACCTCGTTCAACGCGACCCAGTCCGACAGCTCGACGATCTTGACGTCCTGCCCCTTGTCCTTGGCGAGCTTGGCGGCAAAGCCAGCCAGCTGACCGACCGGGCCGGCGCTGGTCGCAATCTTGAGAGGTTCGTCCGCAACGGCGGCCGCAGTCATGGCAAGCAGCACGCCAGCTGCCTGCGCCAGGCGCAACAATGTCTTCATGGTCTCGGTTTCAACTCCGTCTTCAGGGATCGATCAGGCCGCCTTGCGGCCGCTGCTTCCCGCCTCAGCATCAGTCAATGCCTGGGTGAGGTCGGCGAGGATGTCGTCGGGATGCTCGATGCCGACCGAAAGCCTGATGTAGCCGGGCGTCACGCCTGCCGCGAGCTGCTCTGCGCCGCTCAGTTGCTGATGGGTGGTCGATGCCGGATGGATCGCCAGCGAGCGCGCATCGCCGATATTGGCGACGTGATAGAACAGTTTCAGCGCATCGATGAAACGACGGCCGGTCTCGACGCCCCCCTTCAGCTCGAAGCCGACCAGCCCGCCATAGCCGCCCTTCAGATAGAGATCGGCGCGGCGCCGGTCCTCCCCGCTCTGCAGTCCGGGGAAGATCACGTGCGAAACGGCGGGATGTCGTGCCAAGAAATTCGCGACCTTGATCGCGTTCTCGTTGTGCTGACGCAGCCGCAGGGGCAAGGTCTCGAGTCCCTGGATGAACTGAAATGCGTTCTGGGGAGCGACCGCGGCACCGAGATCGCGCAGCAGCTTCACGCGTGCGCGCAGGATGTAGGCGATTGGACCGAGCGGCTTGGCTGCCTCGGTCCAGATCGCGCCGTGATAGGCATCGTCCGGCTGCGTCAGCAGCGGGAAGCGCTCGGCGTGCGCCGCCCAGTCGAAATTTCCGCCATCGATGATCGCTCCGCCAATCGACGTGCCGTGGCCGCCGATATACTTTGTCGCGGAATAGACGACGATCGCTGCGCCGTGCTCGAACGGGCGCGCAATGAGCGGGACGGCGGTGTTGTCGAGAATCAGCGGCACGCCGAGCGAACGGCCGATATCCGCGACTTCCCTGATCGGGAAGACGTTGAGCTTGGGGTTCGGCAGCGTCTCGGCGAAATAGGCCCGGGTCTTCGCATCGGTCGCCCGGCGGAAGTTTTCCGGATCGGTCGGATCGACGAAGCGAACCTCGATGCCGAACTGCTTCAGCGTCTGCGACAGCAGCGTCCAGGTGCCGCCGTACAGATCGGTCGATGAGACGATATTGTCGCCGGCTTGCGCGATGTTGAAGATCGCGTAAGCCGTCGCCGACTGGCCCGACGCCACGGCCAGCGCGCCAACGCCGCCTTCCAGCGCGGCCAGGCGCTCCTCGAACGCGTCAGCCGTCGGATTCTTGATCCTGGTGTAGATCTGTCCGATCGCCTCCAGGGCGAACAGCCGCGATGCGTGATCGGTATTCTCGAATTGAAAGGACGTCGTTTGGTAGATCGGAACGGCGACGGCGCCGGTCGCCGGGTCGGACCGGTACGATCCGCCATGCAAGGCGAGCGTCTCGACATTCTTGGTTTCGATCGGCATCTCGAAAATCTCCTGAAATCCGTGGACCCAGCATCAAAAGGCAAAGAATGATGCGCAGCCGCGTCCACGACTGTCGAGACGTCGGCGAAAATAGCGATGAGCGTGCTGGCGGCGCGTCTGATGCCGTCGCTAATTTTTCAGCCGCTGCGCCGATCGCGTAACATTTGTTTCACTGCGCCGCCGTGTTGAACGGATCAGCGGAGCTGATGAGTCATCTGCCGATCGCGCCTGCAAATCAGTACGCAATGTCGCGCATACCGTCATTTCGAACAGCACGACGACGTCGAACAAACGAATCTCTGCTGCGCCGGATCGGAGACGGAGCACGATTTTGATCCTGTCTCTCCGAATAGAAAATAAAGCCGCGCAGCGGACGTGATAAATCACCTCTCAGTCCTCAATTGGCGGAATCGCGCGATGACCAGACCGAAGGAACTTCGCTTCAACGCGTTCAACATGATGGCGCCGAGCCACAACTGGGCCGGTCTCTGGTCGCATCCGCGCGACACTTCACTTAACTACAACTCGATCGACTATTGGGTCGACTACGCCAGAACCGCCGAACGCGGCCTGCTCGACGGCATCTTCCTCGCCGACGTCTTTGGTATCTATGACGTCTACGGCAGCAGTCCTGACACCGCGCTGCGTCACGCCGTTCAATTGCCGAACGCCGAGCCGACCCTGCTCGTCTCCGCCATGGCTTACGCAACGAAGCATCTCGGCTTCGGCATCACATCCAACCTCACCTACGAGCATCCCTACCAGTTCGCCCGCCGCTTCTCGACGCTCGATCATCTCACTCGCGGGCGGATCGGCTGGAACATCGTCACCGGCTATCTCGATAGCGGCGCCCGTGGAATGGGTCTTGAGGCCAACCGCGCGCATGATGAACGCTACGAGGCGGCCGAAGAATTCCTCACGGCGGCCTACGAGCTGTGGGAAGGCAGCTGGGAGGACGGCGCGGTTCGCCGTGACCGGACAGCGCGCGTGTTCACTGATCCGGCAAAGATCCACAATGTGCGGCACCAGGGACTTCATTACCAGGTCGACGGCATCCACCTCGCCGAACCCTCGCCACAGCGCACACCGTTGCTGTATCAGGCGGGAACCTCAAAGCGCGGCCGCGCCTTCGCCGCGCGGCACGCGGAGGCGATCTTCCTCAACGGCCAGACCAGGCCCATTCTGGCCCGCGCCGTACGCGAGATCAGGGAAGCGGCCAAGGCGTTCGGACGAGATCTCTATGATATCCGCCTGTTCGCCGGCGCGACCGTGATCGTTGCCCCGACGCGCGCGGAGGCCAACGATCTGCTCGAGGAGTACGCAGGGTATGTCGATCAAGCCGGCCAGCTGGCTCTGCTCTCGGGCTGGACCGGCATCGACTTCTCGAACTATCGTCCCGATCAGGCGGTACAATATGTCGAGAGCAACGCGATCCAGTCGATGGTCGAGAATTTCACGTTGCGGAGCGAGCGGCCGGTCAAGGTCGGTGATCTCGCGACGCTGAGCCGGATCGGCGCACGCTCGCCATTCGTGGTCGGCTCACCCCAGGACGTGGCCGATGAGCTGATCGCCTGGGCCGACGAAACCGACGTCGACGGCTTCAACCTGTTCCGCCTCGTCGCGCCGGAATCACTGACGTCATTCGTCGACCTCGTCGTGCCGGAATTGCAGTCACGCGGAGTCTACAAGACAGCCTATCGCGAAGGCACGCTCCGCGAGAAGCTGTTCCCCGGACGCGGACCCTATCTTGACGCCACGCATCCCGGCGCCGGCTTCCGCCGCGCCTCGACGGCAGCGCGCACCGAAGCCGCCGAATAGATCGGCCTGGAAACCTCCTGGCGATGGGCGATCAACGCCCGTCACCAGGTTGCGATGTAGGTGCCCTTGAAGCGTTTCTCGAGGAATGCCTTGACCTCCTCGGAATGGTAGGCATCGATCAGCTGCTTGACCCAGGGCTTGTCCTTGTCCGCCTCGCGCACGGCCACGATGTTGACCCACGGGCCATCGGCCGCCTCGCGGGCAATTGCATCGGTGGCCGGATTGAGTCCGGCCTGAACCGCATAATTGTTGTTGATCGAGACCAGGTCGACATCCTGCAGGGAACGCGGCAGCTGCGCGGCATCAAGCTCGACGAAGCGCAGATGCTTCGGGTTGTCAGTGATGTCGGCAATGGTCGACGCGACGTCGTTGGGGTCCTTGAGCTTGATCACGCCGTGCAGCGCAAGGATCATCAGGCCGCGCGCGCCATTGGAAGGATCGTTGGCGATCGCCACCCGCCCGCCATCCGGAAGATCGGCCAGCTTCTTGTATTTCAACGAGTAGACACCCTGCGGCGACGCAATCGTATTGGCGACCTTGACGATCTTCCAGCCGGTCTTCGATATCTGGTTCTTCAAATAAGGCTCGTGCTGGAACGAATTGGCCTCGAGATCCCCGAGCGCGAGCGCCTGGTTCGGGATCACATAGTCGGTGAATTCGACGACCTTGATATCGATCCCGCGGCCGGCCGCCACCTTCTTGACGACTTCAAGGATCTCCGCGTGGGGTCCGGCGGTGACGCCGACCCGGATGGTCTCGGCCCTGGCGGTGCCGATCAAAAATGCTACGGCGGCAACCGCCGTCATCAAGATGCGCATGGCTCTTCCTCAACAGTCAGGTCGGCGACTACCAGCTCGGCAACACCGCGCCCTTGAACTTGGTGAGCACAAATTCCTTGATCTCGGGCGTGTGGTAACTATCGACCAGGATCTTGACCCACGGCTTGTCCTTGTCGGCGGAGCGAACCGCAATCAGATTGACGTATGGCCCTTTCGGATCCTCGCGCAGGATCGGATCCTTGACCGGATCGAGACCGGCCTGTGTCGCATAGTTGGTGTTGATGACCGCCGCATCGACATCGTCGAGCGCCCGGGGCGCCTGGGCTGCGTCGACCTCGACGAATTTCAGGTTTTTGGGATTGTCGGCGATGTCGATAACGGTCGGCTTGAAGCCGACGTCGCTCTTCAGCTTGATTGCGCCCTTGTCGCGCAGCAGGAGCAGCGCCCGGCCGCCGTTGGTCGGATCATTGGGAATTGAGACCTTGGCTCCGTCAGGAACGTCGGCCCAGCTCTTGTGCTTGCGCGAATAGACGCCGATCGGAAAATTGACCGTCAGTCCCACCTGCTCGATCTTGTAGCCGCGATCGGCTTTCTGGTTGTCCAGATAAGGCTGGTTCTGAAACGAGTTGGCCTGGATGTCGCCGGCGTCGAGCGCCGCGTTCGGAACGACATAGTCGGAGAACTCGATAAGCTGAAGCTCGAGCCCGCTCTTCGCCGCGATCGGTTTCACGGCCTCAAGGATTTGTGCATGCGGCCCGGGCGTCACGCCGATCTTGATCGTTTCTGCCGCGGCGGCGGTCGACCAGATCGCAACAGCGCCTGCAAGAGCGAAAATGGATCGAAGCAACATCTTGGTCTCCATGGAACTGAACTCGCTATCAAGCTCATCGCCCGCGCCGGGGACGAAATCAATGAAATGAGAATCCAAATTTTTCCCGATGACGAGTCGCCGCTGCTGCGGCCGCGATGAAAAGAGAATGGAGCCGGCCGGGCATCTTGGCGCAGCGAGCGACTTATCTGCTGATGCCAGCTGCAACGCGCAGAAAAAAATGTTTTTCTCGCGGACTTCGCTTGCAGAGAAGATTGCACTCGTTCGGACGACTTCTCCGCGATTGCCTCCGGCGCACCGATTGCACACAAATGGCAACAGATCGAACCGGCTAAGGACGACGTGCCATGCCCATCTTTGCCCGCCTCATCCCGCAAGCGCAGGCCGCATCATCGGCGACTGCGATGTCGCGCCGTCTTGCTGTCGCCGCCATCGGGCTGCTTGCGATGACCTCGCTGGTTCGGCCTGCGGCCGCCGAGGAAATCCGGATCGGCTACCAGAAATCGTCGACGCTGACCGCGATCCTGAAGACCAACGGCGCGTTGGAGAAGGCGTTGGCGCCGCTCGGCATCACCGTGTCATGGCACGAGTTCACGAGCGGCCTGCCGCTGCTCGAGGCCATCAATGTCGGCAGCATCGATTTCGGAGCCGACGTCGCCGACACCGTGCCGATCTTCGCCCAGGCCGCCGGCGCCAAGCTCGCTTACGTCGCCGAGGAGGCCGCCTCTCCATCGGCGCAGGCGATCCTGGTGCCGAAGGATTCCGCGATCAAGTCGCCGGCCGATCTCAAGGGCAAGAAGGTCGCGGTCACCAAGGGCGCGGGCAGCCACTTCCTGCTGCTTGCGGTACTTGCCAAGGCCGGACTGTCCTTCAAGGACATCACGCTGGCCTATCTGACGCCGGCCGATGGCCGCGCGGCATTCGTCAGCGGCAATGTCGATGCCTGGGTCGCCTGGGATCCGTTCCTCAGCAGCGCGCAACGCCAGTCCGGCGCGCGCATTTTGACCGACGGCAGCGGCGGGCTCGCAAGCTACAAGCGCTACTATCTCGCGTCGGCCGCCTTCGCCGAAAAGCGGGCCGATGCACTGAATGTCATCTTTGCCAGGCTGGTCGAAACCGGCACCTGGGTCAAAGCCAACCCGAACGAGGCCGCGGCGCTGCTCGCCGGCCTGTGGGGCATCGACGCCGCCACGGTGGAGGAGGCCAACAGCCACCGCTCCTACAAGGTCGGCGTGGTCACCGCGGCCGGCCTCTCCGAGCAGCAGAAGATCGCCGATACCTTCACGGCCGAAGGTCTGCTGCCACGCAAGGTCGATACCGGCGACGTCAAGATCTGGGCGCCGAAGGGATCGTGACGCCGCCGCACCTTTAGCGGTGGCGCAGCCGGCGATTGACGCGGCGCGCCAAGTAGTCGCCGGCGGTCTGGACGGTTTGAACCAGCGCGATCAGAACGACGACGACCGCCAGCATCATTTCGGGCATGAAGCGCTGATAGCCGTAGCGAATGCCGAGGTCGCCGAGGCCGCCGCCTCCGACGGCCCCGACCATTGCAGAGTAGCCAAGCAGGCTGACCACCGCGAGCGTCAGGGCCAGCACCAGGCCCGGCAAAGCCTCCGGGATCAGGACCTTGAACACGATCTGCAGCGGGCTCGCACCGAACGAGGACGCCGTCTCGATCAGACCGGCATCGACCTCGCGGATCGCCGCCTCGACCAGACGGGCGATGAACGGCGTTGCCGCGATGGTGAGCGGCACAATTGCCGCGCCCGATCCGATCGAGGTGCCGGCAATCAGCCGCGTGAAAGGAATGATCGCAACCACCAGGATGATGAACGGCGTCGAGCGGGCCGCATTGACGATGACGCCGAGCACGCCATTGGCTGATGGCGCGGCGAACAGCTCCCCTTTCCGGCTGGTCGCCAGGAAGACGCCAAGCGGCAGGCCCAGCGCGGTCGCAACTAGCGCGGCCACCGAGACCATGAAAAGGCTCTCGCCCGTGGCCTGAACGATCAGGTTGATGAGTTCACGCGACATAGCCGAGACGCTCCACCAGAATGTCATGCTGAGAAAGATAGGCCAGGGCCTGCCTGGCCGCGGCTTCACCGCCGGGAATGCCAAGGATCAGCGAACCCACGTGCCGGCTGCCGATCTCGTCGATGCGGGCCGACAGCAGCGCCACGTCATGGGACAGCTCGCGCGAAAGCCGCGCCACCACGGTGTCGCCGGCTTCAGTGCCGCGCACCTGCACGCGAAGGACCACCTGCCCGCCGGCAACCGGCTGCGGCGAAAGGCGGCTCGCCAGCGAGACCGGAACACTGTCCCCGATCACCTCGGAAAGGAACGCCTGCGTGACCGGATGCCGGGGATGCGTGAAGATTTCCGCGACATGACCTCGCTCGACGACCTGGCCGCCGTCGATCACCGCAACCTCCTTGGCGAGCTGGCGGACAACCGACATCTCGTGGGTGATCAGCACGATCGTGACCCCGAGCTCGCGATTGATGTTGGCCAGCAGATCCAGAATCGCGCGCGTGGTCTGCGGATCGAGCGCCGACGTCGCCTCGTCGGACAACAGCACATTCGGCCGAGTCGCCAGCGCGCGGGCGATGCCGATGCGCTGCTTCTGGCCGCCGGACAATTCCGAGGGATAACGATCGTACTTGTCGGCAATGCCGACGAGCTCGAGCAGCTCGGCCACACGGACGGCGATGTCGGCCCTGGACCAGCCGGCGATCTCGAGCGGCAAGGCAATATTGTCCGCCGCCGTCCGCGACGACAGCAGGTTGAAGTGCTGGAAGATCATGCCGATCGAGCGCTGCGCCAGGCGCAGCTCGCGACCGGCAAGCGCCGAGATCTCGCTGTTATCGACGACGACGCGGCCGCTCGACGGCTTCTCAAGCCCGTTGATGAGGCGGACGAGGCTCGATTTGCCGGCGCCGGAGCGGCCGATCACGCCGGTGATCGAGCCGCGCGGGATCGCGAAGTCGATCGCCTGCAAGGCATGCACGCTCGGCTTGTCGCGATAGGCCGGATAGACCTTCGAGACGGCCTCGAAGCGGATCATGGCATCGCTCGCGCCTGATGCGAGCGGAATGGGCGGCAGCGGCGCAACAGGCTGCGCCGTCGTCAGGGATTGATGTACATTCATTCAGTCGGTCCAATTGGGAAATGGCTTCGGTCGCCGGGCGCAGCCCGGGCTCAATGACCAAAGAGCAGATAGCTGCGGTCGATGCCGCGGAGATCGCGCGTCTCGTCGGTCCAGCCGACCGCGCGGCGGTAGCTACCCAACGCGGTCGTCTGCCGCAGCGCGACCACATCGGTCGGACTTGGCTCCTCCGCATAAGGCGACACGTAAAGCGCGTCCTCGGGACAATACAATTCGCAGAGGAAACAGGTCTGGCAATCGCCCTGACGGGCGATCACCGGGATCCCCTCCGTCTTGTCGAAGACGTTGGTGGGGCAGACATTCACGCAAATGTCGCAGGACGTGCAGCGCTCGGCGTCGATCACCTCGATCATTCCGCGGCCTCTGCGTAGCTGGCATCGGCATGCGGCCGCACCGTGGTCCAGACCTCGTCCAAGCCGCCGCTCGTCACGTAATGGCGTTGGCGGTCGTCCTGATCGGGATAGTCGTCGCGGCGATGCATGCCGCGGCTTTCGTTCCGCGCCAGCGCGCTGCGGTACATCCAGCGCGACGTCGCCAGCATGGCCGCGCTCTCGCGGGCACGCAGCAGATCGTCCTTGCTCGCCGCATCGGCCGATGATGCTTCGACCCACGCCGCATCCAGCCGCTCGAGGGCGCCTTCAAGACGCGAGGCGTGCCGGAAGTAGTTCAGCTCATACGGATAGACTTCGTCCTGGACCGCCTTTGCCAGCGCGGCGGGCTCAAACGCGCGACCCGCATTGCTCCGGAACGCGACGGTGCCGGCGGACGCCAGTCGTCGCTGACGCGCCGGGCCCAGCTGCCTTGCATAGCCAGCAGCGCCCCATCCGGCCCAGGTCCCCGATGACATCGCCCAGGCGGCGTTGTGGCTGCCGCCGCCGGTGAAGCCGCCGCAGATCAATTCGCGCGTCGCTGCATCACCGGCGGCATAGAGCCCGGGCACGCTGGTGGCGCAGCTGTCGTCGACAATGCGCAGGCCGCCGGTGCCGCGCACGGTGCCTTCGAGCCGCAAGGTGACGGAAAAACGCTCCCTGAAAGGATCGATGCCGGTGCGATCGAACGGCAGGAAGAAATTCGGCTGCGACGCGCGCATGTGACGCTGCACGTCGTCGTCGGCCTTGTCGAGGCGCGCGTAAACCGGCCCCTGAAGCAACGCGCGCGCAATCGCCGATCGCCCGCCCTTGGATGCCGCACCGGGAACGACGCTGCCGTCCTCGTAGCTGAAGGTCGCCCAGCCATAAAACAGCGTCTTGGTCACGGAGCCGAACGCCGGCGAGATCGCATAAGGATTCGAGAATTCCATGCTGCTGAACTCGGCCCCGACCTCCGCGGCCATCAAATAGCCGTCTCCGGTCAGCACATTCGATCCCAGCGTCTTGCTCAGGAACGCGCAGCCGCCGGTCGCGATGACGACAGCCTTGGCGCGCACGATCCAGCGATCGTGCTTCTGGCGGCGCACCCCGCTGGCTCCCGCAACCGAGCCGTCGTCATCCACCAGCAGTTCGAGCGCCGGACTGTGATCGAGAATGGTGACGCCGGCCTGCTTGGTGCGCTTGCGCATCAGGCGCATGTATTCCGGCCCCTGCAGCGAGTTGCGCTGCGACGTGCCGCTGTCGTCGACCGGGTAAGGGTAACCCCAGGCGGCCAGACGATTGCTGTCCTCGTAGGTCTGGTCGAGCACGCGCGCCATCCAGCGGCGATCCTGCAGATGCCCGCCCATCTTTTCGCGATTGGCCATCGCGGCCTCGCGCAGCCCCGGCTTGGGATCAACATACCAAACGCCGGTGCCGGCAGCCGCGGTGGCACCCGACGTGCCGCAAAATCCCTTGTCGGCGAGCACGACGCGCGCGCCGCGCTCCACGGCGCTCACCGCGGCCCACGTGCCCGCCGGTCCGCCGCCGATCACCAGCACGTCAGCGTCGAATTCGACCGAGCCGCCTGGCGCGGTTCGCTGTTCGGCGCGTCGCTCGTGGACTGTCATGGTTCAGTTTCTCCGGGCGGCACCGATTGCTTGCAACGCGCCGCAACAGCATCGTTACGCGCGCAGTCTGCCCTGGCAATTTCAGATATTTGCGCAGACTTGGACGAAGCTTCCCCTGCCGCGGCACGTGGCAGAATATTCATGCGGCGGCGGAGGGGATGTTCCGCTCATCGCAGAAGATCGACACCGGATTTGTTCGCAGATCGCGCAGCGGAGACGGATATTTCTTTTTGCATGCACGCGCCGGCCGTTCGTTTTCATGTGGCCTGACAGGCGATACTTCGTGAGTCGTCTCACCTCAATGCGGGGCAGCCATGTCCGATCGTCAGCTTCATCTCAATGTCAATCTGCTGCACTCCGGCGTCTATGCGTCGGCGTGGCGGCTGCCCGAAAGCGATCCTCGCGCCTGCTTCGACGTCGGCCATTATGTGCGCGTAGCTGAGATCGCCGAGCGCGGCAAGCTCGATGCGATCTTCCTTGCCGACACACCGGCGATCACCGACCGCATCGACTACCGCTCCTTCATGTCGATGGAACCGACGATCGTGCTGGCGTCGGTGGCCACGGCGACCAGCCATATCGGGCTGATCGCGACCGCCTCGACCACCTACAACGAGCCGTACAACATCGCGCGCCGCTTCGCGACCCTGGATCTCGCGAGCGGCGGCCGCGCCGGCTGGAATGCGGTGACCACGGCCGACGCGTCGGCCAGCCGCAATTTCGGCCTCAGCAACGTGCTGGAGCACAAGGCCCGCTACGAGCGCGCCAAGGAGTTCGCCGAGGTCGTCCACGCACTGTGGGACAGTTGGGAGGACGACGCCTTCGTCGGCGACAAGTCCTCGGCGCGATTTGTCGATACGTCGAAGGTTCATCCGATCGCGCATAGCGGCGCCCATTACTCCGTGGCCGGTCCACTCAACGTGCCGCGTTCGCCGCAGGGCCGCCCGGTGACCGTGCAGGCCGGCGGCTCGAGCGACGGCCGTGATCTCGCCGCCGCGCAGGCCGAAGCCGTCTTCACGCTAGCCCAGACGATCGAGGAAGGCGTCGCCTATGCGCGCGACCTGCGCGCCCGCGCCGCGGCCTACGGTCGCGCCGGTGACTCCATCGTCATCCTGCCGGGCCTTGCCACCGTGATCGGCAGCACCGAAGCCGAGGCGAAACGGCGGCAGGATGAGCTGTGGGAGCTGGTTCCGATCGAGTACAGCCTCGCGCGTCTCGCCGGCACATTGCAGGTCGATCCTGCGATCCTAGAGCTCGACAAGCCGCTACCCGATCCACTGCCACTGCCGGCCAACGCCAACCACACCATGTTCCAGGGCACGGTGAACCTTGCGCGCCGCGGCAACCTCACCGTCCGGCAATTGTTGCGGGCACTCGGCGGCGGGGTCGGACACCGGATCATCGTCGGCACGCCCGAGCAGATCGCCAACGACATCGAGGCCTGGTTCAGGGCTGGCGCGGCCGACGGATTCAATCTGATGCCCGACGTGTTGCCGACGGGGCTCGAAATCTTCGTCGACAGCGTGGTGCCGATCCTGCAGCGCCGTGGTCTGTTCCGAACCAATTACGCCGGCACCACCTTGCGTGAGCATTTTGGCTTGCCTCGGCCGATCAGCCGCTTTGCGCGTCAGACGGAAACCGCCGCAACCGCGTGACGCAGCTACCGCGAGCCCGCCAGCAGTGCTCGGGTATCATTTGCAAAAGATGACGCTGCGCGGACGCGCGGGATGATCTCCTTCGCAAAGCACTCCATCTCGGCCTCGAAAGGCTGGAACTGCAGCATGAACAACTCGATGCCTGCGGCATGGAACGCCCCGATTCGGGCGGCCACGTCATCATAGCTGCCGACCAGCCCGGCAGCGGTGCCGCCGTTGCTGCCGACCCGCTCCGACTTCTGCATGGTCTGCATCATCACGACCTTCGGATCGGTGTTCTGCCGCTGGATCGCCTTCATCGAGGCGTCCTGCCGCGACAGCTCCAGCAGCCGCTCATAGGCGGCCTGGGCCTCGGCCTGCGTCTGGCGCGCGATGACGAAGGCGGACAGCCCGAAGCGAAGCGGCGCCGAGGTCCGTGGCCGCGCCGCCACGTCGGCAATGAGGCCCGCGACATCCTCGAGCGGCTGACCGTTGATGAACCAGACGTCGCCGTGGTCGGCGACCAAAGCGCGCGCCGGCTCGGACTCGCCGCCGACATAGATCAATGGTCGCGGTCGGTAGAGGCTCGTCGGCCGCAACAGATAATCGCGGACGTCGAAATGCTCGCCCTTGTAGGTCAACCGCTCGCCCTGCATCAGGCGCGAGACGATCGTGATCCACTCGCGGCCATAGGCGTAACGGGCATCGTGCTCGGCAAAGCCAATGCCGGCCTTGTCGAGCTCGGGCCGGTTCCAGGCATTGACCAGGTTGATCGCGAAGCGTCCGCGGCTGATGTTCTCGATCCCGAGCGCAAGCTTTGCCAGAACCACCGGGTGGTAGAGATAGGGCTTGATGGCCGCGATGATCTCGATCCGGCTGGTCAATGCCGCAACGGCCGCCGCCGCGCTCCAGGCCTCGAGCTGATCGAAATCCTCCTGATGCGGATTGATGGTGTGCTGCGCGATCAGCGTGGAATCGTAGCCCAGGGCTTCGGCGGCAAGCACGAGGTCGCGATTGCGCTCCCACGATGCGTCATACGGTTCCTCCGGATCCTGATAGGCGGCGCGCGACCCATGGACCAGCGCCCAGATGCCAAAGCGAAGCGGTCGTGCCGACATTCTGTCTCTCCGATTTCCCTGACGTTACGTCGGCGTGTTTTCAAAGAAGCACGGCGGCAGATCAAGCAGCGGCGCATCAAAAGATTATCCTTGCCGCGCCGCGCGTGCCGATAAACCAGAAAACTCCGGACGCAGCGACAATTGGAATACGGCTCTATTTCTGTTCGAGAAAATTCATGGGACAGTTTGCGTCGCATGAGCCGTGCGCCCTTTCGAACGACGACGAACCGTCGATCGAGAGAACGGCGAACCATGCCGCGCGATCAATGACGTCCGCGCGCCGTGTTGGATGAGGACCGAACAGACTTGAGCAACCTCGAACAGGCTGCGCCATCAATCGCGTTTGATGCAACGCCGCGCAGCGATCAAACCGCATCGCCGTCCCGGAAGCCACGAGTAGAGATCGGCCGGCGCGGCATGCTGCTGCTGTCGTGGCTCGCCCCGGTCGTGCTTCTGATCGTCTGGGAATTGCTGGCGCAGGCCGGCTGGCTCTCGCCGCAGGTGCTGCCGGCACCGAGCAAGGTCGTCCGCACGGCATTCAAGCTGGCGACGTCCGGAAGCCTGCTGAACGATCTCGGCGTTAGCCTGCTGCGCGCAACGGCCGGTTTTGCGATCGGCGGCAGCGTCGGATTCGCGCTCGGCATCCTCGTGGGCTTCTCGCGGATCGCGGAGGCTGCCATCGACCGCAGCATCCAGATGATCCGCGCGATCCCGTTTCTCGCCGCGCTACCGCTGGTGATCGTCTGGCTCGGCGTCGGCGAAGCCCAGAAGATCTTCCTCGTCGCGCTCGGCGTCGCCTTCCCGATCTACATCAACACCACGCTGGGCATCCGGCAGGTCGACCCGAAGCTGCTCGAGCTCGGCCGCGTCCAGGGCCTCGGGACATTCGAGCTGATCCGGCGCGTCATCCTGCCCGGCGCCCTGCCATCGATCCTGACCGGTGTGCGCTATGCGCTGGCGACCGCGTGGCTGGCGCTGGTGGTCGCGGAGACCATCGGCGCCCAGTCCGGCATCGGCTTTCTTGCCATGGATGCGCGCGAGTTCCTGCGCACCGACGTGATCGTGCTGACGATCGTGATCTATGCGCTGATCGGCGTCGCCGCCGACGGCATCGCGCGCGCCCTGGAGCGGCGGCTATTGGCCTGGCATCCGAACTATGGAAGCGCGCGATGACGCTGCACGCCGTGCCGTCACCGGCCGCGATTGCGCCGGCCGTCGTGGCGACGGGACTACATCGCGCCTATGGCAGCCGCGTGGTGATCGAGAACCTCAACCTGCGAATCGAGCGCGGCGAGTTCGTCGTCCTGCTCGGCGAAAGCGGGTGCGGCAAGACCACGCTGCTGCGGGCGCTGGCCGGCCTCGATGCGATCGACGGCGGGCGCATCACGGCACCACGGCGACCGGCCGTCGTTTTCCAGGAGCACCGGCTGCTGCCGTGGGACAGTCTGTGGCGCAACGTCTCGCTCGGCCTCAATGCGAGCGACGCCCGTCAGCGCGCCGCCACCGCGCTCACCGAGGTGGGACTCGGCGGCCGTCTCGATGACTGGCCGCGCAACCTCTCGGGCGGACAGGCGCAGCGCGTGGCGCTGGCGCGCGCGCTGGTGCAGGAGCCCGAGCTGCTCCTGCTCGATGAGCCCTTTGCCGCGCTCGACGCGCTGACCCGCATTCGCATGCACGATCTGGTGCGCGAGCTGGTCGCCGTCCATCGGCCCGGCGTTCTCCTGGTCACCCACGACGTCGACGAGGCGATCGCGCTCGCCGACCGCATCCTGGTGATGCGCGAGGGCCGGATCGCGTTCGAGCATCGCATGAAACGTAACGGCGCAGCGCCGATCGCCCGCACCGAGCTGCTGGCGGAGCTCGGCGTCGGCACTACCCACCCCATTCCTGCCTGAGGACCACTCGATGTCTATCCCACGGTTCACCAACCCCACCCGTCGCAGCTTCCTTGGCGGCGCCGCCTTCGGCATCGGCGCGCTTGCCGGTTTTGACCTGTCCGAGCCGGCGCATGCGGCGACCGGCCGCGTCACCGACACTGTACGTCTGACCTGGGGTTTGAGCGGCCTCAATCTGATCGCCAAGGAGCGCGGCGAGTTCGAGAAGCTGCTGGCCAGGGACGGCATCAAGGTCGAGTGGCTCGGGCCGTTCCCCAATCATGCACCGACGCTGCAGGCTGTGACCGGCGGCAGCGCCGATTTTAGCTTCGGCGGCAGCACGACGCCGGCACTCGCCGCGATCATCGCCGGCTCGCCGCTGGTGTTCACGCAATTCGTGGTCTACGAGCCGCGCACCACTGCGATCATTGCGCGGGATGACTCCGGTATAAACAAGGTCGAGGATCTCGTCGGCAAGTCGGTGGCGGTGAACCGTTCGGGTCTCGGCGAATTCCTGCTGGTTGCGGCGCTCGAGAAGCACAAGGTCGACCGCTCCAAGGTGACGTTCGTCTATCTTAACCCGCCGGACGCAGCGCCGGCGCTGGCCTCCGGGAAGGTTGACGCCTGGTCGATGTGGAGCCCGGGCGTCGACATCGCGCGGCTCGAATACAAGGCGCACGACATCTTCCTGGAAGGTCGCGATCTCGAGTTCCAGATCGACTACACGTCCTACCTGACCACCCGAAAATTCGCGACCGACAATCCTGCTCTGGTCCGGGCGGTCAACGATGCCTTCCGCGCCGAGGGCAAGTGGATCTCCGCGAACAGCAAGGATGCCGAATACATCGCGCAAAAGGCCGGCAAATACAGCGACCAGGTCCGCGACCAGTTCATCGCGCTGAACCGGCAGTATCGCTACTTCGCCGCCAACGACGAAAACTTCCTCGCCGAGCTGCAACGGGCCGCCGACTGGCTGGTCGCGCGCAAGGTGCTCCCGGAGCCGATCAAGGTCACCGACCATTTGGCCCAGGTCTGATCCACAACCGTCCTACTAATCAACGCGCTTCGAGTGACACCAATGAACAAGCCCTTATCCGCTACCTCGCTGGAGCCTTCCGACCGCCTCCGCAGCCACGCGCCCGATATCGACGCGCTGCTTGGCCGCATCGCGGAAGGCGCCGCCGACCGCGAACGCGAGCGCGCCCTGCCGTTCGCGCAAGTCGATCTCATTCGCAAGGCCCGCCTCGGCGCGTTGCGGCTTCCGATCGAAGCCGGCGGCGCCGGCCTGTCGATTCATGCATTGTTCGAGATCGTCATCGGTCTCGGTGAGGCCGACGCCAATGTCGCGCATATCCTGCGCAACCATTTCAGCGTCGTCGAACGCCTGGTGCGCCGGCCGAAGGACGATCAGCACAGGCAGTGGCAGAAGGCAGTCGCCGACGGCGCGATCATCGGGCTTGCGGCGACCGAGCTCGACACGCCTAAGGTCGGCAACGTCACGCCGAACACGACACTCACTGCCGACGGCGACGACTATTTGCTCAACGGCACGAAATACTATAGCACCGGCACACTGTATTCGGACTACGTCCTCGTTCGCACCGCCGACGCATCCGCCACCAATGCTGCTGTGCTGATTCCGGTGAACCGCGAGGGCATTGAGCTGATCGACGACTGGGACGGTCTCGGGCAGCGGCTGACGGCGACCGGCACCACCCACTTCCGCAACGTGCGCGTCAAGCGCCAGGAGGTCGTGTTCGACGCACCGGATATCGGCTACGGCATTCCCTACTCCAACACATTTGCCCAGCTGTTCCTGACCGCGATCAATGCCGGCATCGCGCGCGCCGTGCTGCGCGACGCCAGCGCCCTGGTGCGGACCCGCAAGCGGACATTCTATTACGCGCCGAGCGAGGTCCCAGTGGACGACCCGCTGCTGCAACAGACAGTCGGCCAGATCGCCAGCGGCGCATTCGCCGCCGAGACCGTGGTGCTTGCGGCCGCGGAGGCGCTCGATGCCGCCACCGACGCTTTCGATGCAGGCGACGAAAACGCCGTCGATGCCGCGCACAAGGCCGCGCTGCTGTCGGCCAAGGCCAAGATCGTTGCGGACGAATTTGCGATCCGGAGCGGCAGCCTGCTGTTCGACGTCGGCGGTGCATCGGCCACCAAGAAGGCGGCCAATTTCGACCGCCACTGGCGCAACGCGCGCACGCTGGCGTCACACAATCCAAACACCTTCAAGGCGCGCTCGATCGGACAATACGAGATCAGCGGCACGCCGCTACCCGCCAAGGGCTTCTTCTAGAGCCCCACTCCGATCGAATCGGAACAGAGCTCTGGATTGTTGTTTTGATGCGTTTTCTTCACGCGAACCGGTATCCACTTCGCTCGAAAACGCTCTGGCGAGGTCCAATCCGGCGAGGCAATGCAAGGGAGAATCCCGATGAGCAGGCCGGATATTCATCTTGTGGACGCCGACCACGAGATCGAGCGTCAATTTCGCCTTGTCATGCGCCGCCTCCCGGGCGGCGTTTGCATCATCACCGCAGGACAGGGTGAGGACATCACCGGCATGACGGTGACCTCGCTGACGTCGCTCAGCGCCAGCCCACCCCGGCTGCTGGTCAGCATCAACCGGCAGGCATCGTCCTTCGCACCGATCGCCCGCCATCGGCTGTTCGGCGTCAACATCCTCGGCTCCGACCAGCAGGTCCTGGCCGAGCGCTTCAGCAATGGCCGGCTGAAAGGCTGGGAGCGCTTCGAGGGCACCGACTGGACCCATGGAGCCTCGGGCGTGCCGTTGCTGCAGCGGTCGCTTGCGATGATCGAATGCCAGGTCGAGGAGATCATCGAGCGGCATTCCCATGGCATCATCGTGGGCCGCCTCGCCAGCATGGAATTGTCGCATCGGCTGTCCGGCCTCACTTACTGGAATGGACAGTATGTCCAGATCGATCACGAGGCCGATCTCGACCTATTGGCCGAAGTCAGCATTCCTCTGGCGCATGTCCGTTAGAACAGAGAAAGGGTGCAGCATGAAACGCGAATTGCCGCCAGCATCGCCTCCGTCAACGGCCGGTGCGGTCAGCAGACCACCAGGCCGCTGGCAGCTCGACCGGATCGTGGCCGAGCTGCGCACGTCGCGGGAGGAGACCCACAGTATCCGGCAAGACGGCGAGGCTCGCCGTGCCCCCTCGCGCGACGCGCTGGAGGCGATCCTGGACGGCCTCACCGAGGCGCTGTTTCCGCGCCACTACGGCCAATCGGACCTCGACGGCGAGAACATCGACTATTTCGTCGGCAATACGCTGAGCACAGCATTGGATTCGCTCAGCGCGCAGATCCATCGCGGCGCGTTGTTCGTCGGCGACGAGCTGGAGCCCGGCTTTGCGCATGAGGAGGCGATCGAGCTGACACGCGCCTTCGCCACCCAACTGCCGTCGGTCCGCGGACTGCTGATCAACGATCTGCGCGCTGCATTCGTTGGAGACCCGGCGGCGCGGAATTTCCCCGAGATCCTGATCGGCTATCCCGGGATGACCGCCATCATCCACCATCGCCTTGCGCATCTGCTTTACCAGATCGGCGCGCGGCTGGTGGCGCGCCTGATGTCGGAGATCGCCCACACAAGGACCGGCATCGATATCCATCCCGGCGCCCGGATCGGCTCCGGCTTCTTCATCGATCACGGAACCGGCGTCGTGATCGGCGAAACCGCCATCATCGGCAACAACGTCCGGATCTATCAGGCCGTCACGCTCGGCGCGCGACATTTCCCGACCGACGACGAGGGCCATGTGATCAAGGGCGACGCCCGCCATCCGATCGTCGAGGATGACGTCGTGATCTACGCCGGCGCAACCATACTCGGCCGGATCACGATCGGCCGCGGCTCGACCATCGGCGGCAACGTCTGGCTGACCAAGGACGTGCCGCCGAATAGCATTGTGACGCAGGCCACCGCACGAAACAGCCCGAGCGGCGCCTGAACCACGATCTCACGCCGCAACCTGTGCCTTCCATCGCATCAAGCGCCGTTCCAACGCCTCCAGGACGGCATTGAATGCCAGCCCGATCACGGTGATCCCGATTATGCCGAAATACATCTGCGGGATCAGGAAGCTGTACTGGCTGTTGATGATGAGATAGCCGAGACCGGCCTTGGCGCCGACCATCTCGGATGCGACCAGCACCAGCATGGCTGACGCACTGGCGAGGCGAATGCCGACAAAGATCGTCGGAAGCGCCGCCGGAAGGATCACCTTGCGGAACAGCTGCTGCGGGGTCGCGCCCATGGTCCGCGCCGACTTGATCAAGAGCGGATCGACCTGCTTCACCGCGGCGATGGTGTTGAGCAGGAGCGGCCAGGCACAGCTATAGACCACCATCGTAACCTTCGAGAGCTCGCCAATGCCAAGCAGCAGGATGAACACCGGCAACAGCGCGAGCGGCGCGGTATTGCGGCAAATCTCGATGAACTGGTTCAGCAGATCGCCGAGCCTTGTGTACCAGCCGACGGCCAGCCCGAGCGGGACGAACAACACGACCGACACCAGAAACCCGCTCAGGGCGCGGAGCAGGCTCGCGGAGGCGTCGTCATAGAGCTCGCCGGTTTGCGCGAGCTGCCAGCCTGCGGCGATGACATCCGAGAAGGGCGGCAGAAACACCGCGTCGATCAAGCCGAGCCTCGGCGCGGCCTCCCAGATCGCCAGAAGGGCGATCAGCAGCAGGGAGCGGCGCCCGAAAGCTGCCGGACCGCGGGCCGCGCTCACCAGCGGTGACCGCGCGGCCGCCGGGTGCTCGTCTCGCCGCCCATGCGCGAGCTCCAGCAATGTCAGCATTTCCAGGCTAGACATGAGCGACTTCCTTTACTTCACGGTCGGCACGGCCTGCGCTGACCCTGCCCGCCGATTGCCCCTGCTGCACCTTCTGCACCTCCTCGCGGAGCAGACTCCAGATCTCATGGCGCACGCGGCCGAATTCCGGCAGCGAGCGCACATCCTCGGCTTCGCTGCGCAAGGCCGCGGGGATGTCGACAATCTGTTTGATCCGGCCCGGACGCGACGTCATGACCGCCACGCGCTGACCGAGCACAACGGCCTCGTCGATGCCATGAGTGATGAAGATGATGGTCTTGCCGGTGGCACGCCAGATCCGCAGCAGCTCGCCTTGCAGCGTTTCGCGTGTCTGGGCATCGAGCGCGGCGAACGGCTCGTCCATCAGCAGCACCTCGGGATCATAGGCAAGGCTGCGCGCGATCGCGACGCGCTGCTTCATGCCGCCGGAGAGCTCATGCGGATAACGGTCAGCAAAGCCCGATAACCCGACTAGGTCGAGGAAATGCCGAGCGATCTCACCGCGTTGTTTCGGCTTGAGGCCGGCGATATCGAGCCCGAACTCCACATTCTGCGCGGCCGTGCGCCACGGAAACAGCGCATACTGCTGGAACACGACGCCACGGTCGCGTCCGGGCCCGACGATCGGCCTGCCGTCGAGCAGGATGCGGCCGCTGGTCGGCGTCGCAAGCCCGCCGAGCAGATCGAGCAATGTCGACTTGCCGCAACCGCTTGGACCGACCAGGGCCAGGAATTCGCCGGCACGGACGTCGAACGTGATGTCCTCGAGCGCGGTGAAGCGGCCCGCCGGCCGGCCTCCCTCGCCTCGGGTGACGAACTCCTTGCGGACCTTGTCAAAACTGATCTTGACCGACGTCATCGCGCCTCCGCCGTCTTTCCGGGACGGAAATAGTTGAACTCGTTGGTGTAGGTGTCCGAAGCCTTGATCTGACCCGGCTTGAGCAGGCCGTCCTTGACCAGCCAGTCGATCCAGACCTGCAGCTCAGCATCCGAGATCACGCCGCCCTTGGACGCGACGCCGGTGCTCTTCCAGTACTTGATCGAGGAGGCATCCTCGTTGCGCTTGCGCTCCGCGACGATCCGGTCGAAGCGGGCCCGCACTTCATCGGGCGGCGTCGTCTGCGCCCACTGAATGGCCCGCGAGATACCCTCGACCAGCTTGCGGGCGGTGTTCGGATTGTCCTTGATGAACTTCTCCCGCAGCACATAGGCACCGCCGGTGAATTGTCCGAACAGATCGGTATCGTTGAAGAGCGAACGGATTCCACCGCGCTCCAGCGCCTTGTCGCGCAACACGCCGCTGAGCGCGCTCACCTCGACCTGCCCTTGCCGCAGCGCCTGCTCGCCGGTGACGGGTGGAACCGCCACCAATGTCACCTGCTTGGCCTCGCCGGCGCTAAGGCCGTTCCGCGCCAGATACTCACGCAGCACGAACTCCAGATGGGCGCCAAGCGTATTGACCGCGACCTTCTTGCCGATCAGGTCGCGGGCCGTCTTGATCGGACTGTCATCCTTCACATAGTAGCCGTAATAGGTGTTCGCGTCGGAGCCGTAGTAGCCGACCACCGCCTTGATCGGTGCCTTGGCCGCGATCAGCTTGATAATCGCGCCATAGAAAGCGCCGCCGACGTCGATGTCGCCGGTGACGACGGTCTGGATGTCCTGCGGTCCGCTGATGGTGTTGCCGACCCATTTGAGCTTGAGGGGCGCGAGGTAGCCGAGGTCCTCGGCGAGCTCGGTAAACGTCACCTGCCCGGCCCAGCCCTGATAGCGGATCTCGGTCTTCTCGAGCCGTGGCTCGGCGAAGGCCGGAGCGATCAGGCCCGCCGCAAAGGCGCCGGCCAGCAGCAATCGCGCCGCCCGGCGCGCGGCGACTCGCCGCGCGCGCAGAATTCGAATGATGGTATTCATCGTGTTGCTCCAATAGGCGACATGCTCAGGCTGCCTTCGCCGCTTGCGGCTTCGGCGATTTGATCCGCGTCACGCTGTGGCGGCCGTCGACGCTGACCGGAACCTCGCCATCGATGGTAGCGCGGCGCACCACGCGATGCTGCTCGCCGTAGTCATTGACGGCGTAATGCTGGGTCGCGCGATTGTCCCAGATCGCGACGTCTCCGGCCCGCCAGCTCCAGCGCACGGTGTTCTCGGGAGCCGTGATGTGAGACTGGAACAGATCGAACAGCTTCTGGCCGTCATATTTCGGCAGGCCGACAAAGCGCTGGACGAAATTGCCGAGCACCAGTGTGTGCTCGCCCGTTTCGGGATGGACGCGCACGACCGGATGCTCGGTTTCGTAGATCGTCCCGGTGAATACCTCGTCAAAATGCTTTCTGTCGGCGTCGGTGGCGCGAGACTTCACCGCGTAATCATAGGCATTGCTGTGAACCGCCCAGAGCTCGTCGGCGAGCTTGCGCAGCGGTGCAGGCAGATCGAGATAGGCCGCCGCCGTGTTCGACCAGACGGTGTCACCGCCATAGGACGGGATCACCACGCCGCGCAGCACCGAGATCTTCGGATAGGCATCGACGAACGTGACGTCGGTGTGCCATTGGTCCGCGCGGCCGCCACCACGCCCCGAATCCAGCTCGAGGATCGACGACGTGCCCTTGCTCGGGCCGATGGTCGGATGCGGCACCAGTTTGCCGAGCCTGACCGCGAAGCGCTCCTGCTCGGCGTCGTCGAGGTGCCCCTGGTCGCGAAGGAAGATTACCTTGTGCTCAAGCAGCACCTGGTTGATAGCACGGATGACCGCGTCGGGAAGGTCACCCGACAGCTTCACATTCTTGATCTCGGCACCAAGCCGGGCGGCACGCTTGACGATGTCGGCGCGCGGAATGACGTTGTCGATGGTGGTCGTCTTGCTCATGATGTTGGTCTCGTCGCCGCGATCCCCTGGACAAGGCTCCGCCATGCGCCGGTCGCGGAAACGACGGCGGAGATCAATGATGTGGTCGTGATCCTCGCTATTCCGCCGCGACGGGCTGCGGCGGTCGCCAGACAGCCGGTGCATAGAGCTCGGCGGTGAAATCCTCCGCGATCTCTCCGTTGATGCGCGCCTCGTGAGATGCAAGGTCGGCCAGGAACAGATCGCGGCTGACCCTGGCCGTGATCCCCGGAATGTCGCGCTTGAAGCTTGGAACGTCGCCGATCGGCAGGCCGAAGCTGACAAATGCTGCCGGGTTGAAGACGTGAATGTCCTTCAGATGCGGCGCGCGGCCCGGAACTTTCTCCAGATACTCGTGCCCGGACCCGAGATAAGGATAGGCCGCCAGGCGATCGTCCTTTTCGTCGTCAGGCGGAACGAAGCGATCTCGCCACAGCAGGATTTCGTCGGCGAAATCGCCGAGCTCTGACTGCGCGCCCAGATCGACGGAATAGCCAGTTCCCGCAATCGCGAAATCGAACGCGAACTCGCCCTGCGGAGTGATGGCGACCGGCCGCACCCCCTTCAATTGCGCCGAGGTCCAGGGTGCGCCCAGGTGCAGATGAAAATTGGGGAAGGCTACCGCGCGCGAAATCGCATCCGGCGGCGGGGTCGACCCAGCCTGCCTGAACCGGATCGCTTGATGCCAGCGCATCGCGTCGGGCAAGCTGCCATAGTTGTCATAGGCTCCCGGGTAGCCGCGGATCCGAATGACCGGCAACGCGGCCAAGGTTTCCCGGCGTGCAAACAGATGAACATCACGCGCTCCAGCCTCAAGGGCTGCGGCCGCCGCATCGAAGGCCGACGCAGCACTCCCGACCACCGCAACGGAGAGACCACGCAGCATCCTGAAATCGATCTTCTCCGATGTATGCGCACGGAATCGTTTCGGCAGGACACGCAGCGCGTCGGGGACATAAGCGCCCCCGCTACCCGCAAAGCCGGTTGCGAGCACCAGCTTGCGCGTGGTCTCGATGGTCGTGCCCCCCCTCCGCTCCAGATGTAACCGCAAATGATCGGCTGCGGGCTCGATGCGGAGCAGCCGGATGCCGTAACGAATGCCGGCGCCGGTCACGCGACGATACCAGTCGAGATAGGCCGCCCAATCGAGCCGCGGAATCCGATCGAGCGCGTCGAAGGCCGCCGCGCCATGGCGCGTTTCATACCATACCTGGAAACCGAGACCGGGCAGACCGAGCTCCGGACCTGGAAGCGTCTTCGGGGTGCGAAGCTTGTGCATTCGCGCGCTCGTCAGCCACACGCCGGCCTTGCTGGCGTCGGCGGCGGCATCGATCACCGAGACCTTGCCGATCCCGGCGCGCCGAAACGCAAACGCGAAGGCCGCGCCGGACTGGCCACCGCCGACCACGACGACGTTGTGATCGATTCCGTCGCGATCAGGCACCCAGTTCTGCGGGTCGGCCCCGATCAGCCGGAGGGCCTCGCGGGCGACGCTGTCGGGATCGGATTGCGGCATGAATGACCACCTCGCTTTGACGTTGCAAATCGTAAAAGCGATCGACATTCAGTCAATGAAACGAAACCAGCTTTGTTTTTGATAGCAGGCAATGTTCGCGTCGTGGACAACGCGGGCATTGAAATATTTGAGATGATCGCCGCCTGACCGATCATCTCATGTGCATTGCGACGTGCGGGATCGGCGCGATCGATCGGGAGAACTTCCCAAATCAAACGTCGCCGGGATCGGCGCGATCGCAGTCATCTCCGGTGAGCGACGAACCCGTCACGTTCATGCTCGCTTGCCGTGCAACAATGCAAATTCATTTCACCGCCGCCGACATAGAGTCTGACGCAGCGCACGCGCCTGACGTCGACGCGCGGCGAGCAACGATGGATATCTCGAAATGCCGCGAACTGCTGGCAACATCAGCCTTGAACACGATACCCCGGAGCTCGCCCGCTCCTATGATGAAGCGGGACTCGTTCAATTTCGCCACGGCAAGTTCCTGATCGGGCCGCTCGCCATCAAGACCGGCGAGCACGTGCTCGACATCGGGACGGGAACCGGCCGGCTTGCGGAATTCGTCGCCGGACTGGTCGGTCCGGACGGCCGCGTGATCGGTATCGATCCACTTGCCGGCCGCATCGAAATTGCGCGCCTTCGGCAGGGGGATAACCTCCAGTTCGCCACCGGGCGCGCCGAAGAACTGTCGCGCTTCGACGACGCGCAGTTCGACGCGGTCTATCTCAACAGCGTCTTCCATTGGATATCCGACAAGGATCGCGCGCTGCGGGAGATCCGGCGCGTGCTCAAGCCCGGCGGCCGCCTCGGTTTGAATGCGCAGGATCCGTCCAGGCCGCACCAGTCGCGCCTGCTGCTTCGTCGCGCCATCATCGAGGCGGGTCTTGCCGGCGATCGCCAGGACTCGAACCCGGTGCTCGGATCGACCGACGAGGAGCTCAAATCGCTGTTCGCGGCACACGGCTTCGCCGGCTACCGCAGCGAGCTGCGCGCGCTGATCGATATCCACGACGATGCGGCATCGCTGCTGCAGTGGTCGGAAGCGAGCGCATTCGGAAATTTCCTCGAAGCGTTCACCCCTCACGAGCGCGAACTGGTGCGCCGCACCTTCGCGCGCCTTGTCGAAGAACAGCGCACGCCCGAAGGTTTGAAGCTGGAGCGCTACCTGCGCTTCGCGTTTGCGCACAAGGCGCCGTCCCACCAATAACGATCAGCAAAATTTACGAGATCCGAGATGAGCAAACGACAGCTTTCCCTTAACCTTTTTATTTATCCCGGCGGCCATCACGAGGCGGCGTGGCGCTACAAGGGGTCTGCGGCGGATCGCATCCTTGACGTCAGCTATTACCAGGAGCTGGCGCAGCGTGCCGAGGCGCAGAAATTCGACGCGATCTTCTTCGCCGACGGCCCCGCGCTCGCCGACAATGTTCGCTACGCGCAACGCTTCCGGTTCGAGCCGATCACCTGGCTGGCCGCGATCGCCGTCGCCACGAAACGGATCGGCCTGATCGCGACCGCGTCGACGACCTATACCGAGCCTTACAATCTGGCCCGCCTGTTCGCGTCACTCGATCACCTCAGCGGCGGCCGGGCCGGCTGGAACATCGTCACGACCAGCACGGCACAGGCGGCGCAGAACTTTGGCTTGCCCGAGCATCCACCTCACCACGAACGCTACGAGCGGGCGCGGGAATATATCGATGTCATCACGCGGCTGTGGGACAGCTGGGAAGACGACGCCGTGGTGAACGACCCCGCATCCGGCATTTTCGCCGATACGGGAAAGATCCATCCGATCGATCACGTCGGAAAGCACTTCCGGGTACGCGGCCCGCTCAACATCTCGCGGACGCCGCAGGGACGGCCGGTCTATGTCCAGGCGGGTTCGTCTGATGACGGACGCGCCTTTGCCGCGCGCTATGCCGAAGCGATCTTCACCGCGCATCAGACGCTGGCGAGCGCCCAGGAGTTTTATGCGGACATCAAGCGGCAGGCACGCGCGTTCGTCCGCAGCCCCGATCAGGTCAGGATCCTGCCGGGCATCAGTCCGTTCATCGCCAGCACGCAGGCCGAAGCCGACCTGTTGCAGGACGAGTTCAACGAGCTGATCCAGCCGGAATACTCGTTGACCCAACTTCGCCAGATGATCGGGCTCGACCTCTCCGGCTTCGACCTCGACGGTCCCTTTCCGCGCCACCTGATCGACACCGGCAGCGCCCGCGGGGTCGCCAGCCGTTTCAAGCTCGTGGTCGACATCGTCGATCGCGAGCAGCCGACCATCCGCCAGCTCGTGCAGCGTCTCGCCGGGGCGCGCGGCCACTGGGTGATCGCGGGCCCGCCGGAGAAGATCGCCGACAACATCCAGACCTGGTTCGAGAATGGCGCGGCCGACGGCTTCAACGTGATGCCGCCCTGGCTACCCGGCGGGTTCGATATCTTCGCCGAGCAGGTCGTGCCGATCCTGCGCAAGCGCGGTCTGTTCCGCGACGAGTACAGCGGCACGACACTGCGCGACCATTACGGACTGAGCCGGCCGCAAAGCCTATTTTCCGGATCGATCAAGGCGATCGCCTGACGTGATCGAAACCGCCGACCCCGCGTCGGCCGGATCGCTATTTGCCCACAGCCTAAGGATTTGAGAATTCAATGACCACTGCGCGCGTCCTGCTCGTTTCGACCCTGCTCATTCTCGGTGCTCTGACCGGCGCCGCCCTGCACGCGGAGACATCAGCCAAATCCGATCTGAAAGTCGGCTTCGTGCCGGGCCCCTACATCGACGAATTCAAGGTTGGCGTCGCGCCGGAACTCGAGAAGAAGGGCTACCGTATCCGCTATGTCGAGTTTTCGACCGGGCTGGAAGCCAATAATGCAGTGTTCAAGGGCGAGATCGACGCCAACGTCATGCAGCACACGATCTTCCTGAACTCGTACAACGAGCGGCAGCAAACCGACCTCGTCGGCATCGTCCACGTCCCGACGCCCCCGATGGGGCTTTACTCGAAGAAGCACCTGGTCGGCTCGCCGATCAAGCCCGGTTCGACCGTGGCCGTGCCCAACGATCCCGTCAATCTGCAGCGTGCGCTCTGGATCCTGCGCGATCTCGGCCTCGTCGAGATTCGCGACTCCAAGCCGGTCGATGTCAGCGAACTCGACGTGATCAAGAACCCCGGCGGCATCAAGATCGTGCCGCTGGAAGCGGCACAGGCGCCGCGCGCGCTCGATGACGTTGATTTCGCCGCCATCCAGGGCAACTTCGCGATCTACAGCGGCTTGAAGCTGACCAATGCATTCGCCCTGGAGAAGATGACGACGCCCTATATCAATGTGGTAGCGGTGAAGCAGGCCAATGCGGGCTCGCCGTGGGCGCAGGACATCGTCGCCGGCTACAAGTCACAGACATTCAAGACCGCGATCCTGTCCGACCGCTTCTATGACGGGTTTACCTTGCCGGATTACTTGAAGCGCTAGACCCAGCCACCATCCACGATATGGCTCTGGTTGGTGCAGGCACCGCTGTCATCGGCGGCAAAGAACAGCACGACGCGGGCGATATCATCAGGCACGAGTTTGCGCTTGAGGCATTGGCGCTGCATCAGCTCGGCCACGCCTTCAGACGTCAACCACAGATCCTGCTGCCGCTGGGTCATGATCCATCCGGGCAGGATGGAATTGACCCGTATGTTGTGCGGCCCGAGATCGCGGGCTAGCGCCCGGGTGAGGCCCTGAACGGCTGATTTGGCCGTTGTGTAGCAGGGCATGTTGCCCTGGCCGATCACCCAGCTCACCGAGCCTATGTTGACGATCGAACCGCCCCCTGCCTGCTTCATGTCCGGCGCGACCGCCTGGGCGCTGAAGAACTGGTGCTTCAGGTTGACGGCGATCCGCTCGTCCCAGAATTCCGGTGTGACGTCCTCGATCGCGTGACGATCATCGCGGGCCGCATTGTTGACCAGGATGGTGACTGGCCCGAGCGCCTCGCGGATGCCGGCGACTGCGCGCCGCAGCGCGCCGATATCGCGCAGATCGGCATGTTCGAAGTGCACGCGGGCTTGTGCCCCGAGATCGGACAGTAGCTGCTCCGACGACGTCAGATCGATATCGATGAATCCGACCCGCGCGCCCTGGACGATGAACCGGCGGACGATCGCCTCGCCGATGCCGGAACCGCCGCCGGTGACGAGTACGGTCCGGTCCTTGAGACTTGGATAGATGGCGCCCTGCATTGGCATCCTCTCGATATTGGCGCCTGAAGGGCGTCGGTTGCGTTGCTGCGGCTCAGGCAAAAGGGCCACAGATTCCGAGGTTCACTCGGTTGTCTCCATGAGGCTGCGGTCCACGACCCGCAGCGTCCGCCGCACCATGCCGTCGACGATGGTTGCCGACTCGCTTGGACGCACATATATTGCCGTAGACTTGAGCAGCCACGGCAGCACCGCCTGGTCGAGCCTCTCCTCATAGGCACTGCGCATCATGTCGAATGCCTGCAGGCCGGGACCTGCGAGGATGACGTGATGCGGGCGCAGCACCGATATCGTCGTGGCGACCGCTTCGGCAAGCGCGTGACCCGCCTGCTGGAACAAGTGCTCGAGACGGGAATCGCCGCTCCGCGCCCGATCGCGCAACAGAGCCATCTGCGCCTCGGACGGTTGCTGCGACGCCGCCGGCGGCAGGTCGAGAAAGGTGCGGGCATCGCGGTAAAGCGCATAGTCGGCAAGATGGGCCTCGATGCAGCCGCGCTGACCGCAGCGGCATTGCGGGCCGTTCAGCGCCAATTTGACATGACCGATCTCACTGCCCGCGCCGGCACCCCAGCGCGCTTCACCGTCGACAATGATGCCCATGCCGACGCCGTGGCCCACCATGATCGTGGCCGTGAGGCCCTGCGCCAGTGCCGGTTCGGCGGCAGCGAGAGACAGCGCGACCGCGACCGCGTCGTTCGCCATCACGACTTCGACAGCGAACGCCTGGTGGATCGGCTGGGCAAGATCGACGTCGGTGATCGACAGCGCCGGGCTCCACAGATGCCGGCCGGTATCGCCGTCGACGATGCCCTGCAGCGCTATTCCGATTCCGAGCAAGCGATGTCGCGGCGTGGCGGTCGCCTCAAGCATGGCGTCGATCTGTGCGATCACGAGCTCGCATAGTGCGCTTGCATCGAGCGCGCGCGTCGCGAGTTCAAGTCGCGATTGCGCCAGGGCGGAGCCGCTGAAATCGGCAATCAGTGTCTCGACCAGATTCATGCGCAGCGAGACCGCGATGATGCGGCCAAATTCGGGATTCAGGGTCAGCAGGACTGCCGGCCGGCCGCGGCGACGGCCACCATCCGCGTCCTCTTCGTCGGCGTCGTCGGGCCACAGCGTCGCCGCATCTGTCTCGGCTTCGCACAGCAGGTCCTCCGCCATCAGCTTCGACGTGATGGCCGAAATGGCGGGGAAGCTCAGGCCCGTGCTGCGTGCGAGCTCGACCCGCGGCAACGGCCCCTGGCGTCGCAGTACCTCGACGAGACGGCCGGGGTTCGATCCGCGGGCCAGGCTCGAAGCACGTCTCAACGGCTCGGGCTGTTCGTTCATATTGCGCTTTTTAATTCGCTTGATGAAATTATTCAACGGAGGCTACTCGTTTGTTGGTCAAAAAGCGCGGATATCGACTGAAAAACATCACTCCCATACTATTAATGGCTGAAGGCGTGATCATGAACATCCTTGACTGGACATTTTGTCGCGCTAATTTATTAGTTACGTGAATAAAATAAGGCGTGAAAAGCGCCGGGCGTGAAATCCCCTCGCCGGGGGTGTCGACAGGGAGGTGCATATGAATGTCTCAACCAGAAAATTGATCGTGCCGCTCATGGCGGGCGCTGCCGCGCTCGCCATGGCGACGGGGGTAGCACAGGCACAGCAGAAAAAGACCATCGCGCTGGTGACCAATGTCGCGGCCGACTTCTGGACCATCGCGGGCCGTGGGCTTGAGAAGGCGCAGAAGGAGCACCCGGACTACAATATCGAATTGATTGTCACCAATGAAGGGACGGCGGCCGGCCAGCGGCGCGAACTGGACGATCTGCTGGTGCGCGGCGTCGCCGGTATCTCGATCTCGGTCGACGATGCACCGCATGCAACCGAAGAACTCAACAAGGTTGCCGCCAAGACCGTGCTGATCACCACGGACAGCGACGCGCCGCAGAGCAATCGCCTCGCCTATATCGGCACCGACAACGTCGCGGCGGGGCGACAGGCCGGCGAGGAGATCAAGAAGGCGCTGCCGAACGGCGGCAAGATCGCACTGTTCGTCGGAACGATGGACGCCGACAACGCCCGCGAGCGGGTGCAGGGCATCAAGGAAGCGATCGCCGGCACCAAGGTCGAACTGGTCGACGTGTTCACCGACCAGGTGGACTTCGCCAAGGCCAAGGCGAACATGGAGAACGTGCTCGTCAAATATCCCGACATCGCGCTGCTGTCCGGCCTATGGAGCTACGAGACGCCGCTGATCTATGACGCGGTAAAGGCCGCAGGCAAGGCCGGCAAGGTCAAGATCGTCGGGTTCGACGAGGACCAGCGGACGCTGCGCGGCATTTCCGACGGCACGATCGAATCCACGGTCGTGCAGCAGCCCTACGAGTTCGGCTATCTCTCCGCCACCAACATCATCAAGACGCTGAACGGCGACAAGTCCTGGATTCCGAAGGACAGCAAGCTGATCGTGCCGACCAAGGTGATCAGCAAGACCAACGTCGCGGAGTTCGCCGCACATCTGAAGGAACTGCTCAAGAAGTAACTTCAGTCGGCTTCAACGCCCGGCCGCCACAGGCCGCCGGGCGTTGTGCAGGAGGACATGCCGAATGGCGGAAACGCTGCTGGAACTCAGCGGAATCAGCAAGACCTATCCCGGCGTCAGGGCGCTCGACGACGTCAATTTGCGCGTCAATCGCGGCGAGGTGCTGGGCCTGATCGGCGAGAACGGCGCCGGCAAATCGACGCTGATGCGCGTGCTGGCCGGCGTGATCGCGCCGAGCACCGGCGTGATCCGCATCGGCGGCACCGAGCACGCCCGGATGACGGTGACCGAGGCGACGCGATGTGGCATCGCCTTCGTGCACCAGGAACTGAACCTGTTCGAAAATCTCGACGTCGCGGCCAATGTCTTCATCGGACGCGAGAAGCTGGCCGGCGGCCCGCTGAAGCTGGTGGACAATGCGCAGATGCACGCCCGCGTGATGCCGCTGCTGGAACGGCTGGGCGCCGATTTCATGCCGGGCACGCTGGTCGAGAATTTGTCGATCGCGGAGCGCCAGATGGTGGAGATCGCCAAGGCGCTCTCGATCGACGCCCGCGTCATCATCATGGACGAACCGACCTCCAGCCTGACGATTTCGGAGACGGAACGGCTGCTCGAGGTGATCGCCGACCTGAAGATGCACGGCATCTCGGTGATCTACATCTCTCACCGGCTCGGCGAGATCATGAGCTGCGCTGATCGCGTCGTGGTGCTGCGCGACGGGCGCACGGTGGGGGAATTGGCGCGCGACGAACTCAGCCACGCCGCCATGATTAGGCTGATGATCGGCCGCGACCTGAAGGCGCTATATACACCGCCGTCCTGCACGCCGCAGCCCGGCGGCTGCGATATCGCCGGCGTCGTGACCACTGCCTTTCCTGACCGGCAGATCAATCTGTCCGTGCGGCGCGGCGAGATCCTCGGCCTCGCTGGGCTCGTCGGCGCCGGCCGCACCTCGCTTGCCCGCGCGGTGTTCGGCGTTGACCCGCTGCTGGGCGGCGAGATCCGGATCGACAACGCCCCGGTCGGCGTCGCCTCGCCGCGGGACGCGATCAGGCAGGGGATCTACCTGGTGCCGGAGGACCGCAAGAAATCCGGGCTGGTGCTGGAGCTGCCGATCCGGGAGAATGTGACGCTCGCGAGCCTGCTGGATCATGCGCGGATGTGGCTGGTCAACGGCGCGGCCGAGCGCAGAATCGCGAAAGACCAGGCCAGACGGCTGTCCATCAAAGCGCCGAGCGTCGACATCGAAGCCGTGACGCTCTCCGGCGGCAACCAGCAGAAGGTGGTGCTGGGCAAGTGGCTCTCCATGCAGCCGCGCGTGATGTTCTTCGACGAGCCGACCCGCGGCATCGATGTCGGCGCCAAGAGCGAGATCTACGCGCTGATGCGCAGCCTCGCCGACCAGGGCGTCGCGATCGTGATGATCTCCTCGGACATGGAGGAAGTCATCGGCGTCTCCGATCGGGTGGCAGTGATGCATGAAGGCAGTGTCAGTGGCGTGATCGAGCGCGACCAGTTCAGCGAATACAACGTATTGAGGCTGGCGGTCGGCCAAGCGCTCGAAACCATGGAGGCCGCTGCGCCATGATGAAGAAGGAACTCGGCCTGTTCTTGCTGCTGGCGGTGATCTCCGCCATCACCGGCGCGATCAATCCGGCCTTCCTGTCGTTCGTGAATCTGCTGAACATGGCCAATCTGATCGGCCTGTTCGGTGTGTTCGCGCTGGGTGAAGGCCTCGTCATCATCACCGGCGGAATCGATCTTTCGCTCGGCTCGATGTTCGCGCTGCTCGGCGTCATCTTCATCGACCTGCTGACGACCTATCAGGTGCCCTGGCCGTTCGCGCTGCTGCTAGTCCTGATGGGCGGGGTTGCGCTGGGCGGCATCCAGGGCTTCCTGATCACGCGGCTGAAAATGCAGCCCTTCATCGTAACGCTGTGCGGGTTGCTGATCTATCGCGGCGCCGCGCGCTATTACACCAGCGATTCGACGCGCGGCTTCGGCTACGGCGACGAGGCGAGCACGCTGAGCAATATCGCCTCCGGCAATATTGCGGACATCCCGAACACCTTCATCTTCCTGATCATCCTTGCACTGATCCTCGGCGTGCTGTTGCACCGCTCGGTCTACGGACGCTGGCTTTATGCCGTGGGCAAGAACGAGGAAGCGGCGCGCTTCTCCGGCATCAACACCGACCTCGTGATCGCCACCGCCTATGTCATCAGCGGCGGGCTCGCCGGCGTCTCGACCGTGATGTTCGTCTTCTACACCAACTCGGTTTCTCCGAGTTCCTTCGGCAACTTCTACGAACTCTATGCGATCGCGGCGGCCGTCCTCGGCGGCTGTAGCCTGCGCGGCGGCGAGGGCTCCATTCTGGGCATCGTGCTCGGGACGGCGTTGCTGCAGGTGCTGCAGAACCTCGTGAACATCCTCGGCATTCCCAATTCGCTGAACTTCGCGGTGATGGGGACCGTGATCCTGATCGGTGTGCTGGCGGATCAGCAATTGCGGGCCCGTCGACGGCGCAAGGCCGCGCTCGCAGGCCTCGCCCGCACTGCGCCAAGATCGAAGGAAAGCACAGTTCTGCAAGGCGCAGCTTCGCACAGCGCGGCTGCGTTGCCGACGACGACGGGCGATCAGGCATGACAACTCGAAAAGGAAGAACCCGGACCGGGAATATGGTCGCAGCAGCTTGAGTAGAGGAACGAGGGGAAGGAGTTCTAGGCGCAAGATCAATCAAGCTCGCGGCGCTCGTATCCAAATTGGCGCAGCAGGCCTGGCCCAGCTGAGCCGCAGGCAGACCCCTCGCCGCCGTCTTGAAGGGCTTTGCGCGCGCACGAATTCTATCTCTGGTTGATGGATCGATGCACTGAAACGACCGCGTTCCCCGCTGAAGGGCTTTGGGCGGGAACGTGGCACAAAAATAGACAAAGCCGGGGACGCTGGGAGTGCAGAAAATGTCACTTAGGTCTGTAGACACCGCGCGGGCGTGCGGCGTGGGGATCGCGTTGTTATCTCTGTTCAGCGGCGGCGGCGCGCATGCGGCCGATCTCACGACGAAGGCTCCGCCGGTGCCTTACACCGAGACCGATGATTTCTGGACAAGACCATATCTGTTCGGCGATCTCGGCAGGACGCAACTAAAGGAGCGAGGGATCTCGCTGGCCCTGACGCTGGGCGACGAAGCCGTCGGCAATTTGTCGGGCGGCAACAGGAACACCGCGACCCAAGCCGGACAGCTTTTCTTTCAGGCCAAGTTCGACATGGCAAAACTCGCCGGCATCCAGGGCGGCACGGTTGGCCTCACGCTGGTCGACCGTTTCGGCCGCAACCTGAATGACGAGGCGGGAATTCCGGCGCTGCAGCTGACCAACGAAGTGTTCGGCCGCGGCAGCATTCTTCGCCTGACCGAACTCTACTACTCGCAGAAGCTGTTCGACGATCGCCTTGAGCTCAAGGGCGGCCGTCTTCCGGTCGGCTCCGACTTCTTCTTTGGTCTCTGCGAGTTCATCAACCTGACCTTCTGCGGCGGCCAGCCCGGCAACATCCAGGGTGGCTACATCTACAATTGGCCGGTGAGCCAATGGGCCGGTGTGGTGCACTACAACTTCGCCAAGGAATGGCAGCTCTCGGTCGGCGTCTACGACGCCAACCCGAACTACCTGACGACGTCGGACTCCGCGACTTACTTCCTGCCGGGTGTCCCCGGCTCTAGCCCCGCCTCGGGCGTTCTGGTGCCGGTCGAGGTGGTCTGGGCGCCGAGCGGTCCGTTGAACGGGACCTGGAGATTTGGCGGCTGGTATGACAGCGCATCGACAATTGATGGTGGCCTGCCGGGGATCATTGCGATCTCTCCGGGCACCGGCGGCGTCTCGGACCAGAATCTCGGAGATTCGCGCGGTCGTTATGGCGTCTACGAATCGATCCTGCAGCGGCTGACGGTTGAAGGTCCCAAGGCACAGGGCTGGTACACCTTCCTCAATACGACCGTCGCCGACCACCGCACGTCGTACCAGGATTACCAGATTGCATTCGGCTTCAGGCACACCGGAACGTTCGCCTCGCGCCCGGAGGACGAAGTCGGCTTTGCGGTCGGTACGACCCATGTGAATACGGCTGCGCTCACGCCCAACGCCGGAGGAAACGAAGTTCCGATCGAAGCCTGGTACGGGTGGCAGGCGACGGGCTGGATGAACCTGAAGTTCGACGCCCAGTATGTGATGCATCCTGGCGGGCGCGGGTACAATGCCGCCGGCGTGAAGACCGACAACGCCTGGATTCTCGGTCTGCGCACGCTGGTGCACTTCTGAGCGGAGGTGGCCAGCATGCTTGAGCAAAGCCAGCCATGGTAACCCCTCACGACGCCGGGCTAGCAGTCCTGGAGTTGAAGGGCATCGGCAAGGAGTTCGGCGCCATTCGCGCGTTGCATGGCGTCGACCTCCGCGTGTCGCCCGGCGAGGTGGTCGGCCTGATGGGCGACAACGGCGCCGGCAAGTCGACGCTCGTCAAGATCATTGCCGGCAACTTTCCGCCAAGTCACGGCGAGATCCGCTTTGACGGCAAGGCGGTTCATTTCGCCCGTCCGATCGATGCCCGTGCGGTCGGCATAGAAGTGGTCTATCAGGACCTCGCACTCGCCGACAATCTCACGGCGGCGGCCAATGTTTTCCTCGGCCGCGAGCTCAAGCGCAAGCTTGGTCCATTCGCCTTGCTCGACCACAAGACGATGGCAGCGCGCGCGCTGGAGCTGTTCGGCGAGCTGCGCTCGGAGACCCGCCCGCACGATCTCGTCAAGCAGATGTCCGGCGGCCAGCGCCAGGCGGTCGCGATCGCGCGGACGCGGCTCTCCAACGCCAGGCTGGTGATGATGGACGAGCCGACTGCCGCGATTTCGGTTCGCCAGGTCGAGCAGGTCCTCGGCCTGATCCATCGCCTGAAGGAACAGGGCGTCGCGGTCATGCTGATCTCGCACCGCATGCCCGACGTGTTCGCTGTCTGCGACCGCGTCGTCGTCATGCGGCGCGGCGAGAAGCGCGCCGACAAGGCGATCGGCGACACCAGCCCCGAGGAAGTCACCTCCCTCATCACGGGAGCGAAGGAGGCTGCGTGATGGCCACGCCCCTGGAATCTCCCCTCACCTTCACCAATGTCGGCAAGGCCAGATGGTGGCGCAGCGGCCTGTTCGCTTCGCAGACCGGCTACGTCCTGCTGGCGCTGGCGGCGCTGTTCGTGCTGATGAACTTCGCCAGCCCCTATTTCCTGACCGCAGGCAACATACAGAATGTGGCGAAGAACTTTTCCTTCATCGCCATCGCCACGCTCGGCATGACCTTCGTCATCATCACGGGCGGCATCGATCTCTCGGTCGGCTCCGTGATGTGCTTTTCCGCGATGATCACCTCGATGGTGATGACGCACGTCTCGACACCGGGCATGCCCGGCGCGGAGTGGTTCGTGCATTTAGCCCCTGACGGCAAGACCGTGATTGCCAATATGCCCGGCTTGATTCTGCTCGTCTCGGTTCTGGCGGGGCTCGGCGTCGCGCTGATTGTCGGCCTCGTCAATGGCTTCTGCATCGCGGTGCTTGGACTGTCGCCGTTTGTCACGACGCTCGGCATGCTCTCGATCGTGCGCGGCCTCGGCTACGTCGTCTCCAACGGCCGCGGCAGTTTTCCCGGCGGCCCCGACGCCGAATATTTCTACACGCTGACATCCGGCGTTGTGTTCGGCATGCCGGCGCCGTTCATCTATCTCGTGGTTCTCGCGCTGGCGATGGCCGTCGTGCTGCATCACACTGGTTTCGGCCGCCACGTCTTTGCCGTCGGCGGCAACGAGAAGGCGGCCGCGCTGACCGGCATTTCGGTCGTCCGGGTGAAGATCGAGATCTACGTGATCTGTGCGCTCGCGGCGGGTCTGCAGGGTATCATCGTCTCGGGCTGGCTGGGATCGGCGCCGGCGAACATGGCCACATCCTATGAGCTCAACGTGATTGCGGCCGCTGTCATCGGTGGCGCCAATCTCGCGGGCGGCGCCGGCGGCCCGCTCGGGGCCATTGTCGGCTGCGTGCTGCTCGAGGTGATCCGCAACGGTCTCGTGCTCGCGCAGGTCAACTCGTACTGGCAGCAGACCCTGGTGGGCGTGATCATCATCGCCGCGGTGCTGGTCGATCGTCTCCGCTCGCGCATGGCCTGAAGAGTTCGTCCTGGAGGATCATGGATGTCCGCCTATCCGCCTCCCGGAGCCGCAGATTTGAACGGATAGGCACGATAAGAAATGTGGAGGGAAACAATGAGAAAGGCACTTCTTGCCGCTGCGGTCCTCGCCATGATGGCAACGCCCGGCCTGGCCCAGGGCTACAGATTCGTGATCGTGCCTAAGGCCATGAACAACCCGTTCTTCGATTTCGCGCGCGACGGTTGCCAGAAACGCGCCAAGGAGCTCGGCAACATCGAATGCATCTACAAGGGTCCTGTCGAGCACGAGCCGGCGACGCAAGCGCAGATCATCCAGGATTTCGTCACTCAAAAGGTGGACGGCCTCGCCATATCGGTTGCCGACGTTGCCGCGATGACCAAGTCGATCGAGGCGGCAAGTGCAGCCGGCATTCCCGTCATCACCTTCGACTCGGACGCGCCGGGCTCGAAGCGGATTGCCTATATCGGCACCGACAACAAGGAGTTCGGCCTCGCGCTCGGCAAGCAATTGCTGAAGCTGCGGCCCGACGGCGGCAGATACGCGATGATCTCCGGCGGACCGGGTGCGGAGAACCTGGCCGAGCGGGTCGACGGCGTGCGTGAGGCACTCAAGGGCTCGAAGTGGACCGAGGTCGGGGGCTCGCCGACCTTCTGCAACGACGATCCCGCGCTCGGCGTTCAGCAGATGACCGATCTGCGCACCGCTGCTCCCGACCTTGCAGCCATCATCCCGGTCGGTGGCTGGCCGATGTTCGCGCCCGAAGGCTTCAAGGCGTTCGCCAGCAAGAGCAAGAAGGACATGGACGCCGGCAAGTTCACGCTCGTCGTGGCCGATACCCTCAAGATGCAGCTTGAGCTTTTGAAAGAGGGTTACGCCAATGTGCTGATCGGCCAGCGCCCGTTCGAGATGGGCGAGAAAGCGATGGACACGCTGCTTGCCATCAAGAAAGGCCAGAAGGCGCCGCCGATCATCCACACCGGTCTCGACGTTGTGACAAAGGACAACGTCGCGGCGATGCTGAAATAGGCGCGCAGGTAGCCCGAGCGGAACGGCATGGATCCGGACCTGTGCTCGCGGCCGACCGACATCGGTATCCCGCCGGGCAGATCCCGGCGGCCATCATCAATGGCGCCGCCATCGCATCTGACGAGCGCTAGGGAACAATGTGGGTCCCGGTCTCGCCGGTCAGCGCGCCCATTGCGCAATTGAGATGGCTGATGATCGCGCGCTTGCCACCACCTTCGAGAAAGCGGATGGCGGCATCGACCTTGGGTCCCATACTTCCCGGCGGAAAATGGCCCTCGCGATGATAGGCCTTGATCTGCGCCAGGCTGACCTGATCCAGCTCCCTCTTGTTGGGCTTGCCGAAATTGATCGCGACGCGGGGCACCGCGGTCAGGATCAGCAGTTCCTCGATGCCAAGCACGTTGGCGATATGGGCCGAGGTCAGGTCCTTGTCGATCACTGCCGGCACGCCGGTGCGCACGCCCCGTTCGTCGCGGATCACGGGCATACCGCCGCCGCCGCCTGCGATGACGATCGTGCCGCGCTTGACCAGCGCGTCGACCAGCGAAATGTCGCAGACATGTTTCGGTTTCGGAGACGGCACGACATGGCGCCAGCCACGCCCGGAGTCCTCGCGCATTTTCCAGTTCAACTCGGCGCTGATGCGCTGGGCTTCCTGCTCGGTGAAAAACGGTCCGACGAACTTGGTCGGATTGGCGAAGGCGGGATCGTTGGCGTCGACCTCGACCTGGGTCAGCAGGCTGGCGACGTGCCGGCCGTTGCCATACGCGCGCAAGACGTTCTCGATCGCCTGCATCAGAAGATAGCCGATGCCACCTTGGCTGTGCGCGACGCAGATGTCCATCGACATCGGCGGGATCCGGCTCATCGTCAGCATCTGGCGCATCATGATCTTGCCCACCACCGGCCCGTTGCCGTGGGTGATCACCAGTTCGTTGTCGAGCGCAGCGAGCGGCAGCAGCGCCTCGGCCGTATGCTGGGCGACGGCCTTCTGCTCGTCTGAGGTGCCGCTGATGTCTTCGGGGTGGACGGCATTGCCGCCGATCGCGATCACGAGACGGCGCGGGACCTCATTGAGTGTTCGCATAGCGCGGCATCCTGACGTCGTTGACGGAAAAAGCGAGAGCAAGGTCGCAGGCATGGGCATTCGACGGCGCCACCACGATGCCGGCGTCCTCGAGCAGCCTGATCTGCGCCGAACGCACCTGGCGATCGAGCTCGGTTCCTGTCACCGACGCAACCAGGACCGGCGCATCATCCGCGCGGCCCGCCACGACGGCCGCCAGATGCGCTGCCGGATTGTCATGTGCGCCGTATCCGATCACGAGATCGAGCAGGATGACGGCGACCGCGGGATCGGCCAGCGCCGCCCGCAACGCATCGTCGCGCACCGAGGGATCGATCATCGGATGCGGCCGGCCCTGGGTATATTCGTCGGCCCCGAGGTCGACGATGCGGTCCCTCCCCTGCGCCTCCGGCTCACCGAAATGCGGGACGCCGGGAATAGCGGCGTTGGATGCCACCTTGCGGCCGCCCGCGGCAAGGATCACCTGCGCCTCTGCACAGAGCGTGCCGCCGGCGAACAGCCCTTCGATGCGCTGCGCCGCCTTGCTTCGCTGCGGCAAACGCGCAGCCACGGCGGCAGCGTCGAACCTGCTGCCGACACTCCGGCCGTTGCCGAGGGCTTTTTCGGCCGCTTCCCTCAACGTACCGGCAAAGCGTGCATTTGGCGGCAGGTCCGCCGAGGCGGCGCCGATGAAGCACACCGTGTAGGGCTTCGAGCTCCGGCCGATCCGGCCAAGCACGGCCCTGGCGACGTCCGGATGCGGCGGCTTGGAGATGAGCAAGACGCGATCGGTCTCGGGATCGGCATCAAGGGCGTCGATCGCCATCAATGTCGTGATGCCGCCAATCTCCTTCTTCAAATCCCGTCCGCCGACGCCGATGGCGTGGGAAATTCCTTCGCCCGCCTCGGACAGCAGGCACGACACCTCCTGCGTACCGGTCCCCGATGCGCCGACGATCCCGATCCTCCCGCGCTTAAGCCGGTTGGCGAAGGCGAGCGGCGCGCCGCCGATGATCGCCGTGCCGCAGTCCGGTCCCATCATCAAGAGGCCCGCTTCGCGCGCCTGCTGCTTCAGCGACAATTCATCCGCAATCGAGACATTGTCGCTGAACATCAGGACATGAAGTCCGCGGTTCAGCGCCTTGCGCGCTTCCGCCGCGGCGAACTCGCCGGGAACGGAGATCAGGGCGAGGTTGGCGGCGGGTGCGGCCTTGACGGCCGCGGCAATGCTGCGCGGCCGCCACGCCGCTTCGCCCGTGCTGCTCGTCTTGGGGCGATCGAGCGCCTTTTGCGCTTCGGCAAGCGCGACGCGTGCCGCCGCTTCGCTCTCGGCCTTGATCGCGAGGATCAGATCATTGCCCTGCGCGATCACCTCGCCATCGAGCAATCCGGCGTTGCGCAGGATCGCCTGGTTGGACGGCGTGCCCATCATCAGCGCGGCTTCGATGACGCCCGCCGCCGACGCGATCTCGCGCGACAACCGCATCAACGCCACCGAGTCGAGATAGAAGCCCTTGCGAATTTCGTTCAGGACAAACGCGCTCATGACACCCCCAGATCTTCCGCAATGGCGAGAACGGCCTGCCGGAAGCAGGCCATCGGCGCCCGCACCACGCCGGCGCCGACCTGGCCGATGCCGGGCTCGCGATGCGCGATGCCGGTGTTGATGACCGGTGCAAGGCCGGTCTCCGCCACCAGGCGAACGTCGATGCCGGTCGGCACGCCGGCAAAGTCGAGCGCGGGGATCGTCCATTCCGGATTCTGCCCGACAGTGATTTCGCTCATTGCCCGCGTGAAATTGCCCGCCGACGACGGTGCCCCAGCGCCGATGAAGCCGGCAACCGCTGGAGCTGCCGCCATCGCGAAGCCACCAAGCCCGACTGTCTCGACGATCGCGGAGTCGCCCATGTCGGGATTGGCATCCTTGCGCGAATAGCCCGGGAAATAGAGCCCTTCCGGCATCTCCACCGGCGCCGTGAACCAGCGATCGCCCAATCCGCTGACACGGACCCCGAAATCGGTTCCATTGCGGCACATCGCGGTTACCACCGTCGAACCGCGAATGCCGCTGGCGGGATCGGTCAGCGCCTTGCCCATCGCCATCGCGATGTTGAGAAAGAACTGATCGTTCTGCGCGATGAAGCCAATGCAGCTTGCGAGAACCTCGTTGTCGGTCGAGGTGCGCGCCAGCGCCGACCCGATCTCGCGCAGGAACACGCTGGAGCAGGCCAGGTTGCGCTGGTGCATTTCATCGCCCATCGAGAGTCCGCGCGCGATGATCGCCTTCAGGTCGATCCCGCCATGCGCGCGGATCGCCCTGGCCAGCACCGGCCCGAATACATCACGCAGCCAGCCGAGGCGGGCCAGCACGCTATCGTCATTGCCGCCGAAGCGCATGACCTTGCCAAGGCCCTCGTTGATGGCGCAGTAGGCGCGGTTGCCATATTTGACGTTCTCGACGACGAACACCGGCATGGAGACCGTGGTCATGCCGGTCATCGGACCGACCGCGCCGAAATGATGGTTGGGGTGGAAGGCGACGCCGCCGCCGGCCGCGAGTTCGAAGGCGGCTTCAAGATCCGGAGCCCAACCCTCGAACACGATGGCGCCTGCCACCGCGCCACGCATCGGACCGCACATTCGGTCCCACGTGATCGGCGGCCCGGCATGAAGGATCATGCGTTCCTTCAACCCTTCCAGCACATCGCGCGCCGGAACGATATCGATCAGCCTGGGCTCACCCTCGAGGATACGTGCGAGCGCCTGCTTGTTGGCGTCTTCGATCAGCTTCATGGCCGCCTCTCACGTACCGAGCTTGGCGAGCAGTGCCGCCATTTCGGGATCGCCGTCGGCAGGCGGCGTCCAGTCGACCTGCACGACCTCGATATCGCAGTCCCGCAAGTCCTTCACAAAGCCTGCCAGCCCGACGTTCACCACGCTCGGCTTGCTCATCAACAAACGCCCGCTCGGCGTCCCTTCCTGCTTGGTCACCACTTGCGGCCTCCCGAGATCCGATACATCGATCTTAGTAAGAAAATTTTTACTTTGTCAAACACGCGCGACCTGTCGTCCAATTCCCGTCGCGGCGCATGATCGTCTAGGCCCCTGCGATTGATCGCGTCGGCGAGCCGTTGCCGGCGAGGCCGGCATGATGCAGCGCGCTGTCGTTGAGCAGCCGGCACTCGATCGCGCGCAACACCATCAGCGCACCTGCAAACCCATCCAGTCCGGAGCTTTGCCCGATCCTCGACAGCACCGCGACCGCGGACTTGATACGATCCACCCGTCCGCCAATCGTCGCGTCGATGGCTTCATGCAGCGCCGCCGCCGCGTAGCCGAGCACGGCACTGTGCAGGTGGGCAGCACTGATCTCATTGGTTCGGCCGAGATGCGCGCGACAGGTCTTCCACAGCGCGTCGCGCGTCGCGAGACGGCCGAGGCTGGTGAGCGCGACCATCGCGCCGCCGATCAGGTCGTCGCCGGATGGCGTGAGCCCGGGACCAAGTCCGATCAATTCGACGATCTCCGGGTAGTCACGTGGTACACATCGCTCTCCGCGAAGCCCGGCCTCGATCAATCGCTTGAGCGCGGCGAGCCCCGGCGCCGCGGCAGCGAGCACCCGCGACGGCCTTGTGGGCGGCTCCGCGCCACCCGAGGCGGCCAGCCCCTGCTCGACCGGCAAGCGACGCCAGACCTGATCGACCATCGCAAGCCCTGCCCGCAAACTATCGAGCGTCCATTCCGGCGAAGGCGGCGGCGCCCATACGGAGGCCGTCTCGAAGCCGGCAAACCGCATACCGTCCACGAGCAGCATCGTGTCGACGATCGCAACCTCTTGTCCGGGAACGAGCAGCCGCGGCTCAATCCCGGTGCACAGAAGATGCAGCGGGCCGGAGCCGAGGTCTTTGACACCGATGCAGATCCAGCAATCGTCGAGCACCGCATAAAGGCTGCGCTCGAACACCGCCGCAATACGGCCGCGCCGTCCGCTGCGCAGCGCGCGACGCGCCAGCACGCCGACCTCGATTACGGCACCGCCGTCGAATCGTTCAGACACGGGCGCGCCGGGCAGGTCGCGAAACGTATTGCCTGGCCGCATCACACCGATCTCCTGCTGCGCAACCATGGCGTCAGGACGTGAGCACGGCGGTTCGCGGCACGCTACTCCCGTGGGCCTCTCCGCCGAGATAGGCGGCTTCAAGCGAGGGATCCTCCGCGATGATTTCGGCCGCACCGCTCTTCAGGATGGTGCCGGTCTCAAGCAGATAGGCCCTGTCGGCAAGCGCAAGGGCTTGCCCGGCCATCTGGTCGACCACGATCAGGGTCATCCCCTCGACGCGAAGCTGCTCGAACGAGGCGAACAACTCGTCGACGACAAGCGGCGCCAGTCCAAGCGACGGCTCGTCAAGCATGAAGACCTTGGGCGCGGTCAGGAGCCCACGCGCGACTGCGAGCATCTGCTGCTCGCCGCCCGACAAAAGGCCCGCGCGATGGTTGATACGCTCCTTCAGGCGCGGAAAGCGGGCAAACATCGCGTCGATCTCCGCGTCGAGTTCGAGACCCTTGCGTGCGAAAGCGCCGAGCTGCAAGTTCTGCCGCACCGTCAGCTCCGGAAACACCTGACGTCCTTCAGGCACCAGCACGATGCCGGCCCTGGCGCGGATATGCGCCGGCATCTTGTCGACGCGGGCGCCGGACAGCCGAATCTCGCCGACCGACCGCGGTGGTTCGAGACCGGCAATCGAGCGCATCAGGGTGGTTTTGCCCGCTCCATTGGCGCCGAGTACGGCGATGGCCTCGCCGGGCGCGACGGCAAGGTCGATCCCACCGAGCGCCCGCGACATGCCATAGAAGGCATCGAGCGCGCGGACTTCGAGCGCCGTGCCTTGTTTCGCCGGGCGCGGCGCGCGGCGCCGCTCACCCGACGGCGCATCGCCGAGATAGGCCTTGCGGACCAGCGGATCGTTGCGGATCGCCGCCGCATCGCCGATCGCGATGCGCTTGCCGCCATCGAGAACGACGATGAGGTCGCTCAGCGACATGATCATCGGCATGTCGTGCTCGACGATGATGACCGCGATCCCGGTCTCCGCGATGCGACGAAGCAGAACCGTCAGCCGCTGCTTGTCGCCCTTCGAAAGACCCGCGGCCGGCTCGTCGAGCAGCAGGACCGTCGGACGCAAGGCGAGCGCCCTCGCGATCTCGACCAGTCGCTTCTCGCCATGGGGCAGCGCATCCGCGCGTCTGCTCAGATCGCCGTCGACACCCGCAAAGCGCAACAGCGACCGCGCAAGGCGCTCCTGCGCGTCATTGTGCAGCGCGGACACGATGTTACCGAGCTTGCCGGCCGTCGCCGCCAGCAGGACGTTCTCGATGATCGAGAGCGAACCGAATAGCTGCGTCGTCTGGAACGTTCGCGCCACTCCGACACGGGCAAGCTGGTGCGACGGCAAACCGGTGACGTCGCGGTCGCCAAGCTTCACGGTGCCGGATTTCGGACGATAGAAGCCGCAAAGCAGATTCAGCGCGCTGGTTTTCCCCGCACCATTGGGGCCGATGACGCTGGTCACCGTGCCGGGTTCGGCGGTAAACGAGACGTCCTGCACGGCGCGGACACCGCCGAACGAGATCGAGAGGTTTGCGACGTCAAGACGCGACGCGCTGCTGGTTCCGATGCCGAGGTCGGCGACCGGCTCGACGGCCCCCGCGCCCGTATCGGCCTTCGATCCCGCCGGCAGGAACCTTGCCGCGAATTGCTCGATCAGCCCCATGATGCCTGAGGGCGCGAGCCGCAGCACGGCGAAAAGCAGCACGCCAAAGGCAAGCAGACGATACTCCGCGAGATCGGACAGCATTTCTGGCAGCAGCACGACGAGCGCCGCCCCGATCACCGGCCCCAGCGCCGAGCCGGCGCCGCCGACCATGACGCCAAACAGCAGCAGGATCGATTGCAGAAAGGGGAACGAACTCGGGCTGATATAGCCCTGGAGGGGCGCAAACAGCGCCCCCGCTAGCGCCATCGCTGCGGCCGAGATGATGAACGCCACGGTGCGGACCCGCACGAGATCAATGCCGATCGAGCGCGTCGCAACCTCGGTGTCGCGGGCGGCACGCATGGCGTAGCCCCAGCCGCTGCGCTTCAAGCGCTCGAACAGGATGAGGCCGGCGAACACCAGCACGATGCCCGCGATCGCCAAATGCCGCTCCGACAGCGGAAAGCCGAACACCTGCGGCGGCGCGGTCAGGATCAGGCCGTTGCCGCCGCCCGTGAGATCGCGCCACTCGATCGTGCCATGCTCGACGATGAAGCCGAAGGCGATCGTCACCATCGCGAGATATGGACCTCGCACGCGCAAGGCCGGCATCGCGAGCAGACCACCGACGACGCTGACAAGAGCAATCGCTGCAGCCGTCGCCGCAAGATAGGGCCACCCTGCCTTCTCCATCAGGAGCACGGTCGTATAGGCCCCGATCGCCATGAAGCCGATGTGGCCGAGCGAGATCTGCCCGGCGAGACCGAGCAGCACGTTGAGGCCGATACAGGCGATCGCCGTCAGCGCGATGGTCGCGACCAGGAATACGCCGTAGCTGTCGGCAGCGGCGGCATAGAGGATGGCGGCCGCGAGTGCCGCGACGGCGGCGAGAACGGATGCGCGGGAGGTCATACCTTTTTCACTCCGGCTCGGCCGAGCAGCCCGTGGGGGAGGACGACAAGAATCGCGATCACCGAGGCGAATGTGATGATCTGGGTGTAGACCGACCCCAGATAATTGGTCGCGAACACCTCGATCAGGCCGAGGCAGAGCCCGGCCAGCATCACGCCCCATGCGCTGCCGAGACCGCCGATGATCGCCGCCGCGAAGGCCTTGATGCCGAACAGCGTGCCCATTTCGGAGGACACGTTGAACAGGGGCGCGATCAGCAGCGCCGCAACCCCGGCCAGCATCGCCGAGACCGCGTAGCTTGCCGCGATGGCGCCGCTGACGTTGATGCCCATCAGCCGCGCGGCGTTCGGGTTCTGGACCACCGCGAGCATGGCGACGCCGTGACGCGTCCTGCGACTGAGCAGATGAAGTGCCAGCGCCAGCAGCAATCCGACCACGGGAATCAGGAGCTGCAACGGATAGACCCCCGCGCCCTCGACGATCTGGATCGGCTTGGCCGCCAGGACGGACGGAAAGCTGCGCGGCTCCTTGCCGAAGACGAACATCATCACATTGTCGACGATAATGCCGACCGCAACGGTCGCCATCAGCCAGTTGTCGGAGCCGCGCTGCACGAATGGCCGAACCGCAAAGCGCTCAATCAGCAGGCCATAGACCGCGCAGACGAGCAGAACGGCGGGAATGCCGGCCGCGGCCGGCCAGCCCCACAGCACGAGGAAGAAGTATCCGGCAACGGCTCCCAGGGTCATCGAGCTGCCCTGGGAGAAATTGACCGTGCCGGAGACGGCGTAGGTGACGTGGAAGCCAAGCGCAAGCAGCCCGTACATGCTCCCGAGCGCCAGTCCTGTTATCACCGCGGGAAGAAATGACATCGATGACCACCCTGCTTGTTTGACGGACGATCGCGCGCGGTCAGTTCCGCGCGAACGGCATGATGTGATTGTCCTCGAATCGCGCCCAGATGTAGTCGCCCGCCGTCAGCGCATCGTGCTTGTCCTGCGCGAACGGCTTCTCATAGGTCTTGATCAAGCCGTCCACGCGGTCGATGGCGTAGAAGCCGTCACGCACGGCGGTCGGTTCGGTGCCACCTGCCTTTTCGATTGCTCGCGCAATGACCAGGATGGAGTCGTAGGCGTTGGCGACGCCAACCGCCGGCGTCACGTCCGCAGGCCCCTTGATGTCCGAATACTTCGCCTGAAGGGCCGACATCACCCGCTTGCCGACCGGCGACAGGTTCCCGAAGAAACTGTAGGTCTGGACGAAGATCACGTTCTCCGCGCTCGGCCCGGCGAGCTCGGTGAAGCGGCCGCCGGCCGGCCCCCAATGCGAGACGATCGGCGGCGCCCAGCCCATACGGTCGAGCGATTTCACCACCTGGGAGGACGGTCCGACGTTGCCGACCAGGTAGAGCGTGTCGGCGCCTGCCTGCTTCAAGCGCGACAGCTGGGAAACGACATCGACGTCGTTGCCTTCAAATTTCTCGACGCCGGCAGGCTCGATTCCAGCGGCCTTCAATGCCGCCTTCAGACCATGCTCGTTCGACTCGCCCCAGGGATTGTTGACCAGGATGAGCCCGGGCTTCTTCGCATTATACGTCTTGCGCGAGAACTGGACGATCGCCTTGTCGACCTCATCGTCCATGGCCGAGACGCGGAACACGTAATTGGACGGGGCGCCGTTCCGCGTGATGTTGGTCCCGGCGGCCCACGGCACGACGAACGGCACCTTGACGTTGTTGACGAACGGCACGATGGCGAGCTCGACCGGCGTGTCGAGGCCGCCGACCAGGACCGCGACCTTCTCGCGCTGAATCAACTCGCGCGCCGCGATCAGCCCTTTGGCCGGATTGCTCTCATCGTCGCGGCGGACGAGCTCGAGCGGACGTCCGAGCACGCCGCCCTTCGCATTGATTTCCTCGATAGCGATCGTCGCTCCGCGGGTGAGCGCCTCGCCGGCGCGCGCCGACTGTCCCGACAGAGCGGTGACCAGGCCGATCTTGATCGGTTCGGCCGCGCGCGCGCCGGACGCGAACGGCAACGCGGCCAGCAGGATCGTCGCTGCGGCGTGCCAAGCCGGCCAACGACGCGCAGGTCCGGACGAAACTATGCTCCTGAAGTTCATCTTCGGTGTTCCTCCGCTGATGGCGGCCTCGGCATCGAAGCCGCCAGTTCCTCCGCTGCCGCTTATGCGCGGACTTGACGGAAGTAAAAACTTTCTTCAAAAATATTCCGATGTCAAGCGAGCGATCAACCGCGCGGGGAAAATTCCGATGGACCCAAGGAATGTCGAGGCCCGCGACGTGTTGATCTCGATCGCGGAAGATGGCGACCGCCTGTCGCGCGGGGAAGCCGTGCTGCGTTCGGATTCTGTCGGACCGACCCTCGCCGCCCACGGACGCTATCGCTACAGTGCGATCGGGCAACGCCCGGATTTCAATTGGCCGCAAGGACGGCGGCTTGCCGTCTATGTCGGTCTCAACCTCGAGCATTTCGCGTTCGGCGACGGGCTCGGTGCCGAGCTCTGCCCCAGCGGTCCGCATCCGGACGTCCTCAACTACGCCTGGCGCGACTATGGCAACCGCGTCGGCGTGTGGCGCCTGATCGAGCTGTTCGATGAGTTGGAACTGCCGCTGTCGGTGCTCGCGAACAGCAGCATCTATCACTACTGCCCTGAAGTCATGGAGGCATTTCGCGCCCGCGGCGACGAAATTGTCGGTCACGGCCGCACCAATTCCGAGCGCCAGGGTGTGCTTGCGCCCGACCAGGAGCGGCAACTGATCGCGGAAGCGACCGATGTCATCGCGCGCGCCGAAGGGTGCCAGCCGCGCGGCTGGCTGGGGCCCTGGATTTCGCAATCACGGGTCACGCTCGATCTGCTGGCCGAAGCAGGCTACGAGTACCTGCTCGACTGGTGCATGGACGATCAGCCGGTGTGGTTCTCGACGCGGAGCGGCGGCCGCATCCTTTCAGTGCCCTATCCGCAGGAGTTGAACGATATCCCCTCGATCGTCGGTCGCAAGGACTCCGGCGAGCAGTTCGCCGCCATGATCACCGACACGTTCGAGGAGATGCTGGCACAATCGAGAAGGCAATCGCTCGTCATGGGAATTGCGCTGCACCCCTATCTGGTCGGCCAGCCGCACCGCCTGCGTCCGCTGCGCCGCGCCCTGCAGACGATCCTGGCGCGGCGCGACGAGATCTGGATCACCACCGCTGGAGGCATAGCCGCGTTCTCGCGCGCGCTGCCGGATGGCATCGTCCCCACATGATGAAAACAAATCGGGCCCCGATCGCCTCACCGTTGCAACGAACCGGAGACGACCAGTGAGCACTGCCGACACGCTGTTTCGAAACGCCCGATTGGTCGATGGGCGCACCGTCGATATCGCCGTGCGCGATGGCCGCATCACCTCGATCGCGTCGCAGTCGCCGGTCGCGGCGAGCGAAACCCTTGATCTGGCCGGACGCCTGGTGTTGCCGGGGCTGGTCGATGGTCATATCCACCTCGACAAGGGCTTCGTTGGTGACGATTGGAAGTCCCACCGCCCCTGCACCGCCGGCTTCAGCGTGCGCGAGCGCGTCAAGTTCGAGAAGGAGGCGCTTGCCGGCGCGAGGCCGATTGCGGTGCGGGCGGCCGCGCTGATCGACCTCTGCGTCGCGCACGGCACGACCCGGATGCGCAGCCACGTCGATATCGACCTTCAGGTCGGGTTGCGCAATCTCGAGCAGGTCATGACGGCGCGTGACGCGCACCGCGACAAAGTATCGGTCCAGATCGTCGCCTTTCCGCAAAGCGGCATCGTGACGTCGCCGGGCGTGGCCGGGCTGCTCGACGAGGCCGTTCGCGCCGGCGCGGACCTGGTCGGCGGTCTCGATCCGGCGGGTTACGATGCCGACATCGACGGGCATCTCGACGTCGTCTTCGGCATTGCCGACCGGCGCGGAGTCGGCATCGACATTCACCTGCATGACGGCGGCTTGCTCGGTGTCTTCGAGATCGAGAACATTGCACGCCGGACCAAGGCCCTCGGGCTCGGCGGCAAGGTCACGATCAGCCATGCCTATGCGCTCGGCGAGGTGCCGCGTGACGTCGTTCAGCGCACCGCGCAGCTGCTCGCCGAGGCCGGGGTCGCGATTTTGACCAACGCGCCCGGAGCGCATGCGTTTCCGCCGGTGCTGCTGCTGCGCGATGCCGGCGTCAATGTGTTCGCCGGCAATGACAACATCCGCGATTCCTGGTGGCCCTACGGCGACGGCGACCTCCTGGAGCGCGCCATGATCATCGGCTACCGCTCCGGCTTCAACACGGATGCCGACCTGGCGGCCGCCTTCAACATGGTGACCACCAACGCCGCGCAGGCCCTCGGCCTCCCGGACTATGGGGTGGCCAAGGGTGCGGCGGCGGACTTCGTCGTGATCGACGCCCAGCACGTGCAAGAGGCCGTGGTGGCCCGGCCCAGGCCGCGCGACGTCTACAAGAATGGGCGCCTCGTCGCGCATGGCGGCACGGTCGTGACGGCGGCGCGTTGATGTGGATGTGGAGACCGGAACATCGGGAAGGTTACCCCTTGACGAGCCACCGCAATAGCGATCTCAATCCCGCGAGCCTGCACGGCAGGGCCCCGCATCCCGTTGAACATGATGGGCGGGGGCATATTGTCCGCGCTGGGCTCGTACAACCTGAGAAAAGCTTGTCCCGTGACTGAAACGACAGCATCGACCAGCCCGGCCCGCAGCGCCACACGCGGCAGACGGGCACGCGATTCCGCGTTGACCAAGGAAGCGATCCTGCACGCGGCGACGTTCGAATTCTGCCGCAACGGCATTGGCGGAGCTCGGGTTGAAGCCATCGCGAAACGCGCCAAAGCCAACATGCGGTTGCTGTACGCCTATTTCGGCGACAAGAACGGCCTTTATCTCGCCGTGCTCGAACACGTCTACACCGAGATCCGCGCGGCCGAACAGCAACTCAAGCTCGACGACCTCGATCCGGTCGCGGCCATGCGCGAGCTGATCAACTTCACGTTCACCTTTTTCGGGGCGCACCAGAACTATATTGCCCTGATCAACAATGAGAACCTGCAGCGCGGGCGCAACCTGCGCAAATCGCGCAAGATCGCCCACCTCACGCTGCCCTTGGTCGCGAGCATCGAAAATATCCTTCGCCGGGGCCTTGCGGTCGGGCTGTTCCGCAGCGACGTCGATCCGGTTCAGCTCTACGTCACGATCACGGCCATGAGCTATTTTCATGTCTCCAACCGCTACACGCTGTCGGCGATGTTCGACAAGGATCTGGGAGAGCCCGACTGGCTGGAGAAGCGTCGCCATCACGCGCTTGACGTGATCATGACCTGGTTGACGGCGACGGCGGCCGCAAGCGAGGGAAAACGGAAACCGTCCGCAGCCAGAACACCGGCGGGCGCCGCACGCTAGCTCACGCGCGGCAAATTCCGAACAGCCTGCGGGTGAGCGCTAGGTGCTCGCTTCACCGGGCGGCGACAACGCCGTCGCTGCGGGGATCGCTGGCGCCCTCGAGCAGTCCGTCCGGGTGCCAGACGATTGCGCCGGCGTGGCCCATGAATTCCTCGAACGCACCGACCACCTGGATGTCGTGGCCGAGCGCCCGCAGCGCGTCGACGACGGCAGGATCGAAACGCGATTCGATCTTGAGATTGTTGTTCTCCTCGCCCCATGTGCGACCGAGCAGCCAGCGCGGCGCGGTCACTGTCGACTGAAGATCCTGACCGTGCAACGCGTAGCGGGTGAAGATCGCCGCCTGGGTTTGCGGCTGCCCTTCGCCGCCCATCGTGCCGTAGGACAACAGCCGGCCGTCGCTGAGTTCAGCCATTGCGGGCTGAATGGTGTGGAACGGCAGCCGCCCAGGTTCCAGGCGGTTGATATCGGTCTCGGCGAGACCGAAGCTTGTCCCACGGTTCTGCCAGGTGACCCCGCTTTGGGGCAGGATGACGCCCGAGCCAAACTCCCAATAGATGCTCTGAATGAAGCTGACGCTGAGGCCGTTCCGGTCGGTCGCAGCGAGCCAGACCGTATCGCCCTGGGCCGGCGGGTCAGGCCAGCGCGCTGCATGATCGACGGCGACGGTCTTTTCGAGCGCCGCAATGGACTCGTCGGTGAGAAACTCGGCCGCCGACCGCGCCATGTAGTCGGGATCGGTCACGTAGCGATTGCGGATGCGGAACGACGCCTTCGTGCTCTCGACCAGCCGGTGCAGATGATCGCCCCCGTCCGCCTCCTTCGCCATGCGCCGGGCATAGAGCGCAAGAATCAACAGCGAGGCCAGGCCCTGCGTCGGCGGCGGCATATTGAACACCTTGTGCCCGGCCACATCGACCGACAGCGGTGTCACCAGCGCGGCTTGATGCTGCTCCAGATCGGATAGGCGGAGCGGGCTGCCGAGCCGTTCGAGATCAGCGGCCATCGAACGCGCCAGGTCGCCGCGATAGAAATCGGAAAGGCCGGCTTGCGCCAGCTGCCGCAACGTGTCCGCCACGCGCGGCTGCCGCAACCGTGCGCCGACTGCAAGCGGAACGCCCTGCGGCAGATAGACATCGGCAAAGCCCGGCACATCCTGCAGCTCAGCGCGCTTCTTCGAGGTGTTGTCGTGCAGGGTCTGGGTCACGGCGACGCCATCGGCGGCGTAGCCGATCGCAGGTTCGAGCAGCCGCGACAGCGGCATGCGCCCCCCATGGCGATCGCGGCTGAGCTCATAGGCCTTCTGCCAGCCATCGACGGTCCCGGCGGCGGTGAGTGCTGCGAGCGGTCCGCGGCTTGGGATGGTGCTGCAGCCATGCTCGCGATACCAGGCGCGGCTGGCGGCCTTCGCCGACCGTCCGCACGCCTGGATTCCGACAGGTGCAGAGCCCGCCCGGCCGACCAGCCAGAAACTGTCGCCGCCAAGGCCGTTCATATGGGGATAGACCACCGCGATCGTGGCGGCGGACGCAATCATCGCCTCGACCGCATTGCCGCCTTCGGAGAGGACGGCGAGCCCGGCCTGCGCCGCAAGATGATGCGGCGCGGTCACCATTCCGCTATAGCTTCGCTTGGTCTGCAGCATGAACGCGTTCTCCGAAAGCAGCAGTTTGTAATAATATTCTTACTTACATTGTCAAGCGGCCGTCGCCTCGCGGCGGCGCGAACGGCTGGCGGAGGTGCCGCGCGAGGTGGATCGAGGCGAAAGCGGAAATCGGCCGCGCAAAGCTGCGCGTCAGCGGCAGCGGGGCGGGTCGCCGGATTCCCGGAGGTCCTGAATCTGTTCCGAAAAGGATGCAAAAAATGTAGTCTCCCGAACCATGGCGACGATCCACGAATTCGGCCCCTACCGCCTCGACGCGGAAGCCGTGATGCTGTTTCGAGAGTCCGAACCGGTCGCGCTCGGGCGGCGCGCGGTGACGCTGCTTCGGCTGCTTGTCGAGCAGGCCGGAACGCCGGTTTCCAAGGACACATTGATGCAGGCGGCGTGGCCGGGGCTTGCGATCGAGGAGAGCAACCTGACGGTGCAGATCGCCGCTCTGCGGCGGGTATTTGCCGACGTCGAGGGCGGTGCGACCTGGATCGAGACCCTGCCGCGCCGCGGCTACCGCTATGTCGGGCCACTGGTCGCCGCCGAATCCGGCGCCGGCCTGCCCACCTCGCCGGCAATAACAGTGCCCGATGGGCCGTCGCTTGCAGTGCTGCCGTTCTTGAATCTCAGCGGCGATCCCGCGCAGGAATATTTTTCCGATGGAATAACGGCAGACATCATCGCCGAACTGTCGCGCTTCCGCTCGCTGTTCGTTGTCGCCCGCCACTCCAGCTTCGCCTACAAGGGCAAGACGCCCGAGATCAAGCAGGTCGGCCGCGAGCTCGGCGTCAGGTACGTGGCCGAAGGTAGCGTGCGCAAGATCGGCAGCCGGATGCGGGTGACCGTCCAGCTTCTCGATGGCGCGAGCGGTTACAATCTCTGGACCGAGCGCTACGACCGCGAACTCGAGGACGTCTTCGCCCTGCAGGACGAGATCGTCCGCGCAATCGTCGCAGCCCTTCCGGGCCGGCTCGAGGACGCCGGCCGCGAGATCGCCAGACGCAAGCCGACCCCGAGCATCACCGCCTATGACCTGGTTCTGCTGGGCAACGAGCGGTGGCGTCAATTGACCGTGAAGGGCATGGCGGAAGCCAGGCAGTTTTTCCGGGACGCCGTCGCGCTCGATCCGCAATATGCCCGCGCTCACGTCAACATTGCCTGGACGATCGTCTGCGACGTGTTTCTCGAATCGCCCGGCACGGCGAAGCTCGACGACGCGTTGAGCGAGATCGAGACCGCGCTCGACATCGACGGCGGCGACGCCTGGGCCCATGGCGTCTTCGCGCAATTGCTGTTCCTGCGTCGCGAGGACGCCAAGGCCGAAATCCATTTCAGCCGGGCTCTCGCGCTCAATCCAAACGACGCCGACGTCGCCGCCGTTTTCGCGAACATTCTGGTCTACTGGGGACGGTGGCGAGAGGCCCTCACATGGATCGGTGCGGCCAAACGACTGAATCCCTTCCCGCCCAATCTGTACCACTGGTACCACGCGCTCGCGCTCTATTCGGGGCGCCAGTACGATGAAGCAGTCAAGACGCTGATGGAGGCGCGATCCCCCGACCGCTGGTCGCACAGTCTGCTTGCCGCCTGTTATGCGCAGATGGGTCGGCTCAGCGAAGCGCGATCCGAAGCCGAAGCGTTCGTCACGGAACGTTGTCGAGAAATGAGCGCGAACGGCGCAACGCCGCCGGCGAACTCCCTCGATCTCGTTCGAGCACGGGCCGAAAGGTACAGAATTTCTGCCGAACGCGAGCACTTCCTCGACGGCTTGCGCAAGGCCGGCCTATCCGGCTGAGCCGTAGCGAGGGTCACAACAGGCTGTTCGAAATTGACCGACAGCAGTGCTCCGCCTCGGCTTGCTTCAACCTCAAATTTCTGAGCCGCCGCTGCGGTCCGGATTGTGCAATGGTGGAGGATCGACGCTTGGCGTGGCGAGATTCGTAGCCCGTGGTAGCGGGGGAGCGCTGCCGCCATTCCCAACACTCAGAAAAACGCCTCCAATGCGCGCTGTGCGGAAGCAGCTCTTTATAGAGGTCGAGGACGAAGGGGAGCGTCTCCGCGAAAAACCGCAGCCCCCGATCTTTGAATCTTTTGGATCTGGCCTGGGATCAGCTCAATCTGAGGAGATCGAGCATTGGAAAACTCCATGAAGGCGTCTGAGGTTTCGAATATTTGATTCACGAGCCCGCGATGCTCTGGTTCAATGATGGAGTAAATGTCGGGTTTGTCGCACCTCCACCATCCTGACCATAGTTCCGCTTTCTTCTCATTGGGATCAAAAATAAGGATGAGCGCCCCTCCGTCCTCATAGATGAGCTCGGCGGGCACGCAGCCGTGTTTGATCAGCGTTTGCAGAACGTGGCAGAACTCATACCCAAATACGTACACATCAGGCTTTAGCTTAACGACTATGGGTTGGTCTGCGTTATCGTACCCGAAGGAATCGGTACTGCTTGGCGGTTTAATCACTTTGATGCTTCCCGCGCTTGCGCCATGAAGCGAATCGCCTAGCCGCCTGCTTGGATCAGTGATCCTGGTTGGTCAGCCGATACATCAGGCGCTCACCTCGATACCCTTGAGAGCATTAGCCGCCCGTGCCCGACGCTCTGAGATACGTCGCTCTATGCCGCGCCGGCGATCGGGCATCGGAAGCTGCGAATCCCGCACGTTGCTCCTTCGCCTGACAAGAATTCGCCGATCAGCTACCCTGCGTTCCGTACCCACTTTTCGGTCGTCTCTCCGCACCACGCTTGCCGATCCGGCGATCGCTCTTCCCGGACGGGCGGCGTACGCCCTGCGCGCCACCACTTCGCGGAGCGCCAGCCAGATGAACTCGCTGTTGGTGGAAAGATATCGCCGCCATAACTTGCGCGGCTCCATCATCAGGCGCCAGAACCACTCGAGACCGAGCGATTGGAATAGCCGAGGAGCGCGCCTGATAAAGCCGGCCAAGACGTCGAAGCTGCCGCCGACCCCCAGAATGACGGGAACTTGCAGCCGATCCCGATAGCGTTCGCTCCACACCTCCTTGAACGGGGACGGCAAGCCGATAAAGAGAATGTGAGCGCCGCTGGCTCGTATCTCATCGACGATAATTTCGTGCTCGTCCGGACCGAAGTAGCCGTTCCGAAAACCAGCGATCGTCAGCTGCGGAAAGCGCGCCTCGCAGACGCGCACGAGCTTTTCGACGACTTGCTGGTGCGCCCCTAGAAAATAGACACAAAGTCCGTTGGACGCGGCCCCCCTTAAAAGTCCTTCCATCAGATCGATGCCGGCCACGCGTTCCGGCATGCGTTGACCTGACGCTCGTATTGCCCAAACCACCGGCATACCGTCCGCCACCGTCATATCGGCCGCGGAACATGCGTGCGCCAACGCCACGTCTCGCCGCATCATGCAGAGATGCGACGCATTGATCGTCATCACGACGTGAGAACTGTTCGAGCGGAGACAGATATCGACACAGCGCTGCGCCGCCTGATCGAGCGTAACCGCATCAAATTCGACGCCCAATAGGCTCGCGTGTTGCTTCATCTGCTCAACTCCCCTGCGGCGATTGCCGACTGGCTTGCCACCGAGCCACTTGCTCGGCGTCCAGGCGAGCCGTGGCAGCTCGTTTACCCAGTCTCAGGCACGCGTGCTGATACGTACGAAGAAAACGTCTGAACTCGGGGTCATTATAGCGCGGCAAACCCTTTGCCCAGCTGCTGAAGTAACCCCAAAGCATCGCGATGCTGCCGATGAACATTGGGTGCGCGCGAAGACGGGAAGCCGCCACCGCCAGATAGTAAAACGGCGAAGTGCCCATGAAATACTGACCGAAGCCAGCACGAATTCTGCCTGCCCAGATGCTCTTCTGGCTGGCCCCCTGCGGACGAAGGTGGACGAACCGGATTGGCTCTGAATCGACGCTCTCCGCGATCCAGCCCAGCATTCTGGCGCGGTGGCAATCGATGCCATCCCACATGACTTGTCGCACGAATCCCCCGATCTGCTCGAAGCACTCAACCCGATAGAATTTCGTCATTCCAACCGACATTTCGTCGCCGCAGATTTCGGGCACGAGATCGCCAGTTTGGGGATGGACGAACCAGGGTTTGCCTGAGGTCGTCCCGATACGTGGATTATCCTCCATTCGCTGCATCAGCAGTTCGAAGTAGCGAGGCGGCAGGTCGAGATCCATATCAAGCTTGCACAAATAGCCGAAGTCGCCGAGCGACACTTGATCGAGACCATCATAAAACGCCTCAATCACGCCGGGCCCTACCCGCCGATGGCCTCGGTCATGGCGGCGCACGACGCGCAGATAAGGCAACCGCGCCACATACTCTTCCAGAATCCGTGGCGTATCGTCGGTGGATCCATCGTCAACGACGATCCACAGCGCTGGCGGCACCGACTGTGCAGCCACGCTGTCCAGCGTGCGGCGGAGATAGGCTCCCTCATCGCGGCAGGGCGAAATCAGCACATACCTGCGCGGCGTGGCGCTGTGCGGAACACTTGAAGCGCGACTGTCAAGCTCGTCCACAGGTCTACTCCCGGTAATATCCTTCGGACCTGACGCCATTTCTTGCCTCGATGGTTCTGAGCTCGACGGGATCGATCTGGTTGAGCACAATGGTCGACACGCGCTCACGGATGAGCTGCGTTACCGACAAGGCTTCGAGCACGCTCGTGCGCTTGGTCTGACCGCATTCCACAACGAAGACGAACTCATCGATGAAGCGCTCGATCAGCCTTGCATCGACGACCGACATGATCGGCGCCACCTCCACCACAATGTAGTCATAGGACTTCCGTGCGACGGCGAGCAGGTTTTCCATTTCCCGCGAGCCCAGGAGTTCAGCAGCGTTGGGAATCCGAAGCGCGCAGGCATTCGGCAGGACATCCAGCCCCGAATGCGGTCGCTTGCAAACAAACTCGCCAAGACGGGACGGATCTTCCAGCGCTTCGAAAAGCCCAACCTTCGCATCGGGGGACAGTGCAGTCGTGAGATTCCGGAGATGAAGGTCGGCATCGATCAGCAGCGTGCGCGCTCCGGAGGACGACAATATGAGCGCAGCAAGGTTGGCGGCAACGACAGTCTTTCCCTCTTTCGAAACCGCCGACACGACACCGATGACCTTGGCGCCGGTCGAGGCGGGTGAACGGTCGAGCATCGCCTTCACATTGCGAAGACCCTCCGCGAATCGCGAGAAGGGGGCAGCAAGGACATGCTCCTCGATTGGCAATTGACCAGCATAGACGAAGGGCAGTCCGATGCACCGCGTCTCGGTCACCTGTTCGACGGCCTTGGGTGTACGGAACACATCCGCCATCCATTCACGTCCGAAGGCAGAGCCTATGCCGAGAAACAGACCGAGAAAAATACTGCCTGCCGCCACGATGAGGGTTTTCTTGGAACTCTTTGTCAGCGGCGGCACTGCTCTCGTGATGATCTGCGCACTTTGGGCCGGAAGCGTCTCCGCCTGCGCCGCCTCGATCTCCTTATGCTTTTGCAGGAATCCGCTATAGAGATTGCGCAGCGCCTCGGCAGCGCTCTCGAGTTCGCGCAGCTGGCTTCCGGTTTCCGCGGAAAGCTTCGCGGCGGTGTCTTCGAGTTCAGTCTGTCGTGCCCTAGCGACTTCGTATTCGCTGGCGTAGGAATCGGTAATGCGCCCCTCGTCGGACCGAATGGCGGCGTCAACGCTGTTGAGCTGCGCACGAAGCTTGACGACAGCCGCGTGCTTGCGACCGACGCGAGCTTCCATCTCCGCAAGCCGAGACGCAAGGTCGCGCTTTTGCGTGCGGAGACGCGCAAGTTCGCTGTTGTTGAGCGCGAAGTTGATGACTGCCGCTCGCTTGTCGTTGAATAGCGCGTCCGTCGACACGGCCGACGGAATCCCGTTTGCCTCTGTCCGCTTGATCCGGTCGAGGCGCTCCTTTGCTTCGACTGCCGCGAACTTGGCATTCATCAGCTGGGTATTCAGACTTGCCAGGAGCTCGGTATCCTGAGCGCCAGTGCTGCTGAGATTGTTAGCCGTCTTGAAGTCCTGCAGCGCCTTGTCAGCGTCGGCCACCTGCTTCTTCAGCTCGATCAGCCGCTCCTGCAGCCACTTACTCACCTTCTGCGTTGATTGCAGCTTTGCGTCCTGCAAGGACGCGAGATAGCTATCCACGATTCCGTTGGCGATCTTCGCGGCCTTCTCCGCGCTCTGCGACTCGACCGTTACGTTGATAACGTTCGCGACATCCTCACGTGCAACAGTCACCCGCTTCAGCAGAGATTCGAGCGCCGCTCGTTCAGCGGCTGCAGTGGCTTCCGCCGTGCTGGAGTTCCCGTCTGTGGCGCTGCCAAGTGCAGATCGCCCGGCAAACTCGCCATCACTGGCCAGACCCAGCGAGCGAATAACCGGAAGCAGGACCCTGTCTGATGACAGTACGTAGAGCTGACTGCCGACCTCCACTTCATCCATCGTCGGCTGATCTACGATCTTGTTCGTCTGCAGATAACGATTGAGACTTCGATCGATGAGGATGCGTGCACTGCTCTTGTAGGGCGCCTTCATGACCACAACGGAAGCCACGGCAACCGCCAGCCCAATCAACAGCCCGATAACGGGCAACCGCCATTCGCGGCGCAGAACGTCGACAATGTCCCACAAGCCGAAAGCGGGACGGCCCGCCGCAGGCGGACCATAGTCTTCCGCAAGCGGCTGGCCGTATTCCTGAATAACCAATTGATTGGTTCTGGTGTCCATGGCTTCGTTTGATCAGTGGGCCGGTTGGGGAATCGGCGACGGCGGTTTCGTATGCATCTCGGCATTCGACAAAAGATTGACGCTCGCTATGCCATCAGCTGGATGTTTCGGCCGACGGACATTCAGAAGATCATGCACGATCAGTTTGCTGGCGCGCCCGTCACCGAACGGATTGGCACCGAGAGACATGGCTTCGTGCTCCGCTGGCACATCGAGCAGGCGCTCGACGCCTGCAACAATGCGAGCCGGGTCGGTGGTGACCAGGCGAGCGACGCCGGCGTCAACGGCCTCCATGCGCTCGCTGGTATCTCGCATGACAAGCACGGGCTTCCGAAGCGCCGGCGCCTCCTCCTGAATTCCACCGGAATCCGTGAGGATGAGATACGAACGCGTCATGAGGTAGACGAACTCGGGATAGTTCAGGGGTTCGATCAGGAAGATATTCGACGCATCGCGCAGATGATCAAATACCGGCCCGCGCACGTTCGGATTGAGATGAACGGGATACACGATCTGAATGTCGTCCCGCCGACTGATCGTTTTCAATGCCTCGCAAATTTGCCGGAACCCGGATCCAAAGCTCTCGCGCCGGTGTCCGGTCACGAGGATGAGCCGCTTCGAGGTATCGAGCCATAAGTATTTCGCTTCAAGCGACCGGCGAAGCTCGCCTGGTTGAGAGATATTTGAAGCCATACGGAGCAGCCCGTCGATCACGGTATTGCCGGTGACAATCACGGCGTCCGGCGGATAGCCTTCCTTCAGCAGGGCTGAACGCGCACGCGACGTCGGCGCATAATGCCTCGTCGTAACGACCGCAGTGACCCGCCGATTGGCTTCCTCCGGCCACGGGCTCATGAGATTGCCGGTTCGCAATCCCGCCTCGACGTGCCCGACACTGACCGACCGGAAGAAGGCGGCAAGTGCAGCCGCCGTACTGGTTGCGGTGTCGCCCTGCACAAGAACGTAGTCCGGATTGTAGTCGGCGATGATCGGATCGATTCCGGTCATGACCGCACTGAACACTTCGCTCAACGACTGGTTCGGCCGCATGATGTTCAGGTCGTAGTCAGCCTTCAACGAGAACGCCGACATCACATCATCGAGCATCTGACGATGCTGGCCCGTCACGCAGACGCGCGTTTCAATTCCTTCTGCTTCGCCCAGCGCCAGCACAAGCGGTGCCATTTTGATCGCCTCTGGACGAGTACCAAATACGCTAAGAATACGCATGAAGCCCGACGCCGCCTGTGTTCAAAAATTTTCCGTGTTGAATATTCTTGCCGTGTCGAAATGATGCGGCACGCTACCGGATTTTCCCGACGCGTTCATCGCCAACGTGGGCTCGGCGCATGTTAAATGAAATTTATAGCTAATTCTCGCGATTGCCGCAGAGCGCGTTGCGCATCATCGAAGCCGGTTGTTGTCAGGCGGTTCCAGATTTAACTTTTTCGGGTTAACGCGCACTCAATCGTTGTCCGCTGACCTTCTTCGCAACTGTCAGCGAGTTCCAGATTTAACTTCTCCAGGTTAACGCGCATTTGTCGATGCATCCTCGTGCTTGCATTCGCAACGGCTCGGCGAGAATGCCCATGCGTGCAATGAACTCCAATGACAGGCTCGCATTATCCAATTTCGGGAAAACTTGGACAAAACAAGATTAAATAGCGTATGGACTTGCGTTGATTGGCGCCGTTCGTGACGACGATCAGCACGCAACTCGCTCCTGGTCGAGGGATTCCGGAAGTGGTGTGGCCGGCATTTTCCGGCGTTTGATAGGTCGGAGGCAGCGCCTCGTGGAAGGCAAGGTTTTACTCCTCTCGCAGCGTCGGATTTCCGATCTTGTCGCATTTTGCCTCAGCTATGAGTTCGAGGACAATTTGGCGGCGATGACGCGCGCCGATCGGTTCGATGTTCGAGATCGTGCTGCACTGGAGTTCTCGCGACGGGTCTACAAGTGGACGCGCCTTGCATCGGGATCGACCAAACTGGCAGGTGTGCTGGCACCCTCCCCGCCGCAACTGCGGCTGCAATGCGATTACGAGCTGTTCTTCCCGATCTTCAGCAATGCGTATCAACTTCACTCGCTCGCCGCGATTCCCGACTGGCGCAAACGGTGTCGCAAGGCCGCATGCTTCATCACTGAAGTCTGGGCAGACGACATCCCGGAGTATCTGGTCGAGCTCCTGTCCGGATTTGATCATATATTCGTCGGCCTGCATCACTGCGCACCGCAGATTGCGCGAATAGCAGGTCGACCGTGCAGCTATCTGCCGCTGGCGGTCGACGTTGAGCGGTTCGCGCCGAAACCCGAGCAGCAGCGATCGATCGCTGTGTGCAACATCGGGCGTCGTTCGGCGACGACCCACGCCGCGTTGCTGGCCGGCGCCGAGAGAGAGCGCCTCTTCTACTACTACGACACTGTGGCGGCGAGCGGTTCGAACCGAAAGGAAAGGACGTTCCGGGTCGACAATCCGGAGGAGCACCGCATCATGATTGCGAATATCCTCCAGCGCAGCCGCTATTTCATTGCCAATCGCAGTCACGTCAACAACCCGGAGTTTACGGCTGGCCGTGACGAGATTTCCGCTCGCTTCTATGAAGGCGCTGCAGCCGGAGCAGTGATGGTTGGCGAGGCGCCACGCACCGAAGAGTTTGCACGGCAGTTCGACTGGCCCGATGCGGTCATTCATGTACCCTTCGATTCGCCGGACATTTGCCAGATCCTCGAAGCGCTGGACGCAGACCCGGCGCGACTGCGAGCGGTTCAGAACGCAAACGTCCGGGAAGCCGCACTGAGGCACGATTGGCTCTACCGCATACAGGCGGTATTCGACATCCTCGGTATTGCTCATACCGATCAGATGCGCGCACGAGCCAACCGTCTGCGCCAGATCGCCGGATCCTTTGAGCTGCCAGCGGCCGCCTGAAATCGTCGCCCTCGCGTGGTGCGGAGCACTGCGGCGTTTCCGCCGTTTATGGTTAACGGCCTGTTAAGCGGCGGCTGCTACATGCCAGCAGGTAGGCGATCCTTTTCATATGATCGCCAGGGTGTCGCGAACGTCCGCAATGGCGGACAAACGTCAAGCTGCGTATCCAGGCATGAAACGCTCCAGTCAGCTCCCCTCGGCTCAGGCGGCCATCCTCAATGCGCCGCCCTTGCCACGTCAGGCAGACAGGCTTGCTGCACCTCTGCGACGGCGTGGCGCCTGGACGCAATTCGTCGAAGCCCGCCTGCGCGAGCCCGTAAATCCGGAACGAAATCCCGCCGAGCCGCCGCCAGACAGTCCGACCGACAAGCAACCGACGATCCTCGGCGACAATCCGAGCTTGCCGAACGGCGGACCGACGAATGAGGCTCATCCGCTCCCTGACCTGGAGCAACCCCTGCAGCCGATTGTGCTCCCGCAGGATGAGGTCAGTCGGCGCCTGAATGAGGCCGCGGAGAACATCGGCCGCCGGACAAATGTGGCTCCGCCTGATGCCGGACCAGACGACGGGTCCGGCTCCCCTGCGGCCGATCCAATCGATGTTTCAGCGGAGGAATCCGACAACCACACGCAGCCAGCGCCACCGGACTCGCATGCCGGCTCAGCGGTAGCCTCGTACACGCCTGAAGCAGATGAAGGAGAGGGATTCAGTCCGGCCGCGGACCCACGTCCGAACTCGGTGCCGCCGGCGTCAATCCGTCCAGCAGTGCAACCGCCCGTGCACACCAGCATTGCCGAGGCGAGCGTCGCGGTGCAGGAACAGCAGATCATACTGATCGACAAGCTGATCGCGGAAGAACTTCAGAGCTCGCCGCGAGACCGACGTTCCATCACCAGCGAATGGAAAGTGCGCAACTTTGTGTGGTTCCTTGCTCCGACAGCGGTTCTGCTGGCGATTGGCACCGGAATGCTCATGCGGGGCAATGTTGCATCCGTGTTCAATACAACACCCCAGGTTGTCAGCCATTCGAACGCGACACCCGTTCAGTCGCCACCGCAAAGCAGACGCAAGCTGAAACCGGCAATTGCCACGTTCGTACATCGTGCTCCGATCGAAGCAGCCGCGCCCGCACCACCCGCACGTTCACTGCCGACGACATATGGGATTTTTGCGTCAAGCAACGGGCGGATGATCCGGCTCGAGCCGATGAACATCCGCCTTCCCGACAGCCGGATCGCCGTGTCGGTATTGACCACGAAGCCGGGCACCGTTGTGGTGCCGCACGGCCCGCTTTCGTTTGTCGCGTATCAGCGCGAGCTTATGACAAGCGCGCCCGACAACGCGCAATTGCGCATTCTCGCCCAGGTCGCACGAACACCGTCGTCACCGGCAGTCGCTATGGCCAACGATGCCTGGGCGATCCGGTCCGTTTCCGTCGACCTGACCGTAGCGCCGGTCCCTGAAAGCCGCGAGATGGTCGAGCTGCAGCCAGTGAACCCCGATCTCGTCCTCTCACCCGGCCGTTACGTGCTGGTCTTCAAAAACCAGGCCTACGACTTTGTCGTAGCCGGCAAGGTTACCGATAAGGCCCATTGCCTCGATAGGGCGGAAACGCCGGACGGCGACAGGTTCACCGAATGCCGCAAGCTCCCGTAATGTAGGGCGGCCCGGTCCTAGGGCGGCGTCGACGCGACCGCGGCCGGCGGCAACTTCGTCGCTTTCGCAGTGGCGGCACCGACGCTGAGCTGGCCGGTCCTACGCCAAAGCAGCAGCCCTGCTCCGCCGCCGATCGTGCAGATCGCAAGCAGCACAATTTCCCCGCGCCCCAATCCTCCAGAGATCAGTGCGTAGGGCAGCATGCCCAGGCCCATCCAGAAGAGCTTTTGCCACTGGTAGGAATCGTACCTCTTGCCAAGGTTACGACGCTTGAACCACAGATCTTTCGCTTCGCGCGAAAACGGAAGAACACGTCGGCACACGGCCGGCACAAGGCGAAGCGCGAGCAGCAGGGCAAGAAACATCGTCAACACGACCACGATACGATCGTCGCCGCCGGACAGCAGTCGGAACACCGGCAGAATGCAAAGGCCGAGGCCGATCCTCAGGAATGCCCCGGCGGGCCACGTGTCCAAGTTAATCAGGAAGCGCTCAACGGAGGTCATGGGCGTAATCCAGGATCAGGAGTTGACTTGCAGTCGTACAATGCCGAGGTCGCGTAGCAACGACCACGCGAGTTGCAGTGGCCGCGTGATCCTGAAGACCCCGATCACGACGGTCAGGTAGGCCGTCACACAGATCACGCTCGCGACGGGAATTCGCAGCAACCGCGGCAATTCCTGCAGGAATGCGTCCTGTATCGAGAAGGCGACCGCGACGGCGACCAGCGCAGCAATGGTCTGCGGCGCTGTCGCGCGCAGGACGTCCCCGATTGTGATCCCGACAGGCCTGCCGGCGTAGACCAGCGCTGGAACGAACAGCACGAACATGGTGACCGTGTAGGCGATCGTCACTCCGATCACGCCGAACGGCAGTCCAGCTGCAAGCGCAACCAATTGGCAGATTGCACTGAAGATGCCCCATCGCATCCACCGATCTGGACGCCCGACCGCGACATGGACCCAACCGAGAGTTCGCTCGATGCAGTCTGCAATGCCGCGAATGGCGAGGATACAGAGCAGGGGGCCCGCGGGAGACCATTTCTCTCCGAGAAGCACGATCACGATGTCATGAGCGCTCACGGCCAGGGCGGCGAAGGCGGGCCCCGAAAAGTAGCAAAGCAGTGACAACGCGCCTTCCCAGGAGCGCTTCAGTTCAGCCGCACTGTGCTGGAGCTTGCTCAGTCCCGACACCGCGATGTTGTGCAGCGGCTCACTGAGAATCGACAGCAGGTTGTTGTAGATCGTGAAGGCGTTCTGAAAATAGCCAAGCGGCCCTGCACCGAGGAAATACCCCATCGCGATTCTGTCCGCCGAACGAGCGAAGTAATCCGTCATGGTGAAGCCGGTCACTCCCAGCCCGAACCTCAGCAGTTCCTTGACCATTGGCGTAAGTCTGGGCCTGCCCGGTATCCATCGACAGGCGGTCCAGGCTCCCACGACGGTCAAAGCCGACGTTATGATCGGCTTGGCGATCAGCGCCCAGTAGCCCCAGCCCGAAAGCGCCATTCCGACGGCTGCCGCGCTTCCGATGATGTTCGCCGATATGTCGATCATCGCGATGCGGCGAAACTGCATTGCCCGACGCATCAACGCATAGTGCTGCGTCGACAAAGCCATCATCAGGAAGGTCACCGACAATGCCACCGCCATGCCCGCGAGCGATGGCTCGCCGAAGGCACGCGCTATCCACCGACCGGACGCAGCCAGCACGACAGCCAGCACGACGCCGATCAGAACATTCAGCCAGAACAACGTGCTGACCTCGGCGCGTGAGATGCTGCTCCGCTGGGCGGAGGCCTCGCTCATCCCGAGATCGACGAAAAGGGGAGCAAAGCCGATCAGGGCCAGCATCATGGCCACCAACCCGAAATCATGCGGTCCGAGCAGTCGCGCCAGTACGATCGTGGAGGCCAACTGAACGAAGATATTCAGTCCGCGCGCAGCGATGAACGCCACGCCGCTGTGCAGCGACCTGCGGCCAAGGCCAGAATATGGCTTGTTGTCCGCAAAATACTGATCGGTGCGTTCGTTCCGATGCACGCGTCGTTCCCGCTCAATTCGCCGGATTCTGGCTTTGAGGTACCCGCTCAAGCCAGATTTCTCGCCAATAGGGATAGATGGCGCGCGGGCAGAAGCGGCGGCAGATCGCATAGCGCGCCTCACACACGACATCCTTCAGGATAATCGCGTCCGTCTTGAAACGGACCATCTTGCACGAACCTTCGTCGATGATCTGCTTTTGACGCCTCTCGACCTCGTACTCGCGTTCCGTGAACGGTACCATCTCCGGATCAAAATACAGGCCGCGGTTGCGGTAATTGCAGTCCAGCGTCTCGAGGATGTCCTTGTACGGCTTGACGCGCACGACGTCGCCCACCTGCAGATCAAGCCGGGACTGCGGGGCCTTGCTACCTTCTGGCACACCGAAGGGCCTGATCGGATAAGGCACGCCACCTCTCATGCGCTGGAACGTGTCGTAGATCCAGCGCATCGCGGTGCCGATGCCCAGCCCCGCTTCGGTGACCGTACGCCAGACCGAGAACGTCAATCCGGCGACGAGATCCTGCAGCCGAACGTTACCCGAAGTGTAGTCCTCGACATACTGACGCGGATCCCACCACTTCAGGGGTTGCGTGGCGAATTTGACCTGTGTGTTCTGGCAAACGTAGGTCGGCTCGGTTTCGCCCACCTTCGGCGGATGCTTGATCGTGCTCCACAGCGTTTCCTCGCTGCAGCCGCCAGACCCGAAAGGCTTGCCCGCGCCATTTGGCGACGGCCCTTTCTCGCCCGCCGGCTTCAACCAGGCGTCCTTCCAGAATATCAGACAGGCCGCCTCGCAGCCGTCATGAGCCGCGCCATTGCAGCGAATGTTCTCGAGATGCACCGTGTTGAGCATCTTGCGGCCGCCGATACCTAGCGCGGGATCGCAGGTCTTGTGAGCTCGCTTGCCGACGCGAAGCGTCTTGCCGCAATGCTTCAGCATCTCTGGCATGAAGGGCATTTCCTCCAGGCGGCCGTTGGCATCCAACGTCGCGAGGATCTCCTCCTTGCTTCTGACCTCCACCAGGTCGCCAGCGCGAAAGATACTTGAGAATAACGTGCTCATATCGTGCGCCTTGAGATACACCCTGCAATCAGAACTTCACCGGCTGCGTGACGTCCGCGCAACCATCGTCAGATCAGTGTCAACTTTCGCCCGAAAAATGCCTCGGCGAAGCGTTCCGCAGCCCTGCACTCCATGCCCCGAATCCGCGCGAGGCCGCGAAAGGTGTCTGCATCGAACCACTGCTTGGATCGCTGCGTCCCGAAATGCTTGAGCAGGAGTTCAATCTTACGATCGAGCGCCGCCGCCGATACCGGCATGTAAACGTTGGGTTGACCGAAGTCGCCATCCCACTTCGGGATCTCATATTCCAGAATCTGATGATCACGAAACGTGTTCCAGGTCAGGCGGCAGACCTGACGATGGTCCTGATGGGCATCATCCCTGCGATGCGTCAGAATGACGTCGGGCTCGACCCGCCGCTTCAGCGATTCAAACCATTCCTTGATGGCTTCTCCCCTTTCCGGGAAAAATCCGTCGGGAAACGACAGCACCTCGACATTCGCGGATGCAGCCTCGCACAAGAAGTCAGCTGCCGACGCTCTCGCCTCAGCCTCCCGTATGGCGCCACCGCTTAGAACGCACCAATGCACGTCCAGCTTGATACCGTGCTCGATCAGACCAAGCAGCGTCGCTCCCGCGCCGATTTCAATATCATCCGAATGGGCGCCGAGGCATAGGATCGACAGACGGTCTCCGGGCCTGGCAAGCTGCAATGCTCTCATTCCGGTTATGCCGCGCTGGCTACCGACGGGTGATTCAGCCGCCACGGCGTGTCGCCGCGCTCCACCATGTCCTCCAACACTTGTCTATCGCGCAAGGTATCCATGGCGCGCCAAAAACCCTCATAGCGATAGGCCATGAGATGACCGCCCTCGATCAAACGGTTGAACGGTTCCTGGACGAGTTCTTCTCCCTCCTTGATGTAGTCGAAGATTTCGTTGCGGAAGATGAAGTAGCCGCCGTTGATCCAAATCTCGGACTCCTGGCTCGAGCGAATCCGCTGCACCGACCCCTCGGCATCAAACTCGGCAAGGTGGAAGCTGATCGGTGGATGGATCGCCACGAAGCAGCCGATCTTTCCGCTTTCCTTGAACTTCTGGATCATGTCCGGCAGCGGCGCATCGGTCAGCCCGTCGCTGTAGTTCGCAAGGAACATCTCCTCGTCCTGGACGAGATGGCGGACGGCCAGCAAGCGCTGCCCGATGTTGCGCCATGTCCCCGTATCCACCAGCGAAACCCGCCAGTCCGGCTGATGTTCGCCGATCAGCTCGACCTTTTTGCCGTACTCCGAGATCACGCAGTCGCTGTTCGCAGTCGCGCGATAATTCAGGAAGTAATCCTTGATCACGTTCGCCTTGTAGCCAAGGCACAATATGAAATCATTGTGGTTGTATTGGCTGTAGTACTGCATCACATGCCAGAGGATCGGCTGATGGCCGATCGGGACCATCGGCTTCGGTATGCTCTCCGAATACTCGCGGATCCGCGTACCGAGACCGCCGCAAAAAAGGACAACCTTCATGGCGCAACCTCACGCGGATCAATGATTTCGACGTTAGGAATCGGAACGATGAACTTGCAGCCCCAGTCCGCGACATGCCGCATTTGCGCGACGATTTCCCTCTTCAAATTCCAGGGCAGGATGAACAGGTAGTCGGGACGAGCCTCGTCGATGGCTTCGACCGGGAGGATCGGAATGTGCATTCCCGGTGTATAGCGGCCGTGCTTGTAGGGGTTGCGGTCCACGGTGAAGTCGAGGAAGTCCGTACCGATGCCGCAGTAGTTCAGCAGCGTGTTGCCCTTGCCGGGAGCGCCATAGCCGCAGATCCGCGCGCCCTTGTTCTTGCTCGCGATCAAGAACGACAGCAGTTCGCGCTTGGTGCGATGAACCCGCGATGTAAACTGCTCGTACTGACCTATGTCTTCCAGGCCGATCCGACGCTCATGGGCCAGCAGTGCGGACACCGCGGCGGAGACGGCGTGAGTCGCATCGGCGCGGCAGAGATAGACGCGAAGCGAGCCGCCATGCGTTGAGATCTGCTCGACGTCGAAAACCTTCAGATCATGCCGCCGCGCCAGACGATCGATCGTGACCAGCGAGAAATAGGAGAAATGCTCGTGATAAATGGTATCGAACTGATTTTCGTCGATGAGCCGCTCAAGATGCGGGAATTCGAGCGTAATCACGCCTTGCGGCGTGAGCAGGCACGCCATTCCGGCGGTGAAATCGTTTAGATCCGGAACCTGTGCCAGCACGTTGTTGCCGATAATCAGATCGGCGCGCTTGCCATCTGACACCAGCTTCCGCGCCAGCTCCAGGCCGAAGAACTCGACCATTGTCGGGACGTTCTTCTGCCTAGCAACTTCGGCCACGTTGGCCGCCGGCTCGATTCCCGTGACCGGCACCCCGAGCGGCAGGAAGTGCTGCAACAGGTAGCCGTCGTTGCTCGCGATCTCGTAGACGCGGCTCTCGGCACCAAGGCTCAGCCTGGCCTTGATCATCTCACAGTAGCGCCGCGCATGTTCCACCCACGACGTCGAGTAAGACGAGAAGTAGGCGTACTCGGTGAAGATATGCTCCGGTTTGACGTATTCCTGGAGTTGCACCAGGAAGCAGACCCCGCAAACCACGGTGTGCAGCGGATAGTACGGCTCCATGGCGTCGGTCTGGTCGGCTGTGAGAAAACTTTCGCAGAGGGGCGACATTCCCAGGTCGACAAACGTCGATTTCAACGTCGCGCCGCACAGACGGCAGTTACCGTGAGAGGATTTCGACCGAATCGATTTGAATCTCGAGTGAGCGTTCATTGGGCCGTACCATGAATATAGGATTGCCGAATATGAGATTGCCGGCGCTTAAATCGGGCTCGTTAGATTGAATTTTATCGTATGAAAGCGAACAATATGAAGCGATATCGAACAACAAGGTAAACCACGCAGTTGCTGAAAATTTTAGTAAAATTGTATAGAACTGGTCGTCGACAATTGGCCTCTCGGTCGGGAGTGGATACGTCCCATGCGCTTTGAAGCAACAGGACTTGACGGAGCGTGGCTCGTCAAAATCGAGCCTGCACACGATGAGCGCGGCTTTTTTGCGCGCACGTTCTGCGAAGACGAGTTTCGCGCATACGGGCTCGTGACCAGATTTCCCCAGCACAGCATCTCGAGCTCCTCGCGCAAGGCGACATTGCGTGGAATGCACTTTCAGAATGAGCCGCACGCCGAGGTTAAGCTCGTGCGCTGCTTGAACGGATCGATTTGGGACGTCATCATCGATCTGCGTGCGAACTCGCCTACCTTTCGTCAATGGCGCGGCTTCGAGCTTTCAGCGGAGAACGGTTCGCAGCTCTACATCCCCAAGGGGTTCGCGCACGGCTTTCAAACCTTGAGCGACAACGTTCAGGTCAATTACCTGATTTCGGAGTTCTACGAGCCTTCGGCTGCTAACGGCGTCCGATACGACGACCCGATGTTCGGCATCAGCTGGCCTCTGGCCGTAAGCACGATCTCCGATAAGGACCTGAACTGGCCGCTTCGGGGTGCGTGAGCGCCTACCGCACAGGCGCGAGGAGCCCGTGGCGCTCGAGCACCTTTGCTGTCTTCAGAATGACCGGGAACGGCAGGTCGGCACGCCTGGCGATATCAAGCAGAGAATGATGTCCGTCGGACAGATTTAGAATCCACAGCATCGCCATGTTGGCTGCAGCGGCGTCCTTGTCGCCGCCGATCGCACCATAGAGTCCGCGTCTGCCCAGCTGCGGTTCGCCTTTCGGCGACGTGTTGTAGTAGCTGCGGTTGCCTTCGAGCAGGTCGATGACTTCGGAAATGATGCGGAAGGATTCCCCGAGGTGCTCCGGCCGAATGAAGCTCAGGTCGTCGGCCGAGGTATGATACTGAGGGATGGCACCGAAACGGCTGCGCTGAAACAATCCCACCGGCAGGTTGAACCCGGGCGAGCAGTATTGCCGCTCATCATAGCCGTAGGGCGAAAACGCCAATATCGTCGGCGCCAGCTTGGAATGCTGCAGCGTGTGTATCATTGCACGGTCGATTTCGGCATCGCCCTGCCTGCTCTTCTTGTATGTCGGACCGGCGCCGTCTCCGACCATTGATACCACGAGGCCGTGCTTGATATGAGACACACGATGCTCATTGCGGGCGAGCCAGGTGATCGCGCCAATCGTTCCCGGCGCAAAGAGAAACCGATAGCTGTATCGCGTTCGCATCTGGGAGATGCGGCTTGCGAGCTCCGCAAGCAGGGCCAGACCGGAACAATTGTCATTGGCAAGCGAGGGATGGCAAACATGCGCCGACAGAAGCACCTCGTCGTCTGACTCTCCCCGGTGAAAATACTCACCATAGGTCAAATGCCCGTCGGCGAGGGTCGAGTCGATCACGACCTCGTAGCTATCGTCCCGCAGTTGCTCCAGCTGTCGGTGGGCCATGCAGAAAGCCCAGTTTTCCTGGTAGTAAGACGTTCGGTAGGGGACCAGGTCCGGCTGATCGGGCAATGTGAAGATGTGGGACTCAAGCTCGTCCAGCGACATGGTGCGGCGCACCGGCACGCTGTAGCTCATGACGTGCAGGTTCGATTCGTTGAAATCTACGACCTTTCGGCCCCGCGGGTCCTTGATGTACGCGTCCCGAATGTTCCACTCACGTGGCACGACCCAGTCGAGAACGGGTGTACCGGTCGGCACCTCGTGGACATCAAGGGAGATGTGCGCACCGATCTCCCGAAGGGTCTGCCGCACACCGTTACCGGTAATGCTGCGGCAGATCGGGTAGATCCTTTCCGCAAGCGCAAAGATCTTTGCGCCTGAACTTGTGACATCGTCTGCCGCCGACACGCCGTCCTCCTGGTGTGTCAAATCGATCGGCGCGTGTATTAGTTCGCGGCGAGAGCCGATTGCCCGACGCTCTGCCTCGACTTTACATGGCGGAGATCCGCATCGAGCACGCCGTCCGCCAGCAGCTTGTTGACGTGGCTGATGCGCTGATACCGGGGACCTTCGAACTCTTCGAGCGTGATGCCCGAGGCCCGGTAGGCCTTATAGAGCTGTTCCGCGCCCATCCTCGCATCCCATTGCGGCTTGAACTCCGGCAGCCGGGTTCGGATCTTTTCGAAGCTCACGCGGTAGGACCGCGTGTCGGGACCGGCGCCATCGGCAAATTCGATCTGACAGCCAGGGACAACATCGGCGACGATCTTCGCGAGATCGCGGATCTGGTAGTTGTGCGCCGTCTGGCCGACGTTGAAGGCTTCATTGAACACCGCCGCCTCGGGAGCCTCCATCGCCGCGATAAAGGCGCGGGAGATGTCCTCGATGTGAACGATGGGCCGCCAGGGCGTGCCGTCCGACTTCAAGAGGATCTTTCGCGTTGTCACCGCCCAGGCAACGAGATTGTTCAGCACGACATCGAATCGGAGCCGGGGAGATACGCCGTAAGCCGTTGCGGGTCGCAGGTAGACCGGGCAAAATCCGTCACCGGCGAGGCCGGCAATATCGCGCTCCGACTGCACCTTGGATTCGCCATAGGCAGTCACCGGGTTGAGCGCTCCGGTTTCGTCGATCATGCCCTCGCCCGCCTTGCCGTAGTTGCTGCAGGAGGACGCGAACACGAACCGTCGCACACCGGCTTGCTTGGCCAGTTGCGCGAGGCGCACGCTGGCTACATGATTGATCTGGTCGGTAAGGCCGGGTCTCAGATTGCCGAGCGGATCGTTCGACAGCGCGGCAAGATGCAGAACCGCGTCAAAAGCCTTCAGGTCCGCAAGTTCGGCGTCTCGCGTATCCTTGCAAATGGCCGGCACATCCACGATCGACCCGCCCTCTGCAAATGTGCAGCGAGAGTACAGATCGCTGTCGAGGCCCACGACTTCGTGCCCGGCACGCCGTAGCATCGGGGTGAGCACTGTTCCGATGTAGCCGAGATGTCCGCTCACGAGAACGCGCATCTAAACGCCTCCAAATTTATTCTGTTTCTATCTCGCCTACTTATTTCAAAATCGCCCGCTGATGCACGTGTTTGTAAAACCTTAGTTAATGGCGCGCCCGAAATTGCGGGAACGATCCGCTCAGGACGACGGAAAATGGTTGAGCCGTACCCCATGATCGTTGACGTCGCCGGTAGCGGCGCCAGGCGAAAGACGCCGCAGCAGCGCCTGGGGAACTCTGCGTAGTTGCCGGTGAAGCCGGTAACGTGTGGTGGAGCGGCTGACGTCGAAGCGATTGGCCAGTTCTCCGCCGAACGCCACAACGAATTTGTATCGCGCCTCGTTTTCGATTCCGCCATCGAAATCGAAATGAAGGCCCCGCTCGTGCGCCAGTTCGATGCCACTCCAGAGGAGCAGACTTACTGCGCCTGGATGCGCAATGCTCCTGTCCCGCGATGACAGGAAATAGTGCACGAACTTGTGGTCCCAGACGAAGAAGACCTGGGCGTGGACGTTGTTGTTCGAGTCCACCGCCGCGAGGATCTTGCATTGCTGTCGCTCGCTCGCGGCGGCATAGACAGCTTCCAATCGCGAGAGGTCGAAATACGACTTCGCGCCCTCCAGGTTGGCCTGGTAATACTTCACGAAGTATTTTGGGGACGTGACTTCGCGAATGGCGAGCCGTTCCCGCGCGCGTCGTATCACGTTCTTCGTCTTGTCGCGCAATCCCGACCAGAGCTCGTCTCGGGGGATCGTGCATTTCAGCATGAAAGTCGGATGCGCGCGCACCTCGTAGCCGCACGCGAGGAACGCGGCCACATCGCTGAACCCGGTATCGAGCGTCATCTCGACGTGATCGAAATCCGCGACCTGTTTGAGCAGGTCAGTGATGACCGCATGCGCCAACCGCATGCGCGCTTCCGTCTTGCCGGACTGCAGCGTGACCGTCGGTCCGAGAAAGCGCGTGATTTGAGGCATCTCACATATGTTCATCCCGCCTTCAGTACGCGTGACGAACCGGAGAGAACCCACGACGCGCCCGCCACGCGAACAAGTGACTTCACGCCAGCCACCGGGAGCCAGCGCATCCAGCCACCAATCCTCGTGAAAGACCGATTTGCGCATCAAATTCCTCTTCCGGAGACTAACCGGATAGCGAATCGGCAATCTGATTAAACCAAAACGTGCAGAAATGCCCAAGGTCCGCGCGGATCAGAAGGCCTTAGCTTCTATTGTAGTTAACGACGTCTGCAGCATTTAAATCGGGGCGCTCGCCTAGTTAGCCTCTGAGCTCGGCGTCGGTCAGGTGACGCATTGACGCAATACCGCGCCTGTTCAAAACATATTTAATCATTGCCCGCGAGGCGTGTGCTCACTGCGAACTTTTGCGTGCCGATCCATCCAAATTCGGCTGCACGAACGGCGTGCCGGCGTCATAGCGCGCTTTGGCCGGAAGCACATGAAGCTTCGTTTTCCCGACCGGGTCCACCCAAGGCCACTCGTATCCGCGCCCGGCGTCGAAGAACGGGGGGCGGCTTGTGAGGTACATGGAAGCAGGCAAGGCGCAATCCTCGCTTCCGGAATCCCAGTGCGTTTTGTTGGTGAGGTAATCAAAATTGCCATATCGAATCGTGGACGTCGCAACCTTTGCGTCCGTCGGATATGGTTTCACGGCGTCCCAGCCGAGCATCCAGACGCCGGGCTTTGCGTCGGTAAAACGGGTTTCATACGACCAGCCGTCCATCTGACCGGGAACCCCGAGCACGTTTCCTATGAAAGACATCCAGTAGGAATACGCCATCAGACCAGCGGCGCGGCGCGGCCCATTGCGGGGCTGCGACACATCGTCGATCGTCCCGCCGGCCTGATTGTCGAACGCTGCCCGGACGCCGCGCAGATAGTTGCGGAAAAACGTGTGATAGATGCTGTTGCCGTGAGTGTCGTCGCTGTCGGCGTTCTGAGCGTAGTTGCCCTCGAACAAGACGTGATGGGCGCCCACCATGTGGCTGGCGTTGAGCCCGGTCTCGATCCAGGCTCCATTCGTATTGATGTAGCCCATGTCCATGTAGTTATAGCCGACCACGGAGCCCGCCCCGGCGGAACGCGCCACCACCAGCTTGTTGGCCCTCACGGCAATTCCATTCTCGATCAGAACTTCCGACGATCCGGCGGAAAGACTAATGGCATATCCCCCTCCGCCGGGTTGAGCCCAGGCCGCGTCGTGCACATAGAACTCGCGCAGTTCGACCCGAAAGGAGCTGTGGATTGCAAAGCCTTCGCCGTGCCAAACCGAATTGTCGACGTTTTTCGCCCACGAAGAAGCAGCCCAATTGAAGCGAAGATTGCCCGCGTCGCCCCCCTTGAGCGCCAGATCTTCGACGCCCGCGTGCTTCACATGCGGCTGCGCGAAGCGTGACAGTTGAGCTGCGTTTGCTTTCCGATAGCTGATGTGAACTGGAGTCGTGAAGGTGATCCTGGAACCGGAGACGGTGCTGATCTCCTTGACCTCGGCAACAGGCCGATCAGGTCTCCCGAACCACGATCCGGCGCTCTGTGGCGTCGATGGGAACGCATCGGGTGCAAAGTCATCGACAAACTGAATTGCAGGTTTGTGCTTTTGCCAGACAACCCTGAAATCTTCCGACGCCCAGATCTCCCCTCGCCCCTGCGGGTCGACACGCCAATCAGCGGCCGACGCCTCGTCGAGCAGCACGATCTGTCCAGGCACAAAGCCCGCAGCGTCGTCGACCTCGACCGTTCTTTCGCCCTTTATTGCATCATTCCGAAGGTTCGCCGATCGCACGGCATTGACCGTATCGCTCGTGCTGGAGAAAAGCGACGGTCCCACCACGACCAGCGGAGACGGCTTGGCACCGACTGCGTCATTAAAAGGTTTCGCGCCATCCTGCTTTTCGAGCATCGTCCGGCCCGGACCGGAGCCGCGCAGCGTGATTGCCTTGTTGAGCAGCAGGAAATTGCCGCCATTTATCAGAAACCGCCCCGCCGCCAGTTGCACGACCTGCCCTACCGGACATGCGTTGATTGCGCCCTGGATTGCTGCAGCGTCATCGAGTGCGCCGCCACGAGGCGACAGCGTCGCGCAGATGGTTTTTCGAGAGGGTATCCCACCCTCGGCCATCAGGCCGGGTTGCCAGGTCGTCGCGCGATCTGAAGGCAGTATTTCCATCGAATCGAGAGCAAATGCGGACGAATGGCTTGAGCATGCAACGAAGATCATCGTTGCAGCCAAGCACTGCCAAGGCCGTCGCAGGGCCGTTCGCAGCGTCCGGTGACCAGGGTTGCGCCGCGTCGCGATGACCTTCCGGTTGAACATGCATCCTCTGACTTGCAGCGCCGAACCGACCGGCTTCGCGCCTGCTAGCGTGACCTCACGACGTTGACGGGAGTGGACGGCGGCCTGAACCGCGGTCCGTGGGTGCGCCGCATTGCTGGACGCCTGGCTATCCGCAAGCTGGCCGCGGGACGCGCCTGCCCCCAATATCTGGCAGCTTCAACCGCGGCTATAACGAACACGACCCACAGCATTTCGAAGCCGCGCATCCACGTGCTCTCGAGACCGTTGGTAATGGCAACGTAGAGAACGATCGACAGCAGGATCCATGCCCGCGAAAGATCAAACCGCGCCAGGCGACCGATGCCGTGTATCGTCGCAAGGATGAACGCGACAAGCAGGAAAAATCCCGCATAGCCTAGTTCAAGCAACGTGTCTTCATACCCATTGTGGGCGTTGGGCATCTCCTTGACCCAGCCCGGCGCTTCCACGATGCTCGGCGCGTCGGGCCCAACCAGCCAGAACGATTGATAACCCCAGCCCAGCAGCGGCTTCTTTGCGATTTGCATGTTTGCAAAATCCCAAATGATGGTACGGCCCGTGAAAGTCGAATCGCCGTACAGCATGTACGATACGCGATTCATGCTGAAGCCGGTGACGAACGAAAAGACCATCCAGCAAATCGGTATCGATACGACAATCACCCACACCGGAACGCGGATAGCCTTGGAAAGCTTGAGCAAGGTCCAGGCGAACGCCGGGACAAGCACCGCAAGACCAAGCGCCGTCTTTGAATTGCTCAGCAGCAGCAGCGCAACAGACATGAGCGCGGTAACGATGCCGAGAACCCGTCGCCGGCCGGGATGAAGCAGTTCATGGAGCGCAAGCAGGAATGCAACGGCAGCGCATTCGCCTAGATAGTTCTTGCCCGAGAAATAGCCCGGGTAGCCCCATGTGGCGAACTTCACGTCGATCGGCGGCCTGCCCATGACGAACAGCATGTTCAGCACGGCAGCGATAAAGAAGCACCAGAACAAGCCGCGCAGCAGGTCGGTCGATCGAGTTGCAACGATCGCCGGAAGCGCGACCGAGGCAATGATCATGGCCTGCTGCGCAAACCTGATCCCCGAAGCCTCCGGCTTGAATGCCCAGGCAACGCTCGCCCCCGCCAGCACAAGATAGGTAAACAGTATGATCAGGATCGGCGGAAAGCGGAGTCGCGACCGATTGCGCAGCGCTACGACGAGCGCGACAGCGGACAGGATCGGCCAAAAGATTTTGCTCTCTGGTCGAGCTTCCAAAAGACAAGCCGAGTCCGTCGGACTACAGGTCACGAGGATCAGGGGAAAAGCAATCGTGGCGTAGACACAAGCCAGCAGCGGGATGATCGCGTATCTATCGATTACCCGACCGGACGGGGCCGCCAGGCCTGGTCGCTGAGAACGCAATACGGCTTCGTGCATGCTCCGTGCCCGTCAACTCCCGTCGCCAAGGCAGCACGCTGATCGTTAATCACCAGCCTTGCCCGATCGTGGGGCCGCGCAGCGATACGATCAGCTTCTCAATGGCACTGGCGCCAACACGTACTCAGACACGGCTCCGAACACCAACGATAAGTCAATCTTTCCTGAATTTTTATAGTGAACGCTTCGTTAACGCTTGTCCCCTAGCGTGGCGCACAGGGCGGGCTGTTTCGCTTGGTCGATTGATATTCCGGGAAATTGTGGATGCCGCGTAAGTACATGTTTACTCGCGCAAATTTCTTCCGAGCCTGTGTCCGACAGTACGGCGGCCGATGCCGGACGGCGACGACCGTAAGCGGCGCGCAAGCAAGCGCGAAGAAGAGACCGGCGTTTACCAAGACTCCGTTCGTTAATCTTCGTTAACCAGGATCCAATGTCGTGCCGAGAAGTGCAGGCAAGAGTAGTCAACGAACGCCGCGCCTGACCACTCGTGAAGTGGCGCCGGCGCGGTCGGCTGGCAATTCCTCGCGTCTCAGTGGCCGCCTGTTGGGCGCCCTGGCCATCACAGCGACAATCGGGCTCGCTGGCTGCTCGACCATGCCGACCTCGGGACCGGCGAGCTCCTATGTCCGCGCGGGGCAAACCGACCCTGAAAGCGTGCACTATGCTTTGGTGCGCCTGACGGCTGACACCGAGAGGGTCCTGGTGCGCAACTCCAGGCGGATCGACCGTGTTTTCACGGATCGCCGCGGCCCGCCCGAGATTCGCTTTGGCATCGGCGACACGGTCAGCGTGACGCTGTTTGAATCGATGGCCGGTGGCCTGTTTACTCCGACCGAAGCCGGCACGCGTCAGGGAAACTATGTCACGTTGCCCAATCAGGCCGTGAATTACAAAGGCAACATCACAGTTCCGTATGGTGGCTCGATCCGCGCTGCGGGCCGGACGCCGGAGGAAGTCCAGAATGCGATCGTGAAGTCCCTGCAGGACCGTGCGATCGAACCACAGGCAGTGGTTGCGCTGGTGGATCAGAAGGCAACGTCGATCAGCGTATTGGGCGAGGTCGGAACGCCTGCACGCTTGCCTGCAAGCGCCAGCGGCGAGCGGCTGCTCGACATCATCACACGCGCGGGCGGCCCCAAGAATCCCGGCTTCGATACCTGGGTGACCCTCGAACGCGACGGCCGGCAGGGTACCGCACCGTTCGGATCGCTGCTCAGCCAACCGGCAAACAACATCTTCGTTCGCCCCCAAGATACGGTCTACGTATTCACGCAGCCGCAAACCTTCCTCGCGATGGGCGCTTCCGGGCAACAGGGGCAGTTCTCGTTTGGAGCCTGGCGCCTGACACTGGCCGAGGCCATGGCGAAGGCGGGCGGCCTCAAGGATGATCACGCCGACCCTGGGTCGGTGTTTATCTACCGAGGAGAACCACGCGAAGTCGCCAAGCAGCTCGGCGTCGACTGCACTCGCTATAGCGGGCCCCTTGTCCCCGTTATCTATATTCTCGATTTGAGAGATCCCGGCGGCTACTTCATCGCGACAGAATTCGAGATGCGGAATAAGGATGTCATCTTCGCATCCAATGCAACATCTGTCGAAGCGACAAAGTTCATGACTTACCTTCGGTTGATTATCGGCACAGTGAGCGATCCAATCGTCGCCGGGATCGATGCCTACACGCTGAAGGGACTCGCCAACGGCAGCATCTCCGGCGCGACAACCATCGTTACGTCGTCCCGATGACGACAATTGGCCTGGCGGAATCGGCTCGCGCGGCAGGTATGCTGCCGGCAACCGAATCCGCCGAGGCAACAGTCCGCGACCGGTGGCCCCGCCCTCACGGACACATTCCTGCGCTCGACGGCGTGCGGGGACTTGCCATCGCAATGGTGATGCTACTGCACTTCGTCGGCAATACGTTGCCGACCAACGCTGTCGAGAAGATCGTCGTCGGAATCACCAACTACGGCTCCTATGGCGTCGAGTTGTTCTTCGTCCTGTCCGGCTTTCTCATCACCGGAATCCTCTATGATTCACGGGAGGAACCGAACTTCTTCCGCAATTTCTATATACGGCGAGTGCTGCGCATTTTTCCGCTCTACTATGGCGTGCTCGCACTTGTCTTCTTCGTCGCTCCGCTTGTGAGCCCGCTGCGCGGTCCGACCCTCGACTATCTGATAGATCGTCAGGCCTGGGCCTGGCTGTACGGGGTCAATGTCTACATCGCATGGAACGGTGACTGGTCATTCTCGTATCTGGAGCATCTCTGGTCGCTTTGCATCGAAGAGCATTTCTATTTCTTCTGGCCGCTCGTCGTATATCTGGTCGCGAAGCAACCGAGAAAGTTGATTGCGGTCAGCCTTGGCCTATCGGTTGCTGCGATGCTCGCTCGCCTGGGCGGCTCCTTGGCCGGACTTAGCTGGTGGACAACCTATGTGTTGACACCGTTTCGCCTGGACGGTCTGGCCCTTGGCGCCTTTCTCGCCGTGGTCGTCCGACAACCGGGCGGACTTCAGCGACTTGTGGGCGCCCTTCCATACGTTGCGACCACTGCATTTGGCTTGCTGTCCCTGACTTTCATCTGGACGCGCCTGGTGACCGACCAAGGCAACGCTTTCGTCCTTCCGGTTCGGTCTTCCATCATCACCGTGCTGTTGGCTTGTCTCCTCATCTGGGTGCTCGTTGCGCCAAGGCGTTCCTTGGTATCGCGCCTTTTCTGCAGCCGACCGCTGATGTTTCTCGGGACCTATAGCTACGGCCTGTACGTCTACCATCACTTTATATCGTACTATCTCGTGACTCACCGAACCGAACTGGCACTCGGCGAATGGCTCGGCTCTCACAGCGCAGCCGTGGCAATACAGGCGACAGCGGGCGCGCTCGTCTCGCTGCTAATCGCTTATCTGAGCTATGAATTCGTCGAAAAGCGTTTCCTGGACCTGAAGCGGTTCTTCAACGCTCGGCGCGCCGTTGCTGCTGGCGAAGCGTTGGCGCCTTCCCATCCGTACCGCAACTGATGGCGAGCTTCGTACAGTAAAAACCCTCGAGAGCGCGAGCTGCTGAACTCCAGGCATACTTGCTTTCGGCCAAATGCCTCGCGGAACGTCCGAGATCCGCAGCGCGATCGGCATCGCCCAGTAAGCCGCTGACACGGGCGGCAAAGCTCTCGACATCGTCCGCGATCATGATGTCACGATCCGGCACGGCCTCGATCCCCTCGGCGCCCAGGGTTGTCGAGACGATTGCCTTGCCCATCGCCATAGCCTCGACAATCTTGAGCCGTGTGCCGCCTCCCAATCGCAGAGGGACGACGACGACCGCCGCCTCGGCAAGATGCGGTCTCAGATCCGGCACGAAGCCGGTGAACTCGATTCGGGGACCTGCCAGCGCTAACAGGGCGGAGGGCGGCGAACCGCCAATGATCTTGCAACGCGCATCCGGATGGCTGGCCGCGATGCGCGGCCATATATCGTTGATGAAGTGGATGACACCATCGACATTCGGTGCATACGACAAGAGGCCAAAGAACACGACAGTGCGCCCGTCGGGCTTCGGATCGTCGGCACGCGGGCGATAGAACTCGATGTCCGCGGCATTGGGAATGACAGTAGTCCTGGCTTCCGGCACTTCTTCAAGCAGCCGTCGTTCGTCAGCAGCGCTGCACAGATAGACGCCATCTGCGTCACGATAGGTCCCGAGCTCCTCCTTCCGAAGCTTGCGCCAATTGACTTCAGAATAAAGGCGACGAAACAGGCTGTCGCCGCTTTGGGCGTACTGGCGGGCAAGGTCGTAGTCGATGTTGTGAGAATCCACGACCAATACCGGAAGCTTCTCTCCTGCCGGCGCCTTGCGCAGCTCGTAGTGACCAAGGAATGTGAACTCGAGATTAACCACGTCGAAGCGCGTGGACCCAAGCAAGTCATCCAGCGTCTGACGCACGACGTCTGCCGTGATTCGCAAACGCTCGAAGCTGAGGGGCGATACCAGGGAGCGCAGTTGAAGCAAGCGCTTCGGCATCCCATCGCGACCGAACGGGTTACGCACGAGCACCACCTTGCGGCAATAGGCCTGCATGGCAGTTCGGCATTCCTCGATGTCGTGCTCGTCATCCACGAGCATGACTGCCGTCAGGTCATGGCGCTGAGCCAATTCCGTCATCAAACCGTGCATACGTGCCTGCGCGCCGATCCGCGGCGGGCTCGCAGGCATCTGTGACACGAACAGAATGTTTAGGCGGTCTGAGTGCATCGATCCAAACCTGCCTGCCGACGTCGACAGGTACTGAGATGCTCGCTGGGGCCCACATTCACATAGCTCGGCTTACTCAATGCTTAAGCCGAAGCCTTGCGTTAATAGTTGCCTCGTTCCTCTTAACGAAACAATGATAGAAAGGCGGCGTGTCCATTTATCCGCTTGGATTTTCGACGTAGAAGCATTGCCGAAGCAGTCTTGGTAGGTTCTCCGCAACGTTACCTCGTGCGGGCCAGCTCAAGCTCAAGCCGCGAAGGCGACGATTGAATGTGCGGTATCTCGGGTATCATCGGCCGGCTTGACGAAAACAACCGGGCCGCGCTCGCTCGGATGAGCGAGGCCATGATCCATCGCGGGCCGGACGGCCATGGCTCGTGGGCTTCAACGCCGGATGCCCGCGGCTGGGGCGTCATGCTTGATCACCGCCGCCTCTCGATCCTTGATCTGTCGTCCGCCGGCGCTCAACCGATGGTGGACGATACAACCGGGTACGTGATTTCGTTCAACGGCGAAATCTACAACTATGTCGCCCTGCGCAAACGCCTCGAGAGCGAAGGACAATCTTTTCGGTCTAGCGGCGACACCGCCGTCATGCTGCGGGCACTCGGCCTGCATGGCCTGGAGGCAGTCGGATGGCTGCGCGGCATGTTCGCATTTGCAAGCTGGGATCCGCAACAGCGACGACTTCTGCTTGCGCGCGACCAGCTCGGCATCAAGCCGCTCTATATCGCGCAGTCCAGCAATCCGAACACGACGTGGTCGCTGATATTTGCATCCGAATTGCGCGCATTGCTGGCCTCAGGCCTGCTCGGAACGCCGCGTCTTGATCCGCAGGCGGTTGCGAGCAACGTATGGAACGGGTTTGTTGTCGGCCCTTGCACCGCCGTCCAGGGCGTTGAACTTCTTGCACCGGGTCATTACGCCGAGTTTGACGGGACAGGCCGTAAAATAAGCGAGCACGATTTCTGGCGCATTCCCGGAGAGTCGCCAAAACCGACAATGGACGAATCGACGCTTGCCTCGATCCTCGACGAAGGGATGAAGCTTCACCTCGCTAGTGATGTGCCGCTCGCGGTCTTCCTGTCGGGCGGCATCGATTCGTCCGCGATGGCAAATCTCGCGCAACTGACCGCTGACGCCCCGGTTCATACTTTCACGCTCGCGTTCGAGGACCAGCAGTTCAACGAAGCGCCGTTCGCAAGGCAGACCGCTGCGGCAATCGGCACTCAGCATCATGAGGTGGTGTTGTCCGAGCAGCGGTTCGTCGACAGTCTGGACGACGCCCTCGATAGTCTCGACCAGCCAACCTTCGATGGACTGAACGCCTATTTCATCTCCCGGGCCATCCGCGAAGCAGGCTTTACCGTCGCGTTGTCAGGAACCGGGGGTGACGAGCTGTTCGGCGGGTATCCGACGTACCGCGATCTTCCGATCTTGCAGCAGTGGTGTCATCGGGGCCGCGCATTTCCCAGAAAATGGCAAGCCAGGGCTGCGGCTTTGTTGACTTGGCCCCTACGACGATCCTCGCATCCCGTGCCGCCTCAAACGCGCTGGGCGAAGCTTCCGGATATGGTCGATCGTAGCGAGGATCTGCTGGCGTTATACCAGATGGCCTACGCGCTCTTCCTGCCTGGATTTCAGGGTGAATTGCTTGCACCGGATTTCGCGGGCGCGCTCGTAGAAGGCCTTCCCGACGCGATGCGCCGGCGGCTGACGGCCGAAACGGCAGGCCGCACCCCTGTTTCCGCTATTAGCGTGATGGAACAACGTCTCTTTTTGGGTGAACGCCTCCTGCGCGACAATGATGCAGCAAGCATGGCCAGTTCGCTCGAGCAGCGCGTTCCGCTGGTCGACCACGTATTGTTTGAAAGCGTCGACGCTCTGTCGGACCAAGCGCGATATCAGCCCTTGGGGCGCAAAGATATGCTTCGGCGGATCGGATTGCGCGGTCTCGATCCTGCGCTCTTCGAGCGCCCAAAGACCGGCTTCGTCATGCCCTTTGACCGGTGGATTCGCCGCGGATTGAAGGACGCCATGGATCGAACCATGCGCGATCCGCAAGCGATCGCACCTACCGGCCTGAATCCCGACGCGGTTGAGCGACTCTGGCGAGCCTTTCTCGACGGAGCGCCCGGCATGTACTGGTCGCGGGTCTGGTCCATCTACACGTTTGTCCGTTGGTGCCATCGCAACGGCGTTTACGCATGATCAGCGAGTGCCTTCACCGGCTTCCTCGCCGCTCACTCTGACCATTCGTCCAATCGATAACGTCGAACTCGAGCCCTCGCTTCAACATCTCCGCCTCAAGATCGCGGGCATGCCGCTTCCATTCGGCCGTCGATCGGACTCGGAATTTGGGATCTTTGCCGCTTGCCTCGAATTCATCGTCGGCCTCGAGCGCGCCGCGGATAGCTTCGTATATCATCCTCAGACTGGGATCGGTGATGGCACTGCAGGCCATTGGTTTCAGTGTCTCGATCTCGTCGAAGTTTTTGCTCATGGCAATGATCGATCCTCATCTACGCGCGCTAGCGCGCCTTCGATGACCTCGATCTCCTCGCGGAGGATATCGCTCACGATCGACGGCTTGAACCCTGGAGTGGTGTGCATCTGAACATCATCCAGCAATTGCTGACGATGGTGCCTCAGCTTTTCCAGGGCTTGGCGATCCTTCAACGAAACGTAGCCGGCAACAATCTGCTCGATGGCTTTCATCGGAAATGCGCTCTACAATAAGAATAACGTACTGCAATCTCTCGATTAAAATGGCCAAATCGCTTCCTGACAAGACCCCCACCTTTGTGCTCGTGCGGCAGCGTTAACGCTCAGTCCGTAAAAACCCGGACCTTCCACGAAATGATTCCGCCGCTTGTCGGAATCCGGCTGAAAGCGAAGAAGCCGGTTCGATTGTCCTTGTCGAGTTACTTCCACGCAACACGATGGGGAAGGTGCAGAAGAACCTGTTGTGCGACCGCTTCGCCGATATCTACTCGGCGCAGGTTCAGCAGCGAACCTGAAACGCGCTGCTGGACCCGCGCTGCGATACCCGTCGCGCGGCACCGCGGATCCTCAAGGATAGCAGCGATGCCGTGGACGGCGTTCCGTTCACCGGCTGCGAGCGATGTGTGTGACGCCGGTCAGGAGTGACGCGTAACGACGCCCGTCGGCGTGGCAAAGCCCTGGAGAGTCTTGATCCGCTTCTCGAGCCACCAGCCGAACTCGGGCGACCAATCTTCGAAACGGCTGTTGATGCCGAGATCGTGCGCCCAGTGGTGGGCGATGTTGGGATTGAACTGCGATTGCCGCCCGACGGCAATGAGGTCGGCTTGGCCTTTCTGAAGGATGGCCTCGGCCTGCTGCGCCTCGAGAATGATGCCGACGGCCATGGTGGTGACATCCGCCTCCTTACGCACGCGCTCGGCGAAAGGAACCTGGAAGCCGAGGCTGCGCGGCACTTGCGCTGCCGTAGCTGCGCCGGAGATTCCGCCGGAGGAACAGTCGACGACGTCGACGCCGCGCGCCTTCAGCTCGCGCGCGAAGGCGACCGTATCATCCATGTTCCAGCCCTCGACGGTGCCGTCGACGGACGAGACGCGCACGAACAGCGGCATATCCGCCGGCATTTCGCGGCGCACCGCCTCGACGATCTCGAGCGGCAGACGCATGCGCCCGGCGCGGTCGCCGCCATACTCGTCATTACGTGTGTTGGAGACCGGCGACAGGAACGAGGCCAGCAGATAGCCGTGCGCGGTGTGGATCTCGATGGTGTCGAACCCGGCGGCTACCGCCCGCCTTGCAGCGGCTGCCCAGGTGCCGACCATGGCCTTGCACTCGGCGGTGGTCAATTGCCGTGGCGTCAGCCAGCCCTTGGCGACCGGTTCGGCGGTCGGGCCGACCGGCTGCCAGATCCTGGCGCCGGCTTTCAGATTCTCTTCGGTCAGCGGCCCCATGCCTTGCATGGCGGACTGTGCCGACGACTTGCGGCCGCCATGGCCGATCTGAATGCCGATCGCCGTCCCCTGACGCTTCATGAAGGCGACCAGCGGCTTGAAGCTCTCGGCCTGCTCGTCATTCCAGATGCCGAGATCGTTTTCGTTGGTGAGTCCGACTTCCTCCACCGCCGTCACTTCGACGAAGACGAGCCCGAATCCACCGAGCGCATAGCGACCAAGATGTACGAGATGAAACGCTCCGCAGGTATTTCCCGGTTCGCAGCTGTAATGGACCATCGGCGGCACGACGAGGCGGTTCTTCAGCGTAAGGCCTCGAATCGTGAGTGGCTGGAACAGCATCGGCCGCTCGTCTTCTTTGCCGTTGATCATTTCGCCACTCATGGAACTGTCTCCTTGCATGCTATGGCCGTCCGGTCGTGCCATGGACGGCAAGTCTTCAGGTACGTCTTGGGGGCCCCAGCGACGCGCGCGGGATGAACTCGTTGGGCACGAGCACGCGCCGCGGCTCGTGCGGACCGTCGTTTCGGATGCGATCGAGCAGCATGCCGGCCGCAATCCGGCCGACCTCCGCCTGATCCCAGCCGATGATGGCGACGGCCGGTGAGACGAGCTCGGCGAGCTCGGAATGGCCTGACGCGATCAGCGACACGTCCTCCGGTATCCGCAGGCCTCGCCCGCGCACCGCGCGCAGCACGCCCGACAACATGTCGATGCCGCCGGAAATGATCGCGGTCGGAGGGTTGCGCTGGCCGAGCAATGCCGAGGTGATACGAAATCCCGCGCCGGGCAGGAAGCTCCCGGCGTGAACGAGCGAAGGATCAGGCTCGAGATTTCGCGCGGCAAAAGCCTCCTGATAGCCGCGAACGCGTTCGCGCGCCGGATAGAGCCCGGCGTCGCCGGTGATCAGCGCCACCCGCCGATGACCAAGATCGAGCAAATGACTGACCGCGACGCGCATCCCTTCGGCGTGATCGGCCATAACGGCATCAGTCCAATCCGGCTGATCACGATCGATCAGCACGATCGGAATATCGAGATCGCGCAGGAAGGCCTCGAACTCACCGGCGACCGGCGTGTACGGCCCCATCATCACGCCGTCGGCCTGCCGCCTCGACAGCCGGCTGAGCAGCTCCCGCTCACGCTCCTTGCGGCCTTCCGAGTTGGAGATGAGCAGCGAGAAGCCGACCTCGTCCAGCACGTCGTGCGCGGCTTTGACGAAGCCGGCGAGTTGCGGAATGTTGATCTCACGCAAGATGCAGCCGATCGTGTGGGTCGACCGGATGCGCATGCTCTGCGCCACCGCGTTCGGCGTATAGCCCAGATCATCGATTGCGCGCTGGACCTTCCGGCGGATGTCGGGATGGACGGTGGCATTGGCATTGAGCACCCGCGACACCGTGCCGGTCGAAACGCCCGCTGCGGTCGCCACGTCGCGGATCGTCAATTTGCTTCCGCGACCTGCCGTTTGCTGTTCTGCCATCACCATCACCGGGGCTGAGACCTCAATCCCCTGTACAATACGCGGAAGCCAATTCGGCCGCAGGTGCTATCCGCCGGCCGAAGGCAAATGATTTGTGCATTTCTCCAACGTGATCCAAACGGCCTGGCCTCCCGTCCTTGTTCCGGAAACGATCAGATGGCGTCGGCTTCGACGATACTGCGGCTCATACTTCGAACGCCCACTGCTCCGCCACCAGGCTGTATCGCCCTGCCTCGCGCCGCATATGTCCGAACCCGGGGAAATGCAGATGCATGCCGCCGACCAGCATGTCGTCTGTGACCACCATGTCGAACATCATCTGACGAGCGGCTGCGGCGGCCTCGGGGTCGGTGTCGAATTCCATCGTCACTTCCGGACGTGCAACCTGGATCTCCGGCACATGGACCGTGTCCCCCCAAACCACCATTGATTCGCCGCCGCGCGATACGACATAGGCGGCGTGGCCGGGGGTATGACCGTGGATCGGGATCGCCGTGACGCCCGGGAGCACCTCGCCCTTCCGGAAAGTCTTGACGCGATCGGCAGCCATATAGGGCTTCAGCTGGGTGCGGCCGGCCTCGAAATAGCGGCGCCGGGGCCGCTCTGCCGCCTTGGCCATCGCCTCGTCGTTGAACCAGTGATTGATCTCGTTCTCATGGACGATGACTTCCGCGTTGGGAAACAGCCGCGTTCCGGTTGCGGCATCTGTCAGCCCGTTGGAATGGTCGGGATGGACGTGAGTCAGCAGCACCGCGTCGACTGAGGCCGGATCGATGCCGGCGGCAGCGAGATTTGCCGGCAGACGGCCGCAGGTCGGCCCCATCAGATCCGCAGATCCGCAGTCGATCAGGTAGGTCCGGTTGTCCATGCGCACGGCAAAGGCGTTGACCGAGATGCGCGGCGGCGAGGTGCGATGATCGCGCGCCAGGATGGCTTTGGTTTCCTCCTCGGGGATATTGCGAAAGATCGTGTATCCCATGTCGACGTAACCGTCGCTGAGGCCGGTGACCAGCGCATCGCCAAGCCTGCGGTGATAGACTCCTGCGACTTGCGTTGAGGGTGAAGTGCTCATTGTGCGTCCCCTTGCCAAAATCTTGCAACGATCGCTGGATCGTCGCGCCTGTGGTGCCAGCTCCGGCCCACGCCAAGTTGCGCCTTCGACCAGAGCCTGATCTGCATCAGCGCGTAGGCCCAGGTGACGGCAAACACGTCCATCACGGGAGCACCGGCGATGCGGTGGACGCCGTGACGAACCAGGAGTTCCGCCAGCACACCTTCCGCCGGAATGATGACGTCAGCGCCGCGCGCCACCAGGCGCTCGGCCGCGGCGGTGAAATTTGCGATGACCGGAGCCGGATCGACGTAAGCGCGCGCCAGTTGCGGCTCGTCGAGCGGCGGATCCATCGCCGCAACCTCCAGCACACGGGCGGCGAGCTTGTGCTTATCGACAGCAACCTTCGTCATCCACTGCACCGCCGGCGCATTGGAGATCAACGCCACATAGCTGCCGAGCGAGCAGCCGACCAGAAGACCACTCTCGGTCAGCGAGGCGACGGGAATATCCACCGCGGAGCGGATCTCGCGCAGAAACGGCTCGCTGAACGAACCGATCACGAAGGCATCATAACCCTGCCGCTCGGCGGTGATCGCATTGTCGATCACCCGGCTGAGAATGCGGTGATAGGCGAATGCATTGCCTAGCACCGCAGTGGCCGAAGCGCCGGCGTATGATCCGGACGGAAGCCCGTGGACGACGACCTCGGCGTCGTCGCCAAGGATTTCCGCCGCATGGGCCTCGAGCGCGCGCTTGTAGACTTCGAGATGATCGAGCTCGTTGACCGACTGGTGCCAGATGCGCGGCGTCGATCCCTTCCCAGGCATTGCCGCGCTCATGCGTCGCCCCGGTCGTTGGTCAGGCGAAGCGAGCGGATCGACCCGAGGTCCTCGATATTCCAGAGCTGCTCGAACAGTGCTGCGGCCTGTCCTTGCTTGAACACCCGGGTCGCGCAGTCCATGAACTTATCCTGCAGTTCGTCGCGTGAAAGCGGGCGCTGCCAGCTGCCCTTGGCATGAACCACCGGCGCGTGCTCAAGCACCTCGCCCGACGTCAATACAACGCTGACGCGGTCGGCCGGCGCGAACGGCTGGTCGCCCGGCATGATCTCGTCGGTCGTCGTGCAGCGGACCTTGGCGAAGGTAGCGCCGACATCCGGCCGCGAGACGAACTCATCAGTGAGCTCGGACAGCCCGACGCGGCCGGCGATCAGCGCGGCGGTCATCGCGAATTCCATGCTGAACTTGGCCTCGAGACCGGTCTGCGGATTGGTGTTGCGCAACATCAGCCTTTGGGTGACGCCGGTGTGGACCCGAATTTCCTTCACGTCGTCGAGTTTGAGCTTGTGCGCATTCACCAGGCCAATCATCGCGTCGATCGAACGATGGGTCGCATAGCAGGTCGGATAGCGCTTCACATTGATGCCGAGATCGGCCAGCCGCCAGTTGCGGCCGATATCGATCGTGCCGTTTTCAATATCCGGCGTGCCCGATGGCGAATGGGCACGCAGGAAGCCGGTTTGGTGCTCGAGCACGTCCAGCGATGCGGTAAATCCCTGATCGGCAAGGCGCGCGGCAAGCACGCCGGATTGGGCGGTGCGGCCGGCATGCAGCGATTTGGTCATGGTGCCGAAATTGGCGACCAGTCCGGAGGCGAGCGAGGCGGCGATCGCGATCGCATGCGCGGTCTTCGTGGAGTCAAGCTTGCGCAGCCGAGCACAGGCGGCCGCGGTGGCGAGCGCGCCCATCACGGCCGTCGGGTGAAAGCCGCGTTCATGGAGGTGACCGGGCTCCAACGCAATGACCTGCGCCCAGACTTCGTAGCCCGCGGCATAGGCGGCTAGCGCGTCGGCGCCGCTGGAGTCGAGCGACCAGCCTTCGGCCAGGATGGCCGGCACCAGCACAGTGCTCGGATGTCCGGCCAGCGCCACGTCGTCATAGTCGAGCACATGCGCCGCGACGCCGTTGACGAGCGCGGCATCCGGCGCCGCGAGATTGCGACCCGACGGAACCTCGGGTGCGCCGTCGTTCTGGGTGGACGCGGCCACCATCGCCGACACGATCCGCACCGGCTGCTCGGCGGCACCAGCGATCATGACGCCGACGCAGTCGATGATGCCGGTCCGCGCCGCCTCGCGGCAGCGGCCGGACAGATCGGACAGCTTGAGGCCGGCTACAAAATTCGCCGTCTGACGCGTGATATCCAGCATGGGTCGTCTCCTCAGTAGGAACGCGGAAGACCGAGCACGTGCTGCGCCACATAGGCCAGCACCATGTTGGTCGAGATCGGGGCTGTCTGGTAAAGACGGACCTCACGCCATTTGCGCTCGACGTCGTATTCCTGCGCAAAGGCGAAGCCGCCATGGGTCTGGAATGTCGTATCGGCCGCTTTCCAGGTGGCCTCCGACGCCAGCAGCTTGGCGATGTTGGCGTCTGCTCCGCAGGGCTGCCCGGCCTGGAACAGCGCGGCGGCGCGGCGGCACATCATGTCGGCGGCTTCGAGTTCGGCGTAGGCACGCGCCAGTGGAAACTGGATGCCCTGATTCTGGCCGATCGATCGTCCGAAGACGCGCCGCTCATTGGCATAGGCGACGCCCTTGCCGAGCAGCCAGCGCCCGTCGCCGACGCATTCAGAGGCGACCAGGATCCGTTCGGCGTTCATGCCGTCGAGGATGTAGCGAAAGCCCTTGCCTTCCTCCCCGATGAGATTGGCGGCCGGCACTTTCAGGTTCTCGATGAACACCTCTGTCGTATTGTGATTGACCATCGCCTTGATCGGGCGGATTTCGACGCCGTTGCCCTTGGCCTCACGCAAGTCGACGAGGAACACCGAAAGTCCGTCGGTGCGCCGCTTCACCTGATCGACCGGACTGGTGCGCGCCAGCAGCAGCATCAGGTCGGAGTGCAGCGCGCGCGACGTCCAGACCTTCTGGCCGTTGACGACATAGACATCCCCCTGACGCTCGGCGCGAGTCTTGAGCTGGGTGGTATCGGAGCCGGTATTGGGCTCGGTTACGCCAAAGGCCTGCAGCCGCAGCCGTCCCGCCGCGATTTCCGGCAGGTAGGTCCGCTTCTGGGTTTCATTGCCGTGACGGAGCAACGTACCCATGATGTACATCTGGGCATGCGCGGGACTGGCGCTGCAGCCGTTCGCATTGATCTCTTCGAGGATCACCGCGGCCGCCCGCAGCGGCAGGCCCGAACCGCCATATTCCTCCGGAATCAGCGCGCCGAGGAATCCCGCTTCCGTCAAAGCCGCGACGAATTCGGTCGGATAGGCGCTTTGATCGTCGAGCTTGCGCCAGTATTCGCCCGGAAAGCCCTTGCAGATCTGCCGCACCGTGTTGCGCAAGTCGGAGAAATCTTCGCCCAACGCGACGGTGACCTCCATGTCGGCGGTTTGGGCGGCGTCGTGATAGTTCATGTCATATCCTTTCAGGCGGCGGCGCTGGCCGACACGCGGAACGTTTTGGGCAGGCCGGCGCGGGCGATCGCGCCGGAGAACCGTTCGTCGGGCAGCCAGCTCTCGACCTCGCGTCGCAAGGCAACCAGCCGCTCGACATCGGCGCCGGTATCGAAACCGAGTTGCTCGAGCAGGAAGACGGTGTCCTCGGTGTCGATGTTGCCGGTGGCGCCGGGTGCGAACGGGCAGCCGCCGAGTCCGGCGAGGGATGCATCGAACGCGCGTACACCCGCATCCAGTGCCGCCGTCACATTGGCGAGACCGAGACCGCGCGTGTCGTGGAAGTGGCAGGCGACCGGTAGTGGACGCACCGCTGCGATCACCGCGCCCATCAGGCGGCGAACCTGACCCGGATCGCCATAGCCGACCGTATCGGCGACGATGATCTCGTCGGCGCCCATCCCGGCGAGCCGCACCGCGATCTCAACCACTCGTGCCTCCGATACCGCCCCCGAGATGGTGCAGCCGAATGCGGTCGCGATGCCCGCGCCAAGTCCGATTCGTGCTCCGGGGCGCTGATCGCGCGCCGCGGCGATGCGCGCGAAGTCCTGCAGCGACTCCTCTGTGCTGCGGCGAACATTGGCCTGGTTGTGCTCCTCGCTCGCCGACAGCACGTAGTTGACGATTGGCACACCGAGCGCGAAGGCACGCTCGGCCCCCTTCAGATTCGGAACCAGAACCGACGGCCGCAAGCCAGGCATCGCCAACGCGCCGCGGGCCACCTCCTCCGCATCGGCAAATTGCGGGATCACCTTGGCCGGCACGAACGAGGTCACCTCGATCTCGCGGATTCCGGCCTCCACCGCGCCACGACACCAGGCCAGCTTGCGCGCGCTCGGGAGGATGGTTTTGACCATCTGAATGCCGTCGCGGGGTCCGACCTCGCGAACATGAGCTTTCTCACGCATTTCGCGCCTCCTCCTACTTGCCTTGAAAGTTGGGTTTGCGGCGCTCATTGAACGCCAGCACCCCTTCGCGCCGGTCCGCGGTCGGGACCAGACGGTTGTAGGCCTCGATCTCGAAGGCGAGGCCATCGGCGAGCGACATCTGCAAACCGCGATGGATCGCCTGCTTGGCCTGGCGCACCGAGATCGGGCCATTGGCAGCGATGCGATGGGCGATGGCGAAGGTCGCCTCCAGCAGCTCCCCTGGCGGCAGCACCCGATTGACCAGCCCCCACTGCTCGGCCTCGGCAGCCGAGAACGGCTGCCCGGACAGGATCAATTCCTTGGCGCGGCGCTCGCCGACGGCGCGCGGCAGATTCTGCGTGCCGCCGCCACCCGGCATGATGCCGAGCGTCACTTCGGTCAGCGCGAAGCGTGCATTGGTCGAGGCGTAGACGAAGTCGAGCGCCGCGGCGATCTCGCAGCCGCCGCCATAGGCCGCACCATTGATCGCGCCGATCAGGGGAATCGGACAGCCCAGCAGAGCGCGCAGCATGCGCTCGAAAACCAGATGCTGCGCCTGCCAAGCCTCGTCCGTCATGCCGTTGCGCTGCTTCAGATCGCCCCCGGCGCAGAACGCCTTGTCGCCGTGTCCGGTCAGGATCACCGCGCGCAACCCCTCGATGTCGGTCGAGAAGCCCTCGAACAGTTCCACCAGATCGAGGCCCATCTGGGTGTTCATCGCATTGGACGCATCCGGCCGGTGCAACGTCACCAGCAGGATATCGCCATCACGCCGTTCGACCTTGATGGTCTGGAAGTCAGTTCGCATTGATGGCTCCCTTGCTCGCAGGCTTTCGAAGAATGGCATTGTGCTGGCCGAGCGCCGGCGCAGCGGTGCGTGCGCGCGGTCGCATACCGTCGAAGGCAAGCGGAACGCCGACAAGATCGATATCGTCGCCAGCACATCGCACCATCATGTCGAGGGCGCGGGTTTGCGGATGCTCCGCAACCTGATCGGTGGTCAGCAGCGGTGCATTGGGAACCCCGGCTCCGTCGAGAATGCCGCCAAGCGCATCGACCGTATACTTACGCACCGCGGCCGCGATTTGCGGGATCAGTCGTTCGCGGTTGACGACCCTTGCCGCGTTGGTCGCGAAGTCAGGATCATGCGCAAGCGCCTCGAGACTCAACGCCACGCACAGCTTGCGGAACAGATTGTCGTTGCCGGCGGCAATCATCAGCCATCCGTCGGACGCCTCAAATGCCTGATAGGGCGCGATTTCCGCGGTGCCCGATCCATAGGGCTTGCGCACCTCACCTGACGCCGCATAGCCGGCCAGCGGAACCGTCATCCACGCGAGCCCGGTCTCGTAAAGCGAGGTCGCAACGCTGCGGCCCTGACCGCCCTTGTTGCGCGCCACCAACGCGGCGAGCATGCCGATCACTGCCCACATGCCGGACCCCATGTCGACCAGCGAGACGCCGACACGCACCGGCGGCCGGCCGCCCTCGCCGGTGACGCTCATGATGCCGGTGCTGGCCTGGGCGAGCGGATCGTAGCCGGGCTTGCTGGCGAGCGGCCCCTTGGCGCCGAACGCGCCGATGTCGCACCAGATCAGCGATGGCTTCGCGGCGCTGAGTGCATCCGCGGTGAGACCAAACCTGTCCAGAATGCCGGGTCGCAGATTCTGGATGACGGCATCGGCCTCGTTCAGGATCAGCGACTTCAGCCTCTCGCAATCCTCCGCCGCGCCGAAATCGACGGTGATGCCTTCCTTGCCGCGATTGAGACTATGGAACACACTTGCCGTTCCGTTCCAGAACGGCGGCCCCCAGCCACGCGCATAATCGCCGCTCTTGGGATTTTCGACCTTGATCACACGGGCGCCGAGATCGGCCAGAATCAGTCCGGCATAGGGGGCGGCCACGCTGTGTCCGAGTTCAACCACGGTGATACCAGCGAGCGGCTTGTCAACGTCCATCAAATCCTCCCGGCTGCCGCAAGGGCCGCCGCCGTTCCTGTTGTCATCAATCGATTCATCATGTCGAGCGGCGTCGCTTTCACGACTTATCCTGCGCATTGTCGGCAACCAGCACCGCGCCGTTGACGAAGCTCGCGCGGTCGGACAGCGCGAAGACGATCAAATTGGCGAGTTCCTCCGGCGTGCCCCAGCGCGTGTTGCGCATCGAATTGTTTTCCGACCAGCGCTTGCGTTCGGCTTCCGCCTCCTCTTCGCCCAGATTGCGCTTGGCGAGTTCGCGCTCCCATTTTGCAAAACGTTCCGGAGTATTGACGAAACCGGGAACGACGCAGTTGACGCGAATGTTGTGCGGCCCGAATTCGTTGGCGAGAATCTTGGAGAAGCGGATTTCGGCCGACTTGGCCGGACCGGTGCATGACGACAGGAACGGCGGCATCGTCACCATGATCCCGGTCTCGCCCGACACGTTGACGATGCTGCCGCCGTTCTGCTCGATCATAATCGGGATGATGCGCTGACAGATACGGAACTGAGCGAAGAAATTGATCGCCATGCCGTATTGCAATTCCTCGTCGGTGACTTCGAGGAACGGCTTGTAGGTACCGGTGCCGGCATTGTTGACCAGGATGTCGACGCGGCCGAGACGGTCGCGGGCGACCGCCGGCAGCCGCTCGATCTGCTTCAGATCGGTCACATCAAGCGACAGCGTTTCGACCTTGACGCCGGTGCTCCGCTCGACGTCAGAACGACATTCGGCCAGCGCGTCCTCGCGGCGCGCGCAGACCAGAACCTTGACACCCTCCTCCGCCAGCAAGCGTACGGTCTCGAGACCAATGCCCTTGCTGCCGCCGGTGACGATCGCAGTCTTGCCTTCAAGTCCAAGTTTCATTGGATCGCATCCCTTTGAGATCGGGTCAGGCGGTCGAGCAGCCTGCGCACAGGCATCGATCCGCCGCTACGTGCCGAGGCGAAAACCTCGGCCGCAAGGCTGGCGCCTTCGTCGGCCGGAATTCCGGTGCCGGCCAGTCGGCTATCGAAAACCTCGGTGGCGCGGGCTTCGTCCTGGAACACCAGAACCTTGGGCGCCTCGCGCGCGGTCCGGCGAAGACGCCCACCATTTTCCATCTCCAGCTCGACGGTCGCGTCGAGATGGGTACCGATCGCATCCGGCTCGACGATCGTCTTTTCGACGAGTGCCATGATCTCCCGGTCCTGGCGGTGCTCGACGCCCATCTCGTAGTCGAGGCGGCCGTAGCGCAGCATGGCGGCGACCGCAAAGGCGGTGCTGGCCTGGGTCTGTACCGTCCGCGTGAACGGTCCCTTGAAGGACGTTCCCGGATATTGCGTATAGGGCTCCCAGATCGTCACGGTGATCCGCTTCACCTGCGACAGATCGATGCCGTCGCGGTAGAGCACATGCGCCGCCAGCACCGCCGACATGTTATCGCCCAGGGTTGCGAACGGCTTTGCCATGATGCCGATCATCGTCGCGACATCGGGGCCCCGCTGCCATTGTTCTGGCGCGCGATCGAGGCCGGCAAGCGAGCGCAACAACCCCTTCGGTCCTTCCAGCGCATCGGGCGCCCCCTGGATGCCGCGCGCCGCAAGCTCCGCGGCCACCAGCCCACCTTGGGCGGCGCGCCCGTTCTGTACGCGCCATTCGTCGGAGCCGCAGCGCACCGGCTCCAGCGTGCCGCCGGTCGTGCAGGCCGCGATCGCAACCGCGCTGGTGGACCTCGGTGGATCGAGTGCAAGTGCGGCGGCGGCCGCCGCAGCGGCGCCGATCGTGCCGAAGGTCGGGCTGGTCCGCACGCCCCGGCCGATCAGGCCGCGGGCAACGACTTCACCCGCACCAAGCCATTTGAGCGCGGAATAGCCGACCGTGAGAGCGGTCAATACGGTGCGCAGCGGCGCATCCAGCGTTTCGCCAAGCGACACCGCGACCGGCGCAATCAGGGATCCCGGGTGCGTCCATGAATCGTGGTCGGTGTCGTCCTGAAAATGGGCGTGAACGGCAATGCCGTTGGCGAGAACCGCCTCGGACAGCGCGGCATGTTTGCCGCTCGCCCAGATGCGCGCGGTGCGCGGTCCAGGCAGCACCTCCGCGGCCATCGCGCGCGCGGCCGCGGCCGTCGGCTCGTGCCGCGCCGCGAGCGCCAGCCCCAGCGAGTCGAGCAGGCAAATGGCTGCCTTCGTGGCGACATCCGGCGACAGTTCGCTCGCCGACGTCGTTGCGGCGAAGGTCCCGAGCAGCGCAGTGGCGTTCAAGGTAGCGGACATCACAAATACTCCTCGGCAAGCGCAACGTCGCGAATTTCGGCAACGGTGCCGCTCCGCTTGACCTCGCCGCCGCGCATCACGTAGCCGCGTGTGGCAAGCTTGAGCGCCGGACGCGCCATCTGCTCGGTCATGAGAATGGTCGTGCCGCGCTGTTGCATATGGCGGATCGCCTCGCTGATCTGCGCGATCCACACCGGCGCGAGCCCGAGAAAGGGTTCATCCAGCAGCAGCAGCTTGGGAAATGAACTCATGGCGCGCGCCAGGGCGACGATCTGCTGTTGTCCCCCCGACAATTGTCCGGCCGGCTGGCTGGCGCGCTCCTTCAGGATCGGAAAGATGCCACAGAGCCAGGCCCAGGCTTGGCGCTGGCTCGCTCCGCCGTGCCAGCAGGCGCCGCTCAGGACATTGTCAGCGACCGACATGGTCGGGAACACGCGGCGCCCTTCGGGCGAATACCCAATTCCGGCCCGCGCGCGCCGATCGCAGGATACGGCACTGAGATCACGGCCTGCGAAGCGCACGCTGCCGTGCGAGGCCTGGACCAGACCGATGATGGCGTTGATCAGGCTCGACTTGCCGGCGCCATTGGCGCCGATCAGCAGGACCGTCTCGCCCTCGGCGACGTCGATCGAGACGCCGCTGATTGCCGTGATGCCACCATAGCGGACTTCGAGGTCTTTCACCGCCAGCATCAGGCCGCCTCCTCGTCCACCGTCCCGAGATAGGCGTCGATGACATCCTTGCGTGCCAGGACGTCGGCCGGAGCGCCTTCGGCCAGGACACGGCCGGAATCGAGCACCAGTATTCTCGGACAGAGGCGGCGCACGAGATCCATGTCATGCTCGACGATCAGGACGCCGCAACCGAGCTCCGTCCTCACGTGGCGCACGAAAGCATCGACCCGCAGGCGCTCCCGCCGCTCGAGACCGGCTGCCGGCTCGTCGAGCAGGAGAACTTTCGGCCGGGCGGCGCAAGCCAGAATGAGGCCCAGCATTTTCTGGAGCCCGTAGGGCAGCTTGTCGCTCTGCTCGTCGAGCTGCGGTTCGAGCTCGAACTCGTCGATCAGCGGCGCGACGCTGTCCCATCCGGGCCCACTGCCGCTGAAGCGAAGGGCCCGCGAAATGTTCTCGCGGACCGATGCCGTACGGAAGGTGTTGGTCTGTTGGAAGCTGCGGATAATTCCCATGCGACTGACGGCATGCAGCGGCTTGCCGGTCATATCCTTGCCGTCGAGCCGCACCCGGCCGATGGTCGGCGGCAGCATGCCGCAAATGACGTTGATGAGCGTGGTCTTGCCGGCGCCATTCGGCCCGATGACGCCAAGGACGTCGCCTGGCGGGATGGCGAAGCTGACATTGTCGAAGACATGCAGCCCGCCGAAACGCTTGGAGATGGCTGCGACCTCGAGCAGCGCGCCGCCGTCGGTCCGTCCGGTGCGTTCAGTCGTCATTGCAGGGGCTCCATCGCATTGGGCACGCTCAGCGTCGGCGACGAGGCGACGGTGGAGGACCGCGACGGCGACGATGGCGAAAGCACGCGGACGCCGAGGCGATGGATCGTCCCGACGACGCCCTCGCGCGCGACCAGCACCACCACCACGATCAGGAAGCCGAACAGGAACTGGGAATACTCCCCGCGCAATGCGAAGACGTCTCCCGCCCAGATCAGCAGAGCGCCACCGACAACCGGGCCAAGCATGCTGCTCTTCCCACCGATGATCGCATAGGCAATGTAGTTGACCGATGACAGCGCGCTGAACGAGCTCGGATGGGCAGTCAGCAGCATGTTGACGAGGGCGAAGCCGGCGAGCCCGGAGACACCCGCCGCGATGGCGAAGCCGAACGCCTTGTAGTGCCAGACGACGAGACCAAGACTCTGGGCGAGCAGTTCGTTCTCCTCGATCGCCGCGAAATGCTGGCGCAGCGTGCGGGTCACCGCAGCGGTGACGATAGCGCCGGCGAGCGCCAGCCCGATCGTGACCTGCAGCACCGCGCGGTTGTCGGCGAGCTCCAGCCCGAACAGCGTCACGGCCGGCATGCCGACCAGTCCATTGGATCCGCCGGTCCATCCCGGCGTTTCAAACAGCAACAGTTGCGTGATCTCGGTGAGGACGAACGTGACCAGCACGAAATAGACGCCCGTCAGACGTAGCACCAGCGCACCGAGCGGCAGCGCAAATAGCGCCGGCACCACGAAGCTCGCAAGCCCCAGCAGCAGCACATCGGTCACGCCGTGACGAAGCCCCAGGATCGCGACGGTGTAGCCGCCGATTGCCATGAAGGTCGGCACCGCGAAGGTCATCAGATTCATGCGCAGCATGATGTAGACACTGAACGCGGCCGTAATCGCGATCAGCATCTGGTTGGCCAGCGAATAGACCATCGGGTTCTGGCTGAGCCAGGGGACTACGAAGGCGACCGCGATAACCACGACGCTTGCTACCTCGGCCAGGTCGCCGCGCTTGGAAAGGGTGCGGGCTGTCATGTGCTCAAGCTCCCCGAACCCGGTGACCGAACAGACCCGATGGCTTGACGACCAGCATGACCAGGACGAGCACGAACAGCGCGAGTGCGCCCTTCGAGCCACCGAGATAGACCGCAGAGAACGCCTCCGCCATGCCGACGATGAAAGCCGCGACTGTCGCACCACCGACGCTACCGAGACCGCCGAGAATGACGATCAGGAAGGACGTCGCCAGCACGGGATCGCCGATATGCGGCGCGAGCGACAGGATCGGTGTGACCAGCGCGCCGGTGAGGCCGGCGAGCCCCGTCGCCAGGGCGAAGGCAGCCGGGAACAGAATCGCGGGACGCAGTCCCTGCGCTGTCGCCACCGCGCGGTCATCGGCCAGCGCTCGCAGCGCGCGGCCGAAATCGGTGTAATAGATCAGGCCGTAGATCGACAGGATCCCGACGATGCAGACGCCCAGCACCACGAGATTCTCGATCGGCACAAAGAAGCCATGGCCGTGAATGACACCGGTCAATGGAAAGGCGAACTCCGGAGATTGCGGTCCGAACACCACCAATATGCCGCTCGACATCATCAAATAGAGGCCGAGCGTCAGCATCAGCGTCGCCAGATGATCGTCGATCACGCGATCCAGCACGAAGCGTTCGAACAGGAATCCGAGCAGCGTGGTGCCCAGCGCCGCGCAGATCACCGCCAGCGCGTAGGGCATGCCAAGATAGGTCACCGCGGAATAGGCGAGATATCCTCCGAGAACGTAGAAGCCGCCATGCGCGAAGTTGACGACTCCCAGAATGCCGAAGATCAGGGTGAAGCCGAGGGCGAGCAGCGCGTACTGCGCACCCAGGCTGATGCCGATGAGGCAGGTGGCGACAAAACCTTGCACGGAGTACCCGCTACTTGCCGCCGGCCGCTTCGACCCTGATGGTCGGTTGCAGCTTGCCTTTTTCCACGAGTCCGACACCGAACGGGAACGACAGTTCCTGGTTGATGCCGAAGAAATCCTGCCCGATCCAATGACCGGGACCGATATTGGGATCCTCAACCGGCAACGATCGCAGGGCCTCGGCAACCTTGGCCGTGTCCGAGATGGTACCGGCCTTGGCGATGGCTTTGGTTACCATGCGGGCGGCGGAGACCCACTGAAAGAACAGATTGTTTTCCGGCCGCTCGGCACCGAGCAGCTTCTTGTACTCGTCGGCGATCAATTGCACTTTCTCGTCGATGAGAACCGGCTCGTACCAATAGAAGTCCTTCAGCACCTCGTCGCCACCGGCGACGCGGGAGATTTCGGTGTATCCCGGACCGCCGAGACGTCCGATCGGTCCCTCAAAGCCAGCCTGACGCAATTGCTTCACGATGATGCCGGCGTCGCCAGGGGGCGATGAAGCGAGATCGACGGCGTCGGGCTTCGCGTTCATGATCCGGGTCACGATCGGCGCGAAATTGGTGGTGCCACGCTGATAATATTCTTCGGAAGCGGTGATGCCGGTTCTCTTGTATGCGTCGGCGTCGACGCTCGCGATATCCGTGCCACCCTGGTCGTTCGGCGCGACCAGCACCACGCTCTTCATGCCGAACTTCTGCTTGGCGATCTTGATGATCGGCTCGGCCCAGCCCGAAGGACCCGGCCCCATGTGAAAGACCAGCGGCAACTGCGGCGATAGCGCATCCTTGGCGTAGCCGTTGCCCATCACCAGCATCGAATTGCGCTTGGCGATCGGCTTCACGCCGGTGAGCTCGGGCGAGCCGATCGGGCCGATGATGAATTTAACGCCCTGCCCTGCCAGCGTGTTGGCTGCAGCGGCGGCGCCTTCGGCCGTGTACTTGCTGTCGATGGCAACGACGTTGACCTTGCATGGCGTCCCGTCGACCTTGATCAGGCCGTCCCGGTTGGCCTCGGCAGCGACGAGCTCGACCGCGCCGCGCAGCGCGAGGCCCCATTGCGCAGCGGGACCCGACAGAACGCCAACGACGCCGAGCGTCAATTCCTGTCCCGCCGCCATCACCGAAACATTCGAACTGGCCAGCGCAGCGCCGATGGCGATGCCGGACAACAGCAGATTTCTCCGCGTAGTGCTCATCACTCCCCCCGTAATTTGTTGCGGCTCATGCGCCGTCCACTTGTTGCGTGGAAACCCGAAGCGTTCCGCTCCGGGGCCGCGCGTATCGCTCGGCGCCGGGACGCTAGGCGCGCGGAGGCCGCCTTGTCAATGAAACGTTTCATGAAAAATAGGGCAGATCAGCTATGCTTGAGATGAGCCACCGTTCCGGACATGCAATAAATATGAATAATAACAGTAATTTACTCTGTCGATCGAACGATCCGTCAGAACTCCAAACGACGCACCGCTACTGATACACCCACGCAATGAAACGTTCCACTTGAATCAACCTGGCCTGCCCGTTAGCTTCCGTGACCCGTCGCGGACAGAAGACGACGGCCAAGGGGAGAAACTCGATGATGCGGGGCGCCGTGACGGCCGTGCTTGCCGTGCTTGCGATTCAGTGCAGCCAGGGAGCGCTAGCAGCCGAACCCCAGTTCAAGCTGCGGGCTTCGGTGGACACCTCGGCGACACACGGACGGACATTGTCTGCCGCCGACTACCTGAAGAAGCTGCAGGAAAAATCCGGCGGCCGGATCACGACCGAGCTGTTCCACAGCGGCCAGTTGTTTCGCGACCGCGACGTGGTGAAGGCGCTGCGTCAGGGCGCCGTCGAGATGGCCATCCCCGGCACCTGGGTGCTGACCGGCTTCGTCCCCGATGCAGACGTCTTCCAGCTGCCGGCATTTTTCGGGCAGCCCTATCCGGTCGTCTATGCTGCTGCCGACGGCAAGATCGGCGAGATCATCAACAAGCAATTCGAGAGCAAGCTCGATGTCAAATTGCTCGGCCCCTGGCTGCAGCTCGGATATCAAAACACCTACAGCACCAACAAGGCGATCCGCGACTTCGCCGATCAGGCCGGCATGAAGATCCGCAACTCCGGCGGAGCGGGACAATCGGCGCGAGCCAAGTTCTTCAATGCAACACCGAACGTCACAGCTTGGCCGGACGTTCCGCTGGCGCTCTCACAAGGCACGTTCGACGGGCTGAGCTCGACCGATGAAAGCCTTGCCAGCGCAAAGCTCTGGGAATCCGGCGTGAAGTATGGCTTTGCGGATCGCGAATTCGTCGGGTTCTACGTGCCGATGATCAGCGAGAGCTTCTACAAGAAGCTGCCGCCGGATCTCCAGAAGCTGGTCATCGATCTCTGGCAGGAGAACATCCAGGTCTACCGCAAGAGCATGGAAGAGGCTCAGACCGAGGCACGCCACACGCTGGAGAAGAACGGCATCGTGTTCGTTTCGCCGTCCGAGAGCGCGCTCGCTGAGGTCCGCGCCAAGATGCTGCCTTTGCAGGACAGCATCGCGAAGGAGTTGCGGATTTCGCCCGCCTTGCTGCAGCAGGTGCAGGCGGATGTAACGACCGTCGGCCATTGATTGCCACCCTGATGAAGATCTGGAACAGGCTTGAACTCCTGTTGATAGGAGTTCTTGGTGCCGCCGCGCTGACGGTCGGGACCGCTCAGGTCATCGGTCGCTACGTGAACAAGAATTTCGCCTTCATCAATGGCGAGGAGGTAGTGGTCTATCTGACGGTCTGGGCGGTGTTTCTGGCGTCGAGCCAGTTGGTCCGGACCGATGGGCATGTCAGGCCCGACGTCGTGCTGCGACTGTTGCCGCCGCAAGGGCAAAGATGGGTCGAGGCATTCAACTGCTGTGTCGCGATCTTGTTTTGTGGCGGCCTGGCCTATTGCGGCTTCCAGGTTGCGGATGTCGCCCGCAGCCTCGACGAGCGCAGCATCACGGGCCTCGAATTCCCGATGTGGATCTACTACTCGGCCATCCTGACCGGCGCCGTGCTGATGCTGTTGCGCTACGTCATCAAGCTTTATTTGCTCGTATTCCGCTTCGATCCCGCCACCATGGTCATCGCCGTTCACGATCACTGAGCGATCGACGACGTCAGCCGTCTTGATGACCGATCTGCCATCGGCAAACTGACCGTCGTGGTCCCTCATCGGGACGCTTCAGGTCCAGCAACAACGAGACCGACACGATGTGGACGATGCTTTTCCTGCTGATGTTCTTCGGGCTGCTCTGCGCGGGAATGCCGATCTTTCTGGTGTTGGGTCTCTGCGCGGCGGTCCTGTTCGGCTTCAGCAACCAGCCTCTGGTGGCGATCGCGCAGAAGATCGCCGATGAAATGAATTCCAGCACACTGATGGCCTTGCCCCTGTTCGTGATGGCCGCCGCATTCATGCGGCGCGGCGGCGTCGCCAAAGCGCTGGTCGATGTCGCGATCGCCTGGTTCGGACGATTGCGGGGCGCACTCGGTCTCGTGACAGTGGTGTCATGTACTTTGTTTGCCGCGATCTGCGGCTCCTCAGTTGCGACCGCGCTCGCCATGGGCACCATTCTGGTGCCGGCGATGATCGAGCGCGGCTATCCGCGTCATTTTGCGCTTGGCGTGGTCGGCGCTTCCGGCACCATCGGCATCGTGATTCCTCCCAGCCTGTCGCTGATTCTTTACGGCCTGATCGCGGAGCAATCGGTACCGCGCCTGTTCCTGGCCGGCATCATGCCCGGGCTGCTGCAGGCAGCGATGTTCTTCGGCTGGGTGTTCTACTACTCGCACAAATACGAGCTGCCGCGCGAACCGTCCGTGCCGCGCGCCGAACTGGTGCGGATGAGTCTCAATGCCCTGCCCGCGCTTTGCGTACCCTTCATCGTGATGGTCGGAATCTACGGCGGCCTGATGACGGTCACCGAAGCAGCCGCGGTCTCGGCCACGGTGGCTCTTCTCGTCAGCCTGTTCTTCTATCGCGGCTTCAAGGTCAGCCAGACACTCGAGGTGATCGCCGAGGCAATCAAGAGTGCCGCGACGATCATGATCATCGTGGCGACCGCTTTGGCATTCGGCCACTGGATGACGGACTCGGGCATCCCGGCCTCGCTGGTGAAGTTCACGCTCGACAACCAGCTTCATCCCTGGCAATTCCTGCTCGCGATCAACGTGCTGCTGCTCGTGCTCGGATGCTTTCTCGAGGTCGCCGCCACGCTGCTGGTGGTAATGCCGATCCTTGCGCCTGCGCTGAAGCCGCTCGGAATCGATCCCGTCCATTTCGCGATCGTCTTCACCCACAACATGGAGATCGCGCTGGTTCATCCCCCGGTCGGACTGAACCTCTACGTGCTGGCCACGATTTCCACGGCGCCGGTCACCGAAGTGGTGCGCGGCGTTCTGCCGTTCCTCGGCCTGCTGCTGCTGTGCCTTGCGATCATCACCTATGTCCCACAGCTTTCGCTCTGGCTGCCCAATCTGGTCTACGGCGCGGGCTAGCAACGCGGATCGTCTCGACGGAGAGTTCGAGCATGTCATCGAAATCGATCCATTGGGCCGGCGAATTCTCCGCGCTCGCGCTCCGCTACGGCAACAGGCCGGCTGTCGTCGACGCCGCCGGCACAACGTCCTATGCGGAGTTGTTCGCCAAAGCTGCCGGCGTTGCGGATGCCCTGATCAACGCCGGGATCGGCCCGGCAGATGCCGTGGCTACATTGTTCCGCAACAGCGCCGACGCCGTTGCGGCCACTTTCGGCGTCATGCTGGCGGGCGCCGTCGAAGTCCCGATCAACCCTGCGCTGAGCAGCGACGAGCGCGCTTACTGCCTCGCGGTCGCCAACGCTCGCCTGTTGATCACCGGCGCGGCCCTCGCGACCGAAAAGGCTGCCGGCGGTCCGAACATCATCGAGGTCGAAAGCGTCGAACGGACCGCGTTGGATCCGGCCGCCTTTCCGCAGGTCGACGGCGACGCGCCGGCGCGTATCGTCTTTACCTCTGGTACCACCGGACGCCCGAAAGGCGCGGTTCACAGCCAGATCGGCCGCTGGACGGCCAACATATTGCTGCGGGCGAACCTGCCGTTCCGCCCGGATGCCGGCAGCAATGTCCTGCTGATGACGCCATTCTCGCACGGCTCCTCGTTAATGACGCATGCCTATCTGTCGTCGGGTGCGGCCGTGACACTGCTCGACGGCGTCGACCCGCCGCGCGTACTTGATATCCTCGCACGCGCCGCATGCGATGCGATGTTTGCGCCGCCGACCGTGCTGGCAAAGATCGTGGCTGCCGCGGGCACGCGCCAGTTCTCGTCGCTGCGCACGATCTTCTGCGGCACGGCGGTGCTGAAGCCCACGCTCTATGCGCGCGTCAAGGAGATGTTCGGCCCCGTGGTGCGGGTCACCTATGGCAAGAGCGAGGTGTTCAATCCGATCACGGTGCTCGAAGCCGAGGAGACCGAGTCCTGGTATGCATCCGGAGGCGAGGACGCCTGCGTCGGCTGGCCCGCTCCCGGTGTTGAGATCGTTATCCGCGGCGAGGACGGCCGGCCCGCCGCGGCGGGCGGCGACGGCGAGGTTCTGATCCGTGCACAACACCTGATGACCGGGTATCTCACCACCGAGGGTTTTAGCGCGCTCGCACCGAATGAATTCCACGAAACCGGCGATCTCGGCTACGTCGATGCACGCGGCCGGCTGCACCTCACCGGCCGTAGCGCCGACGTCATCAAATCCGGCGGCTACAAAGTAGCGCCGGAAGAGGTCGAACGATTGCTTGCGCCGGCGCTGCAGCCATCGGAAGTCGCGGTGGTCGGCATTCCCTCGGACTATTGGGGCGAGGTCATTCTGGCAGCGGTGGAAAATCCCGCACCAGGCTGGGAGGAGCGCATCAATCGCGTGATGCCGAACATGACCGACTACAAGCGTCCGCGCCTGCTGATTGCCATCGACGAATTGCCGCGCAACGGAATCGGCAAGGTCCTCCGCGGCGCCATTCGCACCGACGTGCTGTCCCGGTTCCGCATCACCGAAGGGCCGCGGCCGCGGCTCGAAAAGCGCTCCTAGTTCAGCGCGAGCGACGAAGCCGAGTTCGCGTTGCAAGCGCAGAGAATGTGGCCGCATTACGGGCACTTTACTCCGGCCGAACGCACAGCACGCCGTTTTCACGAGAACGGCACCGTCCAGCGAACGAGAAGGCTTACGTGGCGCCCCAATCGACGACCTGTCGCCATTACGTGGCGTTTGCCCCAATAGTTGGAGTCGTGATCGCCGCCCTTGGCCTTATTTCGTGGCTCATCGGACGAGTCTGCGGCGACATCCTCTCCGGTGATTGACACAGCCTGGTTCAGGACTCCCATCATCGGGACGCAGCCCTGCATTATCGCTGGATCAATCTGTCAGAGATATCGGGCGGGGTGTTGCGCGCACGCAAACGGACCGCGGCGCGGGGCTGGTATGCGTCGGGGCCTCCCACTTCGTTCCGCTACGGGACAGAAGCCCGATAGTGACTCTTCCTTTTGGCTCGACAAGCGCTGCAGGCCCGCGCTTCGCTCTCGGTCGTCTTCGAGCTCGCCCCAGTTCCATGCGAAGATAGTCATCTATCCACCGACGCGTTGCGCCGGGACGTGATCTGCAATGCATAATGCGCGTCACGAAAGTTCCAAACTCGCCTAACGCCAAGCGTCTCTCGCCCTTGCCGTGAGCAGCCCGCGTTTGGCGCCGCCTGTTGCAGCCAAGTTACAGCAATTCCGCACGTGTCTGATAGGCGATGAACCTGGGGCTGGGCTAGTACAAGAAAGTTGGAATGAAAAAGATGAAGAAAATTCTGCTTGTCACCGCCAGCATGATCGCGCTCGGCGCGGTCGCGCCCGCTTCCGCGGCTGATCTCGCGCCTCAGCCCTACACCAAGGCTCCGCCCTATGTTGCTCCGACCCCGATCTACAACTGGACCGGGTTCTACATCGGTGGTCACGTCGGTGGTGCGTTCGGTGGCAACGACAACGTCCTCGCCCCCGGCTTCGGCGGTGGCAACGACGGTGTGTTCATGGGCGGCGTGCAGGCTGGCTATGATTACCAGTTCGCGCCGAGCTGGGTGCTGGGTCTTGAAGCCAACTATAGTTTTCTGGATACCAGTTCGAGCTTCGCTAATCGTGGCCTCGGTTCGGTAACCGGCCGCCTCGGCTACACTTGGGGTCCGGCGCTGCTTTACGTCAAGGGCGGCTATGCCTGGGCTGACACGCGCTTCTCGAACGGCTTCGGCGGCGACGGCGGCCGTGACGGCTACACCGTCGGTGCCGGTCTCGAATACATGTTTACCCAGAACTGGTCGGGCAAGCTCGAATACCAGTACTATGACTTCGGCACCGTCAACGTGTCCGATTCTCTCGGCTTTATCGGCAGCTTCCGCAACGACCAGCACACCATCAAGGCGGGCTTGAACTACAGGTTCAACCTGGGCGGCCCGGCCGTCGCCAGGTACTGATCGCTCGCTTAACTCCAAGCGACATGAGAGCTCCGGGCCAAACAAAGGCCCGGAGCTTTTTCGTTGGAACGGTGGTTCCTCCTGGATTGGAAGCCTCTAGCGCGGTCGATTGACGCACGTTGACGGACTGATCCGTGACGACATGACGCACGACGATCAATGCGTCATGGAACTGACCTCCAAGGGACGATGGCAGCTAACGCTCATCGGGCTGATGGAGCGCGAACAGGAGGCCCGTTGCGAGCGGTTCGGCCGGGCTGGTTAATTGGACAGGCCGGTCGGATTTGCCGCGTGGGCGCCGCGCGCTGCGAAGCTTCAGCGCCGATGCCTGATCTGCACGGCCTTCAGATAGTCGGCAACCTGCTCAGCCCAATCGGCGGGTGGCGCCACGCCTGTAACTTGCGGGCTGCGACCGCAGCCAACGCAGATCGGCTGAGTGTCCTGATCGCTCTCGAAGCTATAGGCATCCGCGCCGTCGGTAATCACGCACGGCGTCATGTCGGAGCGCTTGCGGTCGCAGCGTTTCATCATGGCCTCCGTTCCCCGGCGAGTGCTAGCCGACACACTTTGCGAGTCCAGTGCTGGATCATGAGTCGCCCACCACCGCCGAGGAGAATGCAAAGTGAAACGCATTCGATGGAACAGCAACACACGTGGGTGTTTTGGTTGTTGATTGATTATGATGCAATCGTGACCATGGAACCGGTGCTGTTGGCACGGACTGCACATCCCATCACGAGGCGGTTGTGATCTCATTGCGTACATCGGATCGACCGAGCAGGCGCATCGGCTCGGCCAATCCGAAAATACTGGCAAAGACGGCTCCGGCGCGGCCCTCAGACAGCACGTCGGGGCCGTCGCTTGTGTCAGCGGAGCTTGCGAGATGGGCGACAGCCATGAAGTGCCATTGTCGGATATGCACGCGCGCGTGTTGACGCGGCGTTGCGGCGCTCAATAGCTTTGCCGGTTGGGGTGGCTTGATGCGCGGTGATGGCGATGTCGAGAATAGAAGTGAGCGCGGAAGAGAAGGAATTGATTCTAATGCTGCGCGAATGGAAACGCGACGTGCGCGGATTTGGGTCGTCCGAGGTTTTGATTTCACGCCAGCATGGACGCGGATGGGAAATCAGGCTTGCGCTCAACGCGGATCAAGTGTCGTCCATCGGACTGAGCTTCGGCCTGGCTTGGAATGCACTGGCGGCAACACAATTGGGTGCCGCACGATAGGACGACCTGCGTTGTGCATGAACCATGATACAAGCAGGGCAGCGGAACCAGTTGCGTTGGCACAAAGTGCACTTCCATCTAAGGCCGAGTGTGATCTGATCGTCGCTCGGATCAGCCGAGCCCCACAGCGCATCAAACTCGGATAGTCCGAAGCACCGGCGAAGATGGCTCCGACGTTGAAACCCCTCAGACTCATGTCGGCGCCGTCGAAAAAGGTGGCGCCAATGAAAAATCGAACCGGCACCGAATGGGCCATCATCGCCGCTGAATGCTGGCTCGCAGTGGTCGCGGTGGCGATCTTGCTGATCGCGCTACACCCGGAAGTTGGCTGATTGCGATACGCGCGGCTGTCGGGATCGAAGGGACGATTTTGGTTAGGGCTGGTGCCCAAGCGCATGACGCAAGTCGAGATTCGTCGTCGCCTTCGGGACGACCGCCGCAGACGAGCGAGCGGAGCATCGCCGCCCCCGTTTGGCGCGAGCGCCTTGATCGCGTCTACCGCCCATGACCCCGGGACTTAAAACAGCGTCTCGAACATGCTTCAACGAGCAACCGTAGACGGAGATTCAGGAGTTGCGCTGTTGGGCGCGTCATTCGACTGTTCGGCGGCAACGACGGAACGAATCTCGTCGATCCGTCGACACGCGCGGATCGCACACTCTCTCAACTCATCGATCGATTGCGTTTCTGCCCGTGTCTTTTCGATCGCTTCGATTTGCGAATTGAGGGCAGCAAGTTCTGCCTGGAGCAGCTCAAGCAACGATTGGTTGGAATCAACCGCCCTTTCCACTTTTTTTGCCCGCATTGTCATCCCCAAATACGGTTGTACGTTCGTGACAACGATTCGTGGCGTCATTATGAATCCGAATTCCCCCAGCTTGGACTGGGGCCTCGCGTCACCGCAAAAACGTTGCCAACGGCGCCCCGGCCACGCTGCCGAGCTGATCGTTCATTGCGCGACGCGCAATTTCGTTCGCGACCTTGAGCACGACTCATCGGCGATGGTCGAACCTCGAACGAGAACGCCCCTGATCGTGTTCTCGTATTTATCGCGACTGCAAATGCACGGCCTTTGCCAAGGCTCGCGCCGCCTCTTCCGGAGAAGCCTTGTCCGTATCGCCGTCGACCATGAGGTTAGCGGCGCGCATAGCCTCAACAGGCACCGAGCCGACAAGCGGAACAAGTGCTCGCTTCAGCCGCGCATCGGCGGCGCGCTTTGGCGCGATGAGGATCAGCGCATCATAGGAAGGTATCGCGTGCTTCGGGTCAGCCAGCACGAGCAGATCAAGCGACGCGATACGCCCGTCGCTGGAGAACGCGGAGATGACATCGGCCTCGCCGGCCTCGAGAGCATGATACATGATCGTTGGATTGTACGAGCGTCGCGTTCTGAACGACAGACCATAGGCATTCCTGAGCGAGCGCCATTCCGGTCGGCCCAAAAACTCAAGGTCATCGCCGATGGTGAGTTGAGGTGCAACACGAGCAAGATCGGCAATCGAGGTGACGTTTAATTCCTGCGCTCTCTCCCGTTTCATCGCGAGAACGTAGGCATTTTCGAAACCAAGCGCACCGAGTACCGTGACACCCTGCTCCGCTTTCATCCAGCGGACGATCTCCGCCTGCATCTCCTCGCGCCGTGGCATATCGGTGCGACCGATAACGTTGCGCCAGAGCGTGCCTGAGTAATCGACGTAAGCATCAATGTCATTGTGAGCCAGCGCGCGAAAGGCGATAGCCGAACCGAGCCCGTCCTTGCGCGTTACGCCGACCCCTTCGGCCTTCAGCCGATCACCCATCAGATCCGCCAGAATGAACTGTTCGGAGAAGCTCTTCGCGCCGATGACATAGGTTGCTGTTTCGTTCGAGAGCAGCGGCGCGAAACCGGCGAGCGTGCCGAGAGCAAGCCCGGCGATGCCGAACACCACACGCTTCCTGCTGCGTTCAGACGCCCCTGTCTCCACAAGACCGAGACAGAAGTCGGTGATCAGAGCAAGCCCGGCCGCGGCGATGCAGCCGAACAGCACGGAAACCCAGTTCTCGGTTTGCAACCCCGTAAAAATGTAATTGCCAAGGCTGGTTTGGCCGACGGGCGTGGAAAGCGTGGCTGCTCCAATCGTCCATACGGCTGCAGTCCGCACCCCGGCCATGATGACAGGCGTGGCGAGCGGCGCCTTGACGCGTGTCAGAATCTGCTGAGGCGTCATGCCAACGCCTTCTGCCGCTTCGACGATAGCTGGACTGACGCCGTTCAAGCCAACCACACTGTTGCGCAAAATCGGAAGCATCGCATAGAGCGTCAATGCGATCAGCGTCGGCAAGAATCCCAGCGCGGGGATGCCGAAGCCGAAAAGCCGTGCCGTCAATGTCGAGAGCGCAAGGAGCAACGGATAAAACAGTGCGAGCAACGCAAGTCCCGGTATGGTCTGGATCAAGCTCGCGATGGCAAGCACCAGCCTGCGCAGCCATGGTCGTTCCGCCGCGAGGGCAGCCAGCGGCAGGCTGACGAGCAGTCCAAGGGCCAGCGCCGTGGCGCAAAGTACAATATGTGGTGTGAGATAGGTGGGAAGCAGGCGCCAGGCGTCGAACAACGCGTCTAATCGGGCACTGGAAAGCAGCTCTGCGCCGGCATCAGGCACGAGCAGGTCCGTTCCTGGTCGCAAGCGCGGCGATGCGTTCCGCTTGACGTCGCGGGACTTCCATCAAGGCGGTCACGTCCGGATCGTCAGAACCAGAGCCCATCATCAACGTGTGCGGCGTATCGTCGGCGAGTACGCGGCCGTTCTTCATGACGACGATTCGATCAGCCATCAGCGCAGCTTCCTGGATGTCATGGGTGACCATCAGGGTCGTCATGCCGAACCGGTCGTGCAGCTCGCGGTAGGAAGAACCCAGGCTGTCGCGGGTGACAGGATCGAGCGCACCCAGCGGCTCGTCCATCAGAACAATGCGCGGTCGGGCGGCGATTGCACGCGCGACGCCGACCCGTTGGCGCTGACCTCCGGACAACATGTGCGGAAAGCGGCCGGCGTAATCCTGCGGCAAGTCCACCATATCCAGCATTTCGGCCACCCGCGCTTTGATCTCGCTCGCCTGCCAGCCACGCAATTTGAGTGTTACGGCAATGTTGTCGGCAACGCGCATGTGCGGAAACAAACCGATCCCCTGAAAGACATAGCCGATGCTCCGCCGCAGCATCGGCGGTTCGGCTTCGCTGACAGGCACTCCGTCGATCCTGACTTCTCCAACGTCAGGATCGACGAGCCGATTGATGGTCTTCAGCAGCGTGGTCTTGCCGGATCCCGAGCCGCCCACGAGCGCGACCAGTGAACCCTGCTGTACGTCGAGCGATACGTTGGAAACAGCAACACTCCGCCCCCCATCGTAGGATTTCGATACAGCATCGATCTCGATATACGGCACGGAATTGGACGGATTCGAAATCGGCGAAGCTGTCATGAACAGGGCCTCCCTGTAGACTGCAGAACTGGCAGAAAATGACCAAGCAGGAGTCAGGGCATGATCCACTTGGATGCACAGGTCCCTGGGTCACACCGACGCCACCTTCGGAAGGCGAGCCCGTCACGGCTCCAGCGCGACCTGCAGGCCGTCGTCGCCATCAACATGGACATAACGGGGTCCGATCGGACGCCCCCTGCCGCTGGCAACAGTGACGATGTCTTCCAGGGGAGCGGCGCGCGCATCCGCCTCAGGGCGGGACAACATCAGATCGGCGTGAAACAGCCCTTCCGACTCAAGACCGGTGGCATCGATGCCAAGAGCCGCCAGGCTGGCCAAGCAACTTTCAAACTCTTCAGCATCGCGAAAACGACGCTGGATGAAAGTCGCGCCGGCAAGACGCTCCGTCACAAGGCCACGCTTCGCGAACGTCGCGGCTAGAGATTCGAACGGGAACATTCGTAGCACGAACGAAATGATCCATGGACGCTTCTCCGTCGCATCGAGAATCTTGCTGAACGTCTTCTCGGTGACGTAGCCGATGCACCCCGTCGACATGATGACATCCGCGGATCGGATAAGATGCGCGCTGTCGGTCGAGAGCGCCTCCGTTTCAAGATCTGCGACAATGCCCTGCTCAAGCAGACCAACGCCCGTTGCATACCTTATCGCCGGCGCCGATACATCGAGACCGATAAATCGCGCGAGACCGACATCCGGCCAAGCCGCATAAAAATTGCGATCGAGACGCACCAATGTCTCAGAACCGATCGCCCTCATCTCGCGCCGGGCGTAGCGATGGCGCAAGCCCCCGAAAGTCAGTGGAAACCGATGCACCGCTGCGTTGATTCCGTATGAACAGCCAACATCAAGCACGGTCGGCTTAGCGCCGGTTTCTGAAACCTTCGCTGCCAGAATTTGGCGCACAACCGGCTCGGCCACGTCCGGGATCATGTAATCCAAATCTCCCAGGACAGAGAAATACGCCCTGGGATCATCCAGGGCATAAATATCATCGAAGACGGCCTTGGACTGATTGATGCGCGAAAAATGTGTTTGCAACCCGGTCTCCTATTTCAACTTGCAAGCCACTCGACGGCTGCTGCGTTCAAGTGCTTGATGCCCTATTGCAGAGATTGATCGACGCACAAACCCATTGCGCTTTTTTTCAACCTCGCTTCGTGGAACTGCGCTGCGCACTGATATGCGCGCGCGTGTAACGCGGCCTCCTTTTCGAGACCATCGCCTGTTGGGGCGGCTTGATGTGCGGTCAGGATGATGTCGAAAATGCCAGTCGCTCCGGCAGAGAAAAGGATCAACTCTGGTGCTGCACGAATCAAAGCGTGCGGGCAGCCGGCCCCGATCGTCGACAATGCTGGTCAGGCACGGACGCGAGGGTTGGGAAATCACGCTCACGTTGCGTGCCCGGTGGCGCCAGTCGCGGCACCGAAGAACATCTCGCAGAAGCATGGAACGCACTCGCGCCAGCACAGTTGCCGACAACAGGTTGAGACCGCGCCAATAGGAAGGCCGCTCAGATGGGAATGATTGGCCCGCGTAGTTGGCCGATGGATCGAACTCGGCCTACGGACAAGGCGCGCTGGAGCAGTTCCTCGGCAACGGCAACTCACGCACGTGGTTTGGGGGCCATGTTAGAAAATGCGCCAAGCCGCCACGCCGAGGATGAACCAAGCTTGAAGCTGATTTGGTGGAACAGCAACTCGCGCATACGCACAGGGCTATTGACGGTTTGCATCGCTCGCGAGTCCGATGTTCGGAACTTCGTCGGTTCCGCTGCAACGATGAGGCCCTGACAGCACTGAACGGACCGGGCTCCTCGCACGGTATCGTCAGCGAGATTGAGCGTTTCCAAGCGTCTCGAACACCGTCTGCTGCCACCAATCACCTTCGATTTGATCGAGTACGGCGAGATCGAGCATCGGCCGCAAGGCGCTGTCTTTGGGCAGTACGATCGCATAGCTCTCGCTGCTGAAGCTGGTATCGACGACGCGAGCCGAGGCCGAGAAGTCGCTGCGAACCATCCAGGTCAGCAACGGCTTGTCATGAACAAAGGCATCAATTGTCCCACGCCCCAGCGCGGAGAGGCCGCCTTGGATGTCCGGAAACGTTCTAAACGAAAGCCGCTGACGAGCGAGGTAGTCGGTCGTCGCGGAGTTCGCGACCGCGCCGACGCGCACGGACCGCAGGTCGTTGAAGCCGTGAACGGCGCCCTCGAGCCCTCTGCGCGTCAGGGTGGAGGTGATACCGGCGGTGAACACCGCAATCGCGATCACGGAAGCGATCATCCATCCCATTGCCACGATCCTGCCGGGGAGTGTTGTCGGCGCATTCTGAGCGGCCCCGGCTTGCGTCATGGCGATGGTCGACCACCAGAAGCTGGAGCCGAGTCCCTTGGCGCCGCCACCGAAGTGCTCCGTTTTGCGCCGTTCCAGCATCCAGATCAGAAATCCGACCGCCATTGCGAAACCAAGCAGCACCGCGACGGCCTGGAAGAATCCGAAAGAGAGAAGCGCCCGTCCGATCGCGACCCAGGGGTTTTCGTTGACCGGTACCGCAACGCCGAGCCCGGTGTTGTAGAACGGCTGCGTAAAATCGACTTTGCGCGCACGCTCGGCAGTTACTGTAACCGCCGCGACGCCAACATCGAATCTGCCGTTTGCGACGCCGTCCAGCAAATCCGGCACGCTCTGGGTTTCGACCAGGCGAAAACGTAGGTGTGCCTGATCGGCGATCCTTTTCCAGAGCGCGATGCTCATACCGCTCCAACTCCCATCCGGCTGCTTGATGGCAAATGGAGGGGCCTGCTTGGTCGCCACGACTAATTCCCTGTCAGGGGCCGCGGCAGCTTGGGCGTGAAGGGCGCCGCAGCCGAACGCGGGCACCGCCAGCGCCAGGATGCATAACAGGACCGGTCGAATCGAAGTCCGCTTGCGTTGCGAGATTGGATCTCCCCGCCTGGCGCTGTGGGCAGCCATCTCACGCGACACTTCTCCCAAGTGGCGGTCGTGCAGAGCTGACGGGAAAGCCTCGAATGAACTCATTGCTCACCTCGATGCATACCGGGATTGCCGGCCGGAGCTTCGCTACTCTCTTGGCAGCATTCGTCACACGCCTGTCCGTCAAAACAAAGGCGAAGGAGTCTTCGGCCATGTCCGGAGGGCTAACTAACCTCAGGTTGAATTTCACAACGCAGACGCTCGATTGTCGACGTTGCGGGTGACGGCATCGCTTCTCTCGATTCAACAAAATCGCAAGCATCGGCATGAGCTGCGAGGCAGCGACAAATGACACCATAACGCTCAGGATACGAGAGTTTCGGCACCATCGAGGCGTTCGCGAAGACACCTGATGGCGTGCGCATGGTCTTTACGAAGAATGGAGCCCGGTTGGATGCTGAAGCCTCGCTTGCGGTTTTGGCAGTGGGTTGGGTCGCAGACACGAAGCGGCTGAACGTCGCGGTTGAGCCTACCCCACCTACAGAGGGATCTCGGCCCGGGCTGCGGTGATGGCGGCAGCACAGCTCGGCTTGAGCATAGGCTGGCAAGCGCACCGGTTCGAGAATGTATCGCCTGCGACCCGCCAGTCGGGAGAGGTCGGGGAGCGTCGGTGACCTTCACGGTCGCCCGTCGCAAGGGAGATTTCCGCAAATCTCGGCAAGTATCGAGACGTTCGAACGGCCCACGGACACGGGCTAGCCGTCCCGACCAGTAAGCCGATCCTGGTCAACCCACAGCACTGAAAACCATCCAATCCCTGCAGTCCGGCAGCACCCCGTGACGGACAGAACGGCTAGTCCGTTTTGTTCGCGCTGATATCCCTTTCAGCGACGAACACGGTAGCCACCGCAACGAAAACGCTAGGCAATGGCGGCATTGGCGGGGTTATCCAGTCCATGTCATTGAATTTGCTTGGGATATCCCTACTACCGGGATCGCCCCGTCATTTCCCGGCCCAGTGTTTTCAATAGGTTGAGCCTCAATTTGGAAGTCGAGCTTGTTCAGAAGGCGCAGCCTCATGAAGACTGGAACGAAAGCAAAGCGTCGAAAGCCAAGAGAGCCAGTGACGGTCCTTTGGCGCGCGTTCGCGCTGCGTCATGCGCACGGCTCGGCCGGCCGGTCATGTGCACGTCGACATGCGTGTGAGTGACAAGGTCATCGCCTGTGGTCGCGTTCTTTCCGGATCACGAGCGGACCCGAAATTTGACGATCATTGTGAGCCACCCCACAGCCCGCATACCGCCGAAGTGATAAAAGGCATTTTAGACATTGGACAAGACCGCTGACGGTCTCCGGCGGTCCGAGAACCGCAGGTTTGTTGATTTTCTCTCCAAGACAGGGTTCCATTCCGGCTCCATTGAGCCGAGGTCGTGCAATGCCTGCCGGAGCTGTCGCGAGGGAGCAAGCCGCCCACACGCCAAAATGGGTGAATGCACGCCTCCGGTCTCAGGAGTGGTCAAACAACCCTCGCGCGGACGCCCGGACCGCGGCGGTGCTGCTTATCGACATTGCCGGCTTCACAGCGAAGACCGACCGCGCTGCCGGCGACGGCGCTGAAAGCCTTACCTACTTCATCAACGATTGCTTTGCGATACTGGCCGACGTGATTGATTCAGAGGGAGGCGACATCGTCGCTTTCGCCGGCGACGCCATTCTCGCGATTTGGGTCGATCCGGACGCTGCCGTCGCTACCGCGCAGGCCGTGCGCTGCGGCCTTGCGCTGCGACAGGCCATGACCGCCGGGCCGGGCCGAGAAGCGATCAGTGCGCGCACGGCGGTGGAAACCGGCGAAGTGTTCTTCTGCAGGCTCGGCGGCTGGCAGGACAAATGGCACTATGTTGCAGCCGGAGAACCCTTTTACAGCATCGGCCTCGCTTATCAGAAAGCCGCGATCGGCGACATCGCGTTGTGTGCAAACGCCGCGCGGCTGTTGACGGGCTCGTGCGAACTCGAGCCCATGCCCTATGGAGCACGGCTCCTTGGAATGAACTCGCCTGATGCCGTCGCACCGATAGACCGCACCATCTTCGGAAGCCACACGGGCAAGGCCGATGCCAGCGACTGGGTCGGCGAGTTTCGCACGCTCACAGTGGCGCGGGTCGGCCTCCCCGATTTCAATTTCGATGATGATTTCTTGACGAGACTGCAGGCCTTCGTCGTTGACGTCCAGCAAATCGCCGAACGGCTCGAGGGAACCGTTCATCAGGTCCTGATGGACGACAAGGGCCTGACTCTCACGCTCGTCTTCGGATTGGCTCCGCTTGCCCACGAAGACGATCCCTTCAGGGCAGTCGAGGCGTGTCTGCGCCTCCGTCGCCAGCTGGAAGCGAAGGCCATTCCGATTTCCGTCGGCCTGGCGACCGGTCGCCTGTTCTGCAGCAATTATGGCGGCCTCCATCAAAGGACATTCGGGATTTTTGGGCAGGCGATCAATGTGGCCGCGCATTTCGCCGAGGCCGCACAGGGCGACATCGTCTGCGACGCCACGACGGCCCAGGCCGTCGGGCGCAGGATCGTGTTCAATCTGCTGCCACATCTCCAGGTCAAGGGGACGGGCGCATCGATGCTGGCGTTCAGTCCGGCGGCAGTGACCGACGATTTCCATGCTCCACCCCGGCGCACCATCATCGACCGCATCAGCGAAACCGCGATGCTCAGGAGCTGTCTCGACGGTCTGAAGACGGGAACCGGTAAGCTCGTCCTCATTGCAGGCGAAGCCGGCATCGGAAAATCGCGCCTACTCGAAGACTTCATCGGATCGGCGCAGGCCGACAATCACGCCGTCCTGGTTGCAAATGCCACGGCGATCGAAAGATCAACGCCCTATTTCGTGTGGCGCGCCGTATTGCGGCAGATCTTGCAGTTTGAAGGACCGGGCGACGGACCGCGGGTTCGACGCGAATTGTCGGAAGCGCTGCTCGAAAACGAGTCGCTGCTGAATTGGCTTCCGCTGCTCGAAGAAGTCATTCCACTGGGATTTTCCGAATTCGCCTTCACCGAACAGATCGTCGGCTCGGCTCGCGCGAGCGCGATCGAAGAACTCGTGATCTTCATCTTGCGCCGATCGAGCGTTCGCATCCTCCTGATGGAGGACGTCCACTGGTTCGACGGCCCCTCGATCGAACTGCTTGGCGCCGTCGCGCGCCGGCTTTCGGACTTCCTGATCGTGGTTACTCAGCGGACCCAGACGACAGCGATCGCAGAGCAGCGTCTTGTCGTCGAACTCGCCTCATCGCTGCAGTTGCGGCTCGACCGGCTGTCGCGCGACGACGTGCGGCTGCTGGTGAAGCGGCGCCTGAGATCGTCCGAGGTTCCGCCGGAACTGGTGCGATATGTCTACGGTCATGCCAGCGGAAATCCGTTCTTCAGCGAGGAGCTCGCGCTCGCGCTCAGGGACACCGGAAAGATTCAGGTTACGCGGGGGATATGTTCGTTCGATGAACAGAGCCTCGCCGACTCCAGTATCTCGCTCTCGACCAGCGTTGAACGCGCAATCGTCAGCCGGATCGACCTGCTATCGCTCGACGACCAGCTGGTGCTCAAGGCCGCCAGCGCGGTCGGCGACGCCTTCTCCTCCGAGTTGCTGGATCAAATCGTCCCGGAGTTGTCCGCTGCCACCAAGGCGGAATGCATCCGCCGATTGATCGACTTCGACTTCCTGCAACTCGATCGCGAGACGCGGCCACTTTCCTTTGTGTTCAGGCACTCCATAACGATGGAGGTTGCCTATCATGTCTTGTCTTTTGCGCAGCGAAAAACCCTCCATCGGCGGATTGCCGGCTTCATCGAGCAGCATCACGCCGAGGAGCTGCAACCGAATTATGCGCGCCTGGCAAGGCATCTCGAGCTTGGCGGCGAGCCGTTGCGGGCGATCACTTACCTCGAGCTTGCGGCGCAACAGTCGCGCAACAACTCGGCAAATCGCGAGGCGATCCGTTACGTGGAGAAGCTATTCGATCTCACGCAGCGCGAAGCAATCCAGATCGGACGCAGCCGCAAGGCGGCTTGGGAGGTCATCCTCGGTGACGCTTGTCACGAATTGTCGGACTACGAGAGCTCCGCCAACCACTACCACCGCGCAATGGAGTTGCTTGGTCATCGTCTCCCGGCGAGCAAGACCGAACGAATCGGCGCGCTTGTTCGCAACGCCGCAACCCAGTTGAGGTTACGGTATACTTCGTCGAAACAAGTGGCCCTGGCTGAGCAGGACAGGTCCGACATGCAGCGCGTCGCTCATATGCACGAATTTCTGTCGGAGCAGTATTTCTACCAGAATGACTCGCTGGCCGTGCTCAACGGAACCCTGGCCTCGTTGAACCTGGCCGAAAAATGCGGCGCGACCCCGGAGACGATTCGAGGATACAGCGCGCTGGCGCTCGGAATGGGGATGTCCGGCATGGTGGGGATCGGCCGCAGCTACGCAGCGCGCGCGATCCAACTTGCGGAAGATTACGGCTCGCTGCCCGAGATCGCGCGGGTCCGACTCGTGCTCGGCGTTCTTTCTTATGGCCTCGCCGAATGGGACAATGCCGAGGCGCATGGCGAACATGCAAGACGTTGCTACGAGCGCCTGGGAGACCGAAAGCGTGCGCAGAACAGCGAGACGATGTTGATCTTCATCGCGCTGTTGCGGGGGTCTATTTCACTCGCCGACGAGCGGCTTGCCAGGCTGTTCGCGGAACTCTCCGACGATTCCCCGCCGCAGATCCGCGCTTGGAGTCTTTCCTTACGGGCATTGATCGACATCACCCGGGGCGGGGCCGATACCGGATGCCTCGACAAACTGAAAGCGCTGGCGGGCCAGCGGTTGATCCGCACCGAACAATTGCTTTGCACGGGCGTGGCCGCGGCCGGCTATCTCGAGCGCGGCGAGGCCGCGGTCGCCCTTGAGCTTGCGGAACGGGGACTTCCGATCTTGCGCGAATGCGGCGTTGTGTGGGGCGGATATGCCTTCGGGCCGGCAGGAATCGCCGATGTCTTACTGAGCCATTGGGAGCAAGCTTCCGGCGCGGTCTCTTCGAACATTCAAAGCCAGGCGAAGCTGGCGTGCCGGGAGCTTTCCCGGCTCGCTCGAACATCGCCGATCTGCCGTCTCTACAGTCTGTTAATGAACGGCCGATTGTGCTTCCTGACCGGTCAATCGGCGCGGGCGCTCGAGAATTGGAAGCGCGCCGCCGAAGTGGCCGAGCTGCTGCAAACCCCCCGCGAGCAGGCGCAGGCGATCTATCGAACCGGCCTTGCGACCAGCGCGAGCGATCCTGAGCGTGAGTCTCGCCTGCGGCAGGCGGCCGACATCTTTGAACGCCTCGGCGCCGCCAAGGAGCTCGCCGAACTGAAACGTATCCATCCATCGCCGTCGTCGCAATGGAGACAGGCTTGAGCCAGCGCCGCATCATCATCGTAGGCGGCGGAATGGCGGGACTTTCCGCCGCCTATCAGCTCAGCCTTACATCGGAATTGCGCAAGCAATATCACGTCACGGTCTATCAGCTGGGATGGCGGCTCGGAGGCAAGTGCGCCAGCGGGCGCGATGCGCAGGGCCGCAACATCGAGCATGGCCTGCATATCTGGTTCGGCCACTACCTGAACGCTTTCCAGATGTTGGCCGAGGTTTACCGAGACTTGTCGCGGAAGGGAGCGAAAGTCGATTTGAACACCTTGATTCTCCCACAGGGTTACACGCCGATCGGCGATCCCGATGGGGCCAAGCCGACCGTGTATGACGTCAACTTCCCGACATCGAAGAAAGTCGGTATACCCGGCAGAGAACCGGCTGACCTCAGCATCGCCAATTGTCTGTCGCACGCGATACGGCTGTTGATCGACTTCCACGACTATGCGCTCGGGTCAGACTCGCCGATCGTAAAGCTCGACGAAGTTTCGATCGAAACGATAAAAATGCGCGACGACCCGCGGTTTCCCCCCTCAAGACTGCTCGGTGTGGTGACGGCAAGGACCTGTCTGGAGATTGCCTCGGCATGGCTGTTGCATCTCGACGAAGACATGATCTCGTTTGGCCCCGCGGACATGGAATTAGTCCGCCGGGTGCTTCAGGGCGCTGCTGGCGCCAGCTGTCATATGACCTTTGCGAATACCGCAGCCGGTCACTTGTTCGACCAGGCCTTGCGACTAGCGTGGCCGCTGGTGGACGGCATTTTCGACGACATCGTGATTGAGCAACGATCCATCCAGCAGATGGACGGCGAGGACTTTCGCCGCTGGTTGGTTCGTCATGGCGCCGAGCCCTTACTGGTCAAGCAGTCGCCAATGGTGAGAGCGCTCTACGACACGATGTTTCAGTATCCGGACGGAGACATCGCCAACGCGAGCTACGGCGCAGGAACCGCGGTCCAGGTCCTGCTTCGAGCACTCGGAACCTATCAGGGAGCCGTGGCGTGGGAGCTGCAGGCCGGTGCAGGCGATGTGATCGTCGCTCCCCTGTTCGAGATACTCAAGCAGCGAGACGTCGAGTTTCGGTTCTTTCACAAACTGACCGACATCAGGGTCTCGTCGGACGGGCGATCTGTCGATTCACTGCACTTTGACGTGCAGGCGATACCGAAGCCCGGCTATGAATGGACCGTGCCGATTGGCGATGGACTGTCCGGCTGGAGCAGCCAACCCGACTGGCTTCACCTCGACGTGCCCCCGAACGGCTGCGTTGATTTTGAATCGTTCTGGTGCAACGAGCGGGTCGGCACCGACGTAAAGACACGCGTCGACGATTTCGACGATGTCGTCCTGGCGATACCGCTCGGCGCTTTCAAGAAGTTCACGGGCAACAAAAGTGTCGAGCGACCGCCCGGACCGGGCCTATCTGGCATTGAAGCAAAGCACGAGCCGTTCGACGACCTTTACAACCACAGCACCGGCTTCTGGAATATGGCGGCAAAGCTTCGCCTGGTGCCCAGCATCGCAGTTCAGCTCTGGAGCACGCGCTCGCTTGCCGGCCTCGGCTGGTCCGGACAAAAGCCCGCGCTGGTGTCAGGCCCCAATCCTCTCGATATCTGGGCGGACATGTCCCAGCTCCTGCGGTATGAGCGCCGCGACCCTCCCTACTCGCTTCACTACCTCTGTGACGTCTTCCCTTCGAAATTGTACGCAGCGCCGCGGACAAGCCGGCATGCCCAGGAGATGGCAAATCTGCTCGCCTATCTCAAGACGTTGGATTGGCTCGAACACAAGGCCAAGTTCATCTGGCCGAAGGTGATGAAGAATGGTGCGTTTGACTGGACCGTGCTCTACGACGATCAGGATCGCGACGACTATCGCCGGATCAGGGCGCAGCACGTCAAAGCCAATATCAGTCCCTGGGACTGCTGTGTCGCGACGGCGGCCGGCACCAGCGCCTGGCGCCTGAAGACCGACGAGTCCGGCTTCAAGCACCTGTACCTCGCCGGAACCTGGATCGACACCGGCTTCAACACCGAATGCGTTGAAACAGCCGTGATCTCGGGAATGCAGGCGGCGCGCGCGATCACCGGCGCAGAGCTCGAAATTCCCGGCGAGCGTTTCCTTCACGCTACCCGACAATTTGTGTCTCTCTGTGATGTTATGCGCAGCTGCGCGCCCGCTCCCGCTGAATGAGGATCGGCCGCATGGCGCTCAGAAAGATTGCAATCCTGGGAGGCGGTGTCGCGGCGCTCAGCGCGGCGTTCGAGCTGACGGAGCAAGATCCGCAGCATCAACTGTTCGACATCACCGTCTACACGATCGGCTGGCGGCTTGGCGGCAAGGGAGCGGTCGGCCGCGACAAGGAAAAAGGATATCGCGCCGAAGAACACGGACTTCATGTCTGGACCGGTTTCTACGATAACGCATTCGAACTGGTCGACCGGCTTTATGCCGCGATGAACGATCTCGATCTCAGCCCGCCGTTCGGATCACGCGAGAACGCCTTCGAGGGCCTCGATCGATCCGTGCTCATGGAGCCGTTCAATTCCGGTTGGACTTCATGGACTATCGACATTCCACCCCATGAAGGAATTCCCGGCACACCGCGTCCCGCAGTCTCGCTCGTCGATTTTCTGCGCTCCCTGCTCGAATGCTCGGTGCAGCAGAGCCAGTCGATCGCTGGTTTCACCGACCAATGGCCGGCGGGGACCCAGCACTCCGCCGTGGCGGCCGGAACAACCGACGGTCCGTTCAGAACGGCGCGGGCGAAGATCGATATCCTGCCGCAGGATCCCAGGGCGGTCAGCCCGAGTGACGCCGCCGAACTACAGACGATACTAAGGCATGCGCGGACTCAGCTCTGCGACAAGCCGGCGTCAGCCGCCATGCCTCGCGACCCGCGCGAGATCGTGGCGGAGGTCGCGCTGACGATCGCGATCGGCATGTTGAGCGACGGCGTGCTGTGGCAGGGCTTCGACTGCATCGACCATCAGGAGTGGACCGATTGGATGAGGTCGAACGGTTGCTCGGATTCGACGCTGGATTCCGCCATTATCCGTGGCTGCTATGATTATGTGTTCGGGTTCTTCGGTAGCCGCCACACGCATGAATACGGGAATGTCATTCCCTGCAGGAATGTGGCGGCAGGCACCGGCACCCGCATCCTGTTGAAGCTGCTCTTCACATATCGCGGGTCGTTCTTCTACCTTCTCAAGGCGACCATGGGCGAGCTGCTGTTCGCTCCGCTCTACCAGGTCCTCACGAAACGCCATGTCAAATTCGAATTCTTTACCAAGGTCGAGCACATCGGACTGGCTCAAGACAAAGCTTCGATCGAGTTCATCGACACCACCGTGCAGGCGACCACCCACTCCGGCAATTCTTACGATCCGCTGATCTGGATCGGCGCAGATGGCACAATCCCGAGCTGGCCTTCCCATCCAGACTACTGTCAGCTGGTCCAAGGACAGGCTCTGCGGGACCAAAGAATAGACCTGGAATCGGCGTGGACGAAGTGGCCCGGCGTCGACCCTCCCCGAAAGCTGCTGCGAGGGAGGGATTTCGACGATGTCGTGCTCGGCATCGGCATCGGCGCATTTTGCACGATATGCAGCGACCTGATCTGCCACACGCCCGGCTGGCGAGAGATGGTCGATGCCATCAAGACGACGGCGACGGTAGCCTTTCAGGCATGGACAAACGTCGGCATGCGAGAGCTCGGTTGCAAGCAGGATCGAACGGCTCTTTCGGGATTCGTATTGCCGCTCGATACCTGGGCCGACCTCAGCCTGATGTTGCCACTGGAAAAATGGCCTCAACCGCCTCCCAAGGGGTTGGCATATTTCGTCGGCTCCCTGGTCGACGATCCCCTGAATCCGCCGCCCCCGTTCTGCAAACACAGCTATCCGGCCAGGATGCTCGCGCGGCAAAGGCGACGGATGCTGCACTGGGTCGAGAGCAACCTTCACTTCCTATGGCCCGGAATTGAAGGCCCCGGCCATGCCATTCGTTGGGAGCGATTCTTCGACTATCGTGCTTATTCCCCCCCGACTCGAAGGCGGTTCTTCGCGCAATATCCGAGGGTGAACATCAATCCCTCGGACCGATATGTGCTATCGGTTCCCGGCAGCGTGTTCAAACGCATGGAGGCCGGCAAGTCGGGGGTCGACAATCTCTTTCTCGCCGGCGACTGGGTTCGTACCGGTATTAATGCGGGTTGTATTGAAGCATCGGTCATGGCGGGCCGCGCCGCGGCAGCCGCAATTGCAGGAGTAGATATTGCCATGCCAAACGCCAACGACTTCAACGACGTTTCGCTGCCAACCGCCTTGTTGCCGGCATTGGACCTGTTGCGCAAGCTTGCCACTAACGCCGTCGCCGGTACCGGCGAAATCGAGGCGTTTTGCGTCGTCCAACAACGGCCGCGCTGTGAACTCGAGAAAATGCTACCCGATGGGCTGACACTCCTCGAACCTCCAGCGCCCCACAGCACGATCAAGACAGCGCATCGCGGCGCGTCGTCCGATGCAGAGGGCAAGACGGAAAAGACACCGGAGATTATTCCCGAGCCACCGCATCATGTCGTCCTGATCTTTGCCCGGCAACGCAACGTGCGTCCGGGACCACTACCCTTCGGCGGCGCGCATTATCTCGAAATCGCCCAGCTGATTCCCGACGTTATCCATAAGAACGCACCTTCATTGCAGAACGTCCTGTTCAGCTACATGCCGCAATTGTTCGTGAGCTCGCTGGCAGCCACGTTGATCGGCCAGAATTTTTACGGCTTCAACAAACAGGTCGCACGAATCCAGGATGATAATGACTCCTTCTCCATGCGAAGCTCATCCGGCACCATAAGAACCTGGTTCGAGCGCGACGGCGTGCCCGGTGGCATCGACAGCTATCTCGCCATCAAGCAACTTCGCGACAAACTGGATCAGCCTCTGGTCGGCGTCCAGCCGGATGGCAATTTCATCTACTCGATGCTGAAATACGGTCTTGGCGGTGCGGTCGTTCAACCCATCAAGGGCAAGGTCGCGCTATCCTCGCCTTTCGCCCATAAGGCAGAGGAGATCGAACTAGCACCGATCTCAAAGCCGCCGCAAAAGGACGACTCCTGGGGATTCCGGTTCATCGCGCCTTGGACGCTCAGCCTGCCCTTCAACTTTCCGGCCGGGCAGCCGAGTTCGAGCGCAAGAAATCTGGCGAGGGCCACCGGCGAGTACAGCACGGCATTGCTGGGCCGTATCTTGGTACGACGCTGACGGCCGGGAAGCTTGGCGCCACTAATTCGCTCAATGGTCGCCAAGGCACCGCACTCGTACGAAGCTCTTAGAATGACGACCGCCATCAAAACGGCGAGAGTCGAGCATGAGGATGCAGCGCCCCCGACCCGACAGCTCAACGCCAGGCAGTCTTTCACTCGTTACTCGTGCCTTGGCCGCGGAGCGCGCCGGCCCCCGAGCTGGCGGACCGCGTGAAAAGCACCATCCCTTTGGAGGCTGGAGGATAAGGCGGTGGACCGCGACGGTATGACGAATGCCGCATGGTAGCGGGGGTCCGCTACATCGCGAGACCCACTATGTGTGAAGCGCTGTTTTATTATCGGAGGACATCCTAACTCGGAACGTCGGTTCTAGACAGCCCGCCAGAGGCCGCCGTTCGTGCGCGATCTGTCGCCGGCTGAACGGTTGACGAGCAGATTCGACTCGCGAAGGCCCAACCACCGGTATCTGCATTCGCGTCCTGTGGACCCGCGGCTGCAACGATCGGCTGAAGCGCGAACATGAGGCTTGACCTCGATCAATTTTCAGGGCCACTGCGATCCTTGTCATTTCCTCCGTCGCGCGGCTTCTACGCCCAGCGCCGCGCGGGCGGCGACTTGAAACAAAGCTTCGATTCCGCGCGTCAGGACTCCGCCATCGGGCGCAAGCATGCGCACCACAAGCCCGGCCTGGTTCGGTGCCTCCGATGCGCCCGCAAGACAGCCGCATTCGTCCGCAGCCTGGGTCAACGCCAAGATGCCGGGCAGTTTGTCTCGTGGTGCCACGAGCAAGGCGCTTGCGGCTGCCGCCATGGTCCCCAACGCGCCGTTTCGCAGCTGCCCGCCGGCGAGACGCCCGCGATCCAGCAGCAGGAGTCTGCCGTCCGGCCGCATCACGCGCTGCTGGGTGACATATTCGGCAAAGCCATGTCCGGAGCATCGCGGATCGTGCACCGCGAGGCCATCGACCAGCAGCAGCACGGCATCCTCCCCGACCACGGCGGTGGCGTCGAGCGCAAGGTTTGCGCCGGGAAACAGCACATAGGGGTCGCTTGATATGGCGCAGAACGCCCGCGGGCCCACACGGATGCGCAACTGCTGCATCGACCGGTCCCCTCGTCCGTGATGTACGACGGTAGCCGCCTGTGTCGTGAGATGGAATGCAGCTTCCGTGCCGACATCAACATCCAGCGCCAGACGATCGCCCGCATAGAGCCCGCCGGATGCTGACTGGATGTAGAGCGTCAAAAGATCGGGCCGCGCGGCGTCGAGATAGAAGCCTCGCGTCACGTGCAACGGATAACCAACATGCTGACGGCGCAGGATGGTCCGACCGCCGGCCCGCTCCGCCGCCACATGAGCCTCCGCGACGCGGCCGGTATCAAATGCGGAAGAGGACAGAGGCAGAGATTGCATCCGCGACCTCCTCGACGCCCAGCCCGCCACGCACATTGGTCGGAATCACGGCGCGACCGCCGCGCACCGCTCTTGCCTCTTCCAGCATGCGGTCGATATTGACGCCCACATAGGGCGCCAGATCGACCTTGTTGACGATGAGAAGGTCGCAGCGCAACAGGCCCGGCCCCTTCTTCCGCGGGATGTCGTCTCCGCCCGCCACGTCGATGACGAAAATCCACCAGTCGACCAGATCGAGCGAGAAGGTCGAGGCGAGATTGTCGCCGCCCGACTCGAATAGAATCAGCTCGATACCCGGAAAGCGGTCTTCAAGATCGTCGCCGGCAGCGATGTTCAGGGTCGGATCCTCACGGATCACGGTGTGCGGGCAGGCCCCCGCCTCGACCGCGGTGACGCGGGCCGGATCGATCAGGCCGGAGCGCCGCAGCCGCTCGGCGTCTTCCTTAGTGACGAGATCGTTGGTTACGACCGCGAAATCGATGCCGCGCTGTTGCAGCACGGGGATCAACGCCTCGATCAGCGCGGTCTTGCCGGAGCCGACCGGACCACCGATGCCGACGCGCGCGGCACCCGGGCCGGAACGGCCTGCCTGCACATTTAAGCCGACCTGGTCGCGCATCATCTCACCTCAACATGTAGCGCCGCGCCAACGGCAGTTCACGCGCCGGCTCGCAGGTCGCCAGCACGCCATCAACGAAGACCTCGAAGGTTTCAGGATCGACCGACACCTTGGGACAGGCGTCGTTCCAGAGCATGTCGCGCTTGCTGAGCTTGCGCGTGTTGCCGACCGGCAGCAGCGTCTTCGAAAGTCCAAGTGCGCCTCCGAGATCGCGCTCCAGCGCCAGCGGGTGCACGAAGCAGGCGGACAGGGCGGCCGGCGCACGACCGAATGCGCCCCACTGCGGCCGCATCAGCATGGGCTCGCAGGTCATCAGCGACGCCGCGCTGTCGCCCATGGCGCCCCATGCGATGAAGCCGCCCTTGATGACCAGCTCCGGCTTGATGCCGAAGAATGCAGGACGCCACACCACAATGTCGGCGAGCTTGCCGGCCTCCAGCGAGCCCACGTGGTCGGAAATGCCGAAGGTCCTTGCAGCATTGATGGTGTATTTGGCGATATAGCGGCGGATCCGGGCATTGTCGCCAAAGCCCGGCCGTTCCTCGGGCAACGGGCCTCGCTGATCCTTCATCTTGGAAGCAAGTTGCCATGTCCGGCAAATCACCTCATGGATGCGGCCCATACCCTGACTATCGGAACCCAGCATGGAGATCGCACCGATGTCATGCAGCACGTCTTCCGCAGCGATGGTCTGGGCCCTGATCCTGCTCTCGGCGAAGGCGACATCCTCGGGAATGGCCGGATTGAGGTGATGACACACCATGGTCATGTCGAGATGTTCGTCGAACGTATTGACCGTGTAGGGGTTGGTCGGATTGGTCGACGACGGCAGACAGTGCATCTCGCCGGCAACGCGAATGATATCGGGTGCGTGGCCACCGCCCGCACCTTCCGTGTGATACATGTGAATGGTGCGGCCGCCGATCGCTTCGAGCGTGTTCTCGACAAAACCGGATTCGTTGAGCGTGTCGGTGTGGATCTGCACCTGGAAATCATAGTCGTCCGCGACGCGCAGGCAGGTATCGATCGCGGCCGGCATCGAGCCCCAGTCCTCGTGCAGCTTGAGGCCCATGACGCCGGTCTCGAGCTGCTCGACCATCGGTGGGACGCGATGCGAATTGCCGCGGCCGAGGAAGCCGAAATTCATCGGCCAGGCCTCAGCGGCTTGCAGCATCTTCCCGGTATTGAACGGCCCCGAAGAGTCGATGCCGACGGTAATGGGGCCAAGTGATCCCCCGATCATCGTCGTGATGCCGCTGGCAAGCGCGTGCTCGACGAGGCCGGCGCTGTCGAAATGGACGTGAACGTCGATTGCACCGGGAGTCGCCAACAGCCCCTCGCAATCGCGGACGGTTGTGCCGGTCGAGACGATCAGATGCGGATCGACGCCGTCCATGATCGCCGGATTGCCGGCCTTGCCGATACCCACGATCCGTCCGTTGCGGATACCGAGGTCTCCCTTCACGATGCCGATGACGGGATCGATGACGGTGACGTTGCACAGCAGGAAATCGAGCGCCCCCTCGGCGCTGGTGATGCCGGCCATGCCGATCCCGTCACGCAGCGTCTTGCCGCCGCCATGCAGGCATTCGTCGCCATACACCGCATGATCCTTCTCGACCACGGCGAGAAGCGAGGTGTCGCCAAGACGCACGGAATCGCCGGTAGTCGGTCCATAGAGAGCGGCGTAGTCCCGCCGATCGATCCTGGTCACGTGAGTCCCCTCAGTTCAATGGTGCCTGCCAACTACGCCCCGCGAAAATCGCGCGACCTGGCGCGCGCCAAGGCTGCATCGCGCACGGCCGGATCGCTGCCCTGGCCGTTGGTTAGGTTGTTGAGGCCAGTGAGCTCCTTCTGCCCGCCGAACTCCACCAGCGAGATTTCCTTGGATCCGCCCGGCTCGAACCGCACCGCCGTCCCGGCCGGAATATCGAGGCGCATGTTGAACGCGGCGGAGCGGTCAAATTCGAGCGCCTTGTTGACCTCGAAGAAATGGAAATGCGAGCCGATCTGGATCGGCCGGTCTCCGGTGTTGACCGCGGTCAACGTGACTTTGCGCCGGCCGGCATTGAGCTCGATCGAGCCGTCCAGTGCCTGCACCTTGCCGGGATGCTCGGGATCGGCTTCGGCGCCCGGACCAGGGCGGATCGGCTCGTGGACGGTGACCAGCTTGGTTCCGTCCGGAAAGACGCACTCGACCTGAATGATGTCCATCATCGAGGCGATGCCGGGCAGCACGTCGGCCGTGGTCAGGATCGTCGAGCCGAAGCCGATCAGGTCGGCGACCGAACGGCCATCGCGCGCGCCCTCGAGTATCTCGTCGGTGATGATGGCCACCGCCTCCGGATAGTTGAGCTTGAGCCCACGCGCGCGGCGGCGCCGCGCCAGCCCGGCGGCACTGAAGATCGTCAGTCGTTCAAGCTCGGTTGGGGTCAACAACATGCCGCATCACCTCAATTGGCAAACAGTCTGAGATCGGCCTGCTCGTGCCGCGCGGACGCGACGTCGAGAAACGGGAGGAAGCTCTCCAGCGCAGCATCGGCCGCGACCGGCTCGGCCACGAACCGCTCAATCAGCGGCAGGCAGTCGCGCAGGATGACCTGTCCCTGCAGCACGCCGATTGCGCCGAGACGTATGGCGGCCGTGATCAGGCCGGAGGCCGCCGCATAGCCGCTGGTCAGCTGGGCAAGTTGCTCGTCGAGCCCGACCGCGGACCAGACCCCACCCTGCATGACGGCGATGTGGCCGAGACATTCGCCGCGACGCACGGCGTCACGCAGGCTCGCCGCAAGTTCATTGCCGAGGCGAGCATGCGCGGCGAGAAACGAGACGCCGTTGCGCCGCGAACCCCGACGCAAGGCGCCGAACAATGTGGACGCCTCGACCTCGCGATCGATGGCGGCGATTGCCGTCAGATCCGGGCCGGCGCGAAAGCTGCGCAGCAGCGCGATACGGTCAAACGTCGCCCAACGATGCCGAATAATTGCGTCCACCAGTTGCGCGAACTCTGCCGGTTGCATTCCCTGCCGCAACGCGATCGCCCCCTCCAGCCCATAGGAGAATGCAAAGGATCCGCTGGGAAAGGTGCCGTCAGCCTGCCACAGCGCGCGAAGCGTCGACAGCATGACTAGTGGCCGTGGTGATTAGAGTGGGAATGCCCATGTTCCGCGACATGTGCTGCTTCATGGTCGGCCGCTTCCTCGATCACGCTGACGCCGACCCGACGCGACTCGATCAGCCCCTCGAGCCTTGCGAGGTAGTCTTCCGGCCGGCCTTCGAGGGCTACCAGCAGGACCTGACCCTCGAAGCGAACGCGCCAGTGCAGATTGCCGACCTGATAGCCGAGCTCGATCGCGTCGCTCAGACAGCGCGGTTCCAGTCGCAGCCAGCGCTCGGTGGCCGCCCGCACCACGATGGCCCGCTCCTCCTCCAGCAGGAGAACCGCACCATCGAACAGCCTTTGATGCCGTGGCAGCGCGATCGCGAGCTCTTCGCCGCCGCGCGTGGTGATCAGCAGCCTGCGTCGCGCCAGATCGACCACCGGGACATGCACGACATCGACCGCACCACGATGGTCCAGCCTGTGCAGCTGCTCGGAGAGTTTGGGCTCCACCCGGCTCCCCAACACGCACTCGATACGCAGCATCGACTTATTCTCCGAAAATTGTCCGCCTACCCGTTTCGCCGTGGTGGAAGAGGCAACCGTGATCGGATGCGGGAAAAGCATCGAACGCCTCTCCTTGTGCCAAGATCGTGCCAACGCACTCCTCGCCGTTCACGCCAACACGCCAGCAGCCCGAATCGTCATCCGAGCCAGCCATATTCTTGTACTTGGCCCAGGGTCTCTCTCGATGCGCCGAGCCTAGTGGGTTCAGTGGTGACGTTGAGAAGCCGTGCGGCTCCGCGACATCTGCACAATGGAGCGGCAGCCCTGCCAGATATTTCGGCGGCAGCATGGGCGCGAACGGCAGCACATGCAATCTCGGCTCAGAATGAACGCCACGCCATCATTCGACGAGACGCTCCTGGCGCGGAGAAAGTCCGAATTGCCCCCGGTACGCCCGTGAAAAATTTGCCGGTGTTCCATAGCCGGTGGCCGCCGCGATTTCACCGATCGGCATCGACGTCTGTCTCAGCAACAGCCGGGCGCGCTCGAGCCGCATTTGCGCATAACGCCGCGTGATCGTCGTGCGCAGATATTTGGCGAACAGCCGCTCGAGCTGTCGCACCGAAACTCCAGCGTGCCGAGCCAACTGACGGGAAGTCAGCGGGGCCTCGACATTGCCTTCCATTCGGGACAGCGCAATGATCAGCTTTGGATGATGCACCCCGAAGCGATCGGTAGGTGAAAGGCGTTGCGCCACTTCGCCGCGACGGACTTCCGTCTGCAGAAACCAGTCGCTAACGTCGGCCGCCACTCGCGCTCCGTGATCAATACGGATCAGCGCGTGCATCATGTCCAATGCCGCTATACCACCCGCGCAGGTAAACCGGTCGCGATCGATCTCGAACAGCGCCTGGCTGAGATGCAGGAAAGGGAATTTCTCTGTGAACGCCGGAATGTGCTCCCAGTGTAGCGTGCATCGGTAGCCCTCCAGCACGCCTGCCTGGGCAAGCAGGAACGGACCCGCCGACACTCCTCCCAATCGCACACCATGCCGGGCAACCTTGCGCAGGAACGCCATCGTCCCTGGATGACGGAAGCTCTGCGGATTGCCTCCGGCGCAGACGATGATCGTATCCAACCGCCCGATGTCGACGATACTCGCGTCCGCCTGAATGCGCACGCCGTTGGAAGCGACGACCTCGTGTCCCTCAATCGAAATATGGCGCCAACGATACAGAACGCGTCCGGTCAGAACATTGGCGGCACGAAGCGGCTCGATCGCCGACGCATAGGACATCAGCGCGAACCCCGGGATGAGCAGGAAGCCGACGCGGCTCATCCGAGGTTTGTCGCTGTGGGATAATTTTCCGTCGTTTCTTGCCATGCAGGTCCGTGCTTATCAGGACATGCTTCGGCTCACAAGCTTGCCTTCGGTGTTGCGGCCCATGCGATACTCTTTCCTCACCCTCGCCCGCCAGGCGCTGCGCGGCCATCGCGACTGGCAGCCGGCATGGCGCGATGCCGAGCCGCGGCCAAGCTACGACATCGTCATCGTCGGCGGCGGCGGCCACGGTCTCGCAACGGCCTATTATCTTGCAAAAAAGCACGGCATGCGGAACGTCGCGGTGCTGGAAAAGGGCTGGATCGGCTCCGGCAACGCCGGACGCAACACCACCATCATCCGCTCCAACTACCTGCTTCCCGGCAACGAGCCGTTCTACGAATGGTCGATGAAACTATGGGAAGGGCTTGAGCAGGAACTGAACTACAACGCCATGGTGAGCCAGCGCGGCGTGCTCAACGTGTTTCACTCCGACGGACAACGCGATGCCTTCGCGCGCCGAGGCAACGCCATGCGGCTGGCAGGAGCCGACGCCGAGTTGCTCGGCGCGGACGCGGTTCGCCGCATTCTGCCATTTGCCGATTTCGACAATGCCCGCTTTCCGATCAAGGGCGGCTTGCTGCAGCGTCGCGGCGGCACCGCCCGTCACGACGCCGTGGTGTGGGGCTACGCACGCGGTGCGAGCGATCTCGGTGTCGACATCGTTCAGAATTGCGAGGTTACCGGCTTCGTGCGTGAGGGCGATCGTGTGGTCGCCGTCGAGACCACGCGTGGCACCATTCATGCCGGAAAGGTCGGACTGGCGGTAGCCGGCAGCAGCTCGCGGGTCGCGAAGATGCTTGGGCTCAAGCTGCCGATCGAGAGCCATCTGATCCAGGCCTTCGTGTCCGAAGCAATCAAGCCGCTGATCCCCTGTGTGGTCACCTTCGGCGCCGGTCACTTCTACATCAGCCAGTCCGACAAGGGCGGCCTCGTGTTCGGCGGAGACATCGACGGCTACAACTCCTATGCCCAGCGCGGCAACCTGCCCGTTGTCGAGGACGTCTGCGAAGGCGGCATGGCGTTGATGCCGATCATCGGACGCGTCCGCATCCTGCGTAATTGGGCCGGCCTGCTCGACATGTCGATGGACGGCTCGCCGATCATCGACCGCACGCCGCTCGACGGGCTCTATCTGAATTCGGGCTGGTGCTATGGCGGCTTCAAGGCGACGCCGGCTTCGGGCTGGTGCTTCGCACACCTGCTCGCGCGCGACGAACATCATGAGGTCGCGTCCGACTACCGGTTGGACCGTTTCGAAACTGGCCATCTCATCGACGAAAAGGGCCAGGGTGCCCAACCCAACCTCCATTGAGATTGCGACGAGTGTCCCGAAATGCGTATCCGATGTCCCTATTGCGGTGAGCGCGACCTCAGCGAATATATCTATCACGGCGACACGGCGGCGCGCCCCGATCCCGCGGCGCCCGACGCGCAGCGGCGATTCTATGAGGCGGTGTACCTCCGGGACAATCCCGCCGGCCCGCATGAGGAACTCTGGTACCACGCCAATGGCTGCCGGGGCTGGCTGCGCGTGCGGCGCGACACGCGGACGCACGACGTTCTCGGCACGGCATTCGCGGGCTCCTGATCATGGTCAATCCCGCTGGGCCACACAGGCTTGCAACAGGCGGACAGATCGATCGCACAACCCGCCTGCGATTCTTCTTCGATGGGGCGTCCTATTCAGGCTTCTCGGGCGATACCCTTGCCGCGGCGCTGCTTGCGAACGGGGCCAGGCTGGTCGGCCGCTCGTTCAAATATCACCGGCCGCGCGGCATCCTGACCGCCGGCTCGGAAGAGCCCAACGCCCTCGTCGAACTGCGGCGCGATGCGCGACGCGAGCCGAACACGCGCGCCACCACAATCGAACTGTTCGATGGGCTCGAGGCGCGCAGCCAGAACCGCTGGCCGTCGCTGAAGCTGGATGTCGGCGCACTCGGCTCCCTGCTCTCACCTCTGTTTGTCGCAGGCTTCTACTACAAGACCTTCATGTGGCCGGCCTCCTTCTGGGAGAAGGTCTATGAGCCGGCGATCCGCCGTGCGGCAGGCCTCGGACGCGCCAGCGGCGAGGCCGACCCTGACGGATACGAGAAGACACACGCCTTCTGCGACCTTCTCATCGTCGGCAGTGGAGCCGCGGGTCTCGCCGCAGCTCTGGCGGCCGGCCGGGCAGGCGCGCGCGTCATTCTATGTGAGGAAGACTTCGTGTTTGGCGGACGGCTCAATGCCGATACGTGCGAGGTCGGTTCCCTTGCCGGCGCGACCTGGGCCGGGCAGGCCGTCGCCGAGCTGCAGGCCTTGTCAAACGTTCGCATGCTGCGCCGGACCACCGTGTTTGGTGTCTACGATGGCGGCACCTACGGCGTGGTCGAGCGGGTGTCCGATCATCTGCTGGTACCTGCACCGCAGCAGCCGCGCCAACGGCTCTGGAAGATCGTCGCCAGGCGCAGCGTGCTCGCCGCCGGCGCGATCGAGCGGCCGATCGTGTTCGGCGGCAACGACCGTCCCGGTGTCATGATGGCATCGGCCGTACGGACCTATCTGAACCGGTTCGCGGTTGCGCCCGGCCGTCGCGCGGCCGTGTTCGCGAGCTGCGACGATGCGTGGTCCACCGCCTTCGACCTTGCGCGGCACCGGATCGAGGTCGCAGCCATCCTCGACGCACGGCCGCAGGTCGATCCGGCCCTCGCCGACCGTGCGAAAGAGTTGGGAATTTCGGCAATCGCAGGCGCGCAGGTGATCGATACGCGCGGCCGCCACCGGCTGAAGACCATCGTATTCCGGGACGCCAGCAAGCGCGTCAGCGAACTGGAGGTGGACTTGCTGGCCGTCTCCGGCGGCTGGAATGCGAATCTGGCGCTGGCGACCCAAATGGGGAACCGTCCGGAATGGTCCGATAAGGTCGCAACTTTCATTCCCGGCAAGGCGCCGCCTGGCATGGCGGTGGTCGGCGCCGCCGCCGGCCGTTTCACACTGTCGAACGCCCTGCGTGATGGCATGGCGGCCGGAGCGCAAGCGGCGGAGACCATGGGCTTCGCCGCCAAGGCGATAGCTGTTCCTCGAGCCGGTGACGAGTTCGACGGCGTCACGCCGCTCTGGCACGTCGGCGCCTCGCGTTCGAAGTCGTTCGTCGATTTCCAGAACGACGTCACCAGCAACGACGTCGCGCTCGCGGCGCGCGAAGGCTTCAGGTCCGTCGAACTGCTCAAGCGCTACACCACGCTCGGCATGGCAACCGACCAGGGCAAAACCTCGAACCTGAACGGCTACGCCATGATGGCCGAGCTGACCGGCAAAGCCATCAGCGATGTCGGCACCACCATGTTGCGTCCGCCTTATACACCGGTCGCAATCGCGGCGTTTGCCGGCCACCATCGCGGCAAAGCGTTTCGGCCCACCCGCCTGACGGCCGGACACGGCTGGGCTGGCGAAAGCGGCGCCACCTTCGTCGAGGCCGGACAATGGCTGCGTGCGCAATGGTTCGCGCAACCCGGCGAGACGGACTGGCTGGCGACGGTGAACCGTGAGGTGCGCGAGACACGCGAGCGGGTCGGTGTCTGCGACGTCTCCACGCTCGGCAAGATCGACGTCCAGGGCAGCGATGCCGGGGTATTTCTCGACCGCGTCTATGCCAACACCTTCTCGACGCTGCCGGTCGGCAAAGTGCGCTACGGCCTGATGTTGCGCGAAGACGGCATCGTGATGGACGACGGCACCAGCGCACGATTTGCGCCCGATCACTACATGATGTCCACCACGACGGCGAACGCCGGCAAGGTCATGCAGCATCTCGAGCACGCCCGCCAGGTGCTGTGGCCGGAGCTCGACGTTCAGCTCACGTCGGTCACGGAGCAGTGGTCGCAATATTCGATCGCCGGTCCCCGCTCACGCAATCTCCTGGCACGCCTGCTCTGCGGCGCCTACGACGTATCGGACGCGGCGCTGCCCTATCTGGGCTGCGCCGAGTTCACCTGGCGCGGCGTATCGGCACGCATTTATCGCGTCTCGTTTTCCGGAGAGCTCGCCTACGAGCTCGCCGTGCCGGCGACGTTCGGTGACGCGGTGATCCGGGCAATTATGGATGCCGGAGCCGGATACGGCGTGGTCCCCTACGGCACCGAAGCACTCGGCGTCATGCGCATCGAGAAGGGACATGTCGCCGGCAACGAGCTCAACGGCACAACGACCGCAGCGGACCTCGGCCTCGGCCGCATGATGTCGCAGAAGAAGGACTTCATTGGACGGGTTCTGGCGCAGCGTCCCGGCCTGACCGCCGCCGACCGGCCGGCCCTGATCGGCATCAGACCCGTCGATCGCGGCGAACGGCTCCGCGCCGGCGCGCACTTCCTCGCGCCGGGTGCTGCGGCGACCATGAAGCACGACGAAGGATACGTCACCTCCGTCGCCTTCTCGCCGATGCTCGGACACTGGATCGGACTCGGTTTGCTCAAGCACGGCCCGTCCCGCCACGGCCAGCACGTGCGCGCCTATGATCCGGTCCGGAACGGCGACACCCTGGTCGAGGTGGTGCCGCCGGTCTTCTTCGATCCCGAAGGAAAAAATCTCCATGGCTGAGCTGTCGCGGACATCCGCTTTGTCTTCAGTCCCGCGCGGCGCGCCAGGCGGCGGGGTGACGATCATGGAGCGTCGCGGTCTTGCGCTCATGACCATGCAGGCCCGCCGGCGACAGGAGCAAGCGCTGCGCTCGCGCATCGCACAGTCCTGCCAGACGGATCTGCCCGAGCGCCCTGCCTTCGTGACAGGACGCGACATCGCATTCGTCGGCCTCGGCCCGCAAATCTGGCTCGTCATGGGCGAGGCCGACACGCCGGCTTTCCATGCCTCCTTCAGGTCGCTGGTAGGCGGGACGGCGTCGGTATCCGATCAGAGCGGCGGCTATACGGTATTCCGGGTCGGTGGCTCGGCTATCCGGGACACCCTCGCCAAAGGAGTCCCGATCGATCTCGACGGACGCGCATTCAACAGCGGCGACGCCGCCACCACGATCGTGTCCCACATCGGCGCCACGATCTGGCGACGCGAGGACGCGCCTGACGGCACCGCCTGCTTCGAGATCAGCCTGTTCCGGAGCCTCGCGCACAGCTTTTGGCACTGGTTCTCCGAAAGCGCCGCCGAATACGGTTTGACCTGGCAGGATCTGCCGGCCGGTCCATGAATCCTTCAACGCCGTCGATCCGCGCCATGACCGCCAGCAGCTATATCTTGACGTTCTCCTGTCCGAACCGGCCCGGCATTGTCGCCGCGGTGGCGCGAACGCTGTTCGACGTGGGCGGTAATATTCAGGAAGCCCATCAGTATGATGACGTCGAGACCAATCTCTTCTTCGCGCGCATCCGCTTCAACTTCGTCGCGGACGACAACTTGACTGCTTGCCGGGTCGCGCTGTCGGAACTGGCCGAGGGCCTGACCATGCAATGGAAGCTGCGCGCGACGTCGGACAAGGCGCGGGTGCTGATCCTGGTGTCACGTTTCGACCACTGCCTCGCCGACCTGCTCTACCGCTGGCGCATCGGCGAACTCGCGATCGACATCTCCGGCATAGTCTCCAATCATCCCCGCGAAACCTACGTCCACCACGATCTGAGCGGTATCGCCTTCGATCATCTCCCGGTTACACCGCAGACCAAGGAGCAGCAGGAAGCGAGGATCTGGCGAATCGTCGAGGACCGGCAGGTCGACCTCGTCGTACTCGCGCGCTACATGCAGATCCTGTCCGACGATCTCTCGACCCGGCTCGCCGGGCGATGCATCAATATCCACCATTCATTCCTGCCGGGCTTCAAGGGTGCCAAGCCCTATCACCAGGCGCATGGTCGCGGGGTCAAGCTGATCGGCGCCACGGCGCACTATGTCACCGCCGACCTCGACGAGGGCCCGATCATCGAGCAGGACGTCGAGCGCATCTCCCATCAGGACCGGCCGGACGATCTCGTTCGCAAGGGCCGCGATATCGAGCGTCGCGTGCTGTCGCGCGCCGTGTTCTGGCACATCGACGGTCGCGTGCTTCTCAACGGGCGAAAGACGGTGGTCTTCAGGGATTGAGCATGCGGGCAGGCATCATCGACGGCAAGGCGATCGCGGACAAGCTCCGGGCGCAGCTCTCCATCGAGGTCGCGCAATGGGCTGCGCAGGCCGGCCGCCGGCCAGGCCTGGCCGTCGTGCTGGTCGGCAACGATCCGGCGAGCGAGGTCTATGTCGGATCCAAAGCGCACCAGACCGTCGCAGTCGGTATGCGATCCTTTGAGCACCGGCTGCCGGCCGAGACATCGCAGGCCGATCTGCTTGCGCTGATCGCGCGACTGAATGCCGACGATACCGTCGACGGGATCTTGGTGCAGCTTCCGCTCCCGGTCCATATTCAATCAGACCTTGTGATCCGCGCCATCGACCCCACCAAGGATGTCGACGGCTTCCATCCCGAGAATGTCGGTCGGCTGACGAGCGGATTGACCGGCCTGGTTCCCTGCACGCCACTCGGCTGCATGCTGCTGCTGCGATCGGTGGAGCCCAAGCCGGGCGGATTGCACGCCGTGGTGGTCGGCCGTTCGAATATCGTCGGCAAGCCGATCGCACAACTGCTTCTCCAGGCCGACTGCACGGTGACGACAGCGCATTCCCGAAGCAACGACCTGCCGGGCCTGTGCGGGATGGCCGATATTCTGATCGCGGCGGTCGGCCGGCCCGAGATGGTGCGCGGCGACTGGATCAAGCCCGGCGCGATCGTCATCGACGTCGGCATCAACCGGCTGTCCGCAGCGGACGTGGCAAAGGGACGGCTGGTTGGAGACGTCGCGTTCGCCGAAGCCGTGGCTGTCGCGCGGGCCATTACGCCCGTGCCGGGCGGGGTCGGCCCGATGACGATCGCCTGCCTGTTGCGCAACACCCTCCAGGCAGCGCAGGCTCGCCCGCGGATCGGCTGAACAGCGGGCCCGCCGCGGCGGTCAGGCCGGCAGCGCAGCCGCCCGCGGCCCGACGAGCTCACCCAGACGGCGACGGCCTTCGCGCTTTTCGTCCTCGCTCATGCTCCGCACGAGTTCTTCAAGCTCCGCCATGGCGAGGCCGACACCGTGCCTCGCGGCTGCGCTGAGCCAGACAAAAGCCTCGATACGGTCGACCGTGGTGCCTCGTCCCCTGGCACAGCAATAACCAAGTCGGGCCTGCGATGGATAATGCCCGGCCATCGCTGCGCGCCGATACCACTCGACGGCCTGCGGCATGTCGATCGCAACACCCTGTCCCTTGGTCAGCAACGCGGCGTAGTTGAACTGCCCGAGGACATCGCCCTGCTCGGCAGCCTGGCGAAACCAGAAGGCGGCCAGCGCCAAGTCCGCGACGATCCCCTCTCCCTTCGCATACATCGCTCCGACATTGTTGGCGGCGAGCGGATTGCCCTTCTCGGCGGCACGCAGGTACAGCCCAAAGGCATGCGAAGCGTCACGCTCGACACCCAACCCGTTGGCATAGAGAGACCCAAGCCATGCCTCGGCCTCGCCGTCTCCCGCTTGCGCCAACGGTTCCCAGATTTGTCGGGCCTTCCCGTAGTCGCGTTCCAGAAAAGCGGCTTCACCATCGCTCGCGGTCGGCATGGGACTCTCCTTACTGGCGGGTATGGGGGGCCATCTTGAACAGATAGACGCAGTCAAACTCGTTCGTCTCGCCTTCGGGCGGGACACCGGCCGTCTTCAGATGTTGGACGAAGTAATCGTAGACCGTCCGCGCGGCCCTGTGCGAGAGCAGTTGCTTGTATAGCCAGGGATCCTCACCGGTGCGGACACCGTGCTTGTCGAACAGCGTCACCTTGGGAGCGTCGGAGATGCCCACACACCAATGCGGGAAAGACTGGTCGAACTCCTTGATGTAGGCAAGAAACTCGTACTTGACCTGTTGGATGCTGAAGACCATGTGTGGGCTCCGTCACGCATGCATCAATGGGGCATTCCAGTAGGAGACGTGGCGCTCAGCGATCCGCTGCATCAGCAACTGATTGAACTGCCAGCCGGCGCGGCTACGCTCCGTCGTCTCCCCCGACAAGCACAATTCGATATCGCCCTGTCGCGACATCGCCTCCGCGGCGGCTTTCTCGAGGAGCCGCAGGAGTGCGCCGCAGGCAGCATCATGTTCGGCGTACGACAGATCGGGGCAACTGAAGAAGGAAAGCCGCCATAACGTCTGGTCCATCGCCGTGGGCTGAAGGACGATCGCGAGCGTGGCGTGCCGCGCCCTGATCAGCACCAGATTCGGAAAGCACCACTCCGCCGCAACGTGGTTGACGGCTCCGCCTCCCGCCTCGTAGGAGCGCGCGACATCCACCAGGGCTGCGCCCGCCAGCTTCCAGTTGGAGCGGTGCTCCTGCCAATGCCCGCTGAGCCTCACCAGATTCTGCGGCCAGACAGGCTGGTCGCATTGACGCTCGACGTCGAGAGTCGGATCGATATTGGCAAATATGAGCGGACCGGAAGTTTTCACCTTCGCCGGAATCAGCCGCTCCGGCACTGCGCCGAGATACTGCCCCATCTGCGGCGCCAGCTCCGTCAGGACGCCACCTTGAATGACGCCGCGGTCACGGCTGTAGCCGCAGGACGTGTACGAGCATTTGGTCTTCTTCCCTGTCCGGCACTGCGCCGGAATGGTGCGACATCCGCCGTGCTGCGCCTTGTTGAAGCGTCCGATCAGCGAGCCGTCCTCCTGCCTCTGCACGTGAATGGCATGCTGCCCGATAGTATAAGGCAGGAGATCGTGGGGCTCACCGATCTCCGGCGCGGAGCCGACACAGATCCAGTCGCGGGTCCAGATTTTCTCATTCTCGAGCCGCTGAAAAACCTCCGAGGTATAGGCCCGGCGGGGCAACATCGTCGCGAGACCGAATGGCGCACGACAGGCAGAATAGAGCCGGGCGTCGAGAAAATCGACGCCTTCGTCGATATAGATGGTTTCGGGATGAGTAAGCATGCGACGCCCCGTTGAGCGGGGGCGGCGCCGCAACGGCCCGCCCCGTTCTGCTGGCGATGAGTGCTATTTGCGCGCCTTGTTCATCGGCGGGTCGTAGTCCGCGCGACCGCGATGAGCGATGGCGGCCGGATCCGGCATCGGCAGCGGACCGTCCGCCATGAAGCGGTTGAGGACGTTGCCGACCAGCGTCGAGATATTGTTGTCGCCGTTGTTCCAGGGCAGTGCTCCGCAGAACGCGATCGACGAGAAAGCGAACGACGCGCCGCCATTCGGAGTCTCGTGATAGGCGATGTCCGAGCGCACGCGCGGATGCTGGGTGCCGTCAAGCCCCTGCTGATTGAAACCGTAGTCTTCCATGACCAGCAGGTACCCTTCGGTATGCCGACCGGCCGACGTCGCGACGACCAGTGTATGCGGTGGGCTGCCGAGCATGGTGTCGACGATGTCCAGCTCGGTGCCGGCGGCACCGCCGCCGACCAGGCCGAAATTGCCGAGTTTGTCGTCGTAGTCGATGCCCTCGAACGCCCAGGCCACCCGCGCATCGTTGCTCTCCGGCGTTCGTGAATAGTACGAGGAGATGTCGAACCCTTCCGACGACATGCCAGTGCCGGCCACAGTGTGCAGGTAGCGGCCGCGGAAGCGCCACATGCCTCCGAGCTCGCCGGTGCCCTGATGGTAGTATTCGCCAGGATCGGCGCGCCAAGTGCGGATACCGCTCTCGCAGCGCCGCATCTCCGTCATGACGCCGCGGCCGAGGCCATCATAGGCTGGATGGTATGAGTGCACCCAATACCACCCGTCAGCGCCCATATACATGAAGCGTCCACCGCGCTGCATGTAGTTGTGCAGCGCGTCGAGCTGCGGGCCGCTGTTGTGCTCGGGATGCGAGCCGGTGATGATCACATTGTAGTTCTCGAGCCGCGCAAGGCCGTCATAGGTTACGTCCTCGTCGGTGATCACGTCGTACTCGTAACCCTTCTTCTCCAACCAGTAGATCATGTGGAGATCGGCCGGATACTGCCATGGCGCCTGCGCGAGGAAATGATCGTATTTCGGCCGGATGCTCAGGATCGGGCGCAGCCGCGACGACAGGCAAAGGCCGCTGCCGTCAGTATGGGTGTCGTAGATCGATCCGCCATATTCGCGGTGCTCCGAGAGGAACATGTTCTGCTGCTGCATGATCGGCACGCGATAGACCAGCAACTCGGCGCCGCCGGCATTGTTCGCAAGGTGCTCGTTCGCATAGGCCATGTAGCTGATGCTGGGCACCATGAAGGCGATCTTGGCGGTCTCCTCGCCGACACGCGGCACGACCCAGAACGGGATGTAGTCCTCACCTCCGTCCTGCGAGGTCAGCTTCGCCGCATAGAACTTGCTGCTGGTATCCTTTGGCACCGACCATTCGAAGCTGACCTGCCAGCGGGCGTTGTCGATGTCGTCGTCGTGGAAATGGATGGCGCCGTACTGTTCCGGCGCGGTCTTCCAGTCGAACACCTGGCCTTCCCAATTGTAGCCGGTCATCGCACGTGTCGGGCAATTCACGATGGTCGCATCGAACAGATACGGCCCCTTGTCCTTGCCGACCAGCGTGTTGATGCCGTCGGAGAAATCCCAGGACGCGACGATCGCCTCGGAGAGCTTGCCGGTCGGACCCGAGTTCCTCCGTTCCGTGAGACCCGGCTGCGCACCGAGCTTCATGGTCTCGATCTCGAGCCGGCTGAGGGCGCGGTTGCAGACTCGCGGGCTGTCGATCTTGCCGTTGTAGTGCCCCTTGATGAGAATGCCGGACGGAACCGACGCCCTGGCCTGCGGCGCGTCGCTGAGTGCACCACAATAGCCGGCGATCACGGTCGGCGTGCCCGGCGTGTAGGCGAGCTTGGTCGACAGCTTCTTGTTGACAGGCGGGATCTCCGGATCGAGCGCGTACACGATCTGCGGCTCGTGGTAGAGCACCGCTTCGCCGGTCTTGCCGTCGAACGTCGCGGCGATGAAGTGCCAGGCGTGATCGCGCAGCGGAGCACCGGTCGTGATGACCTGGTCATTGACGCGGAATTCGACGCAGCCCTCCTCGTTGATGAAGAGACCGTAGCCCTTGCCGCCAAGCCATTTCGTGACGAGGCCTTGGGCACCGTGCTTCCAGTACTTCGGATGGGTCTTCGGCGTGGTCGGCCAGATCCAGCATTGCAGCGTCACGCTCTCCAGGCAGAACTGCGGCTTGTCCACGACGAAGCCGTAGGAGCCGCTGTAGATCTCCTGTTTCAGGCCCTTGTAGGTGCCGTTGCAGGCGGCCTCGATCTTCTCCTCGATGAATCCGGGCCCGCGTGGATTGGTGTCCGCATGGATCATCTTGACGATCTCGGCCTTGTATTCGGCCGGACCGTCGCAGTTCACATAGAACTTGATCGTGTCTCCCGGGTGCACGCTGAATTTGTCCGCGTACCCCGTGATCTTCATCCAACTCATATTCGTGCCCTCAATCGTAGACGTTTCGCTTCGATAGCAATCAGGTCACAGTCCACATGTCGTCGCGGCGCTTCCATCCTTCGCGGAAATGTTCCGGAAATCCGTCCTGTTCGGGATATTCTTCGAGTCGCATCAGGAAGATGTCGTGTTGCGGGTCCTGCTCGTTGTCGTAGACCTTGTCATTGACGAACTCGGGCGGAACGCCGCGGATGCCCGACAGCCGCGCGATACGCCATTCCTTCTCGACCCTGGTGCAGACGACGACGAGCTTGCCCTTGGCCGGCGCGGCGCGCATCCGCAGCAAGACGCGGTTGAGCTGGAAGTCTTCGTGGATTCCGCCGGTGACCGTCGTGGTGTCGCCGGGCGTCGCGCATTTGAGCACGCTATTGCCGGCCACGCCCTTCATCGAGTCGATACAGTCCTTGTGCTCCTTGATCATGCGCTGCGCATCGGGCGTTGATGGTCGCGGTATCGGAATCATCGGTCTGCTCCGGTTGGCTAGATGGTGAGGTAATGATGAATGACATCGTCGGTCAGTTCGGCCATGGCTCCGCTTGCGACCACGCGGCCGTTGTCGACCATCAGGAACGCGTCTCCCAGCCGCCGGGCGACCCGGATGTGCTGTTCGGTGAGGAGAAGCGTGATTCCGAGCTTGCGATTGAGGGTCATGAGTGTCTCGCCGATCTCGTGCACGATGTTCGGCTGAATGCCTTCGGTGGGTTCGTCGAGCAGCAGGATCTTCGGGTCGACGGCCAACGCGCGCGCAATCGCGAGCTGCTGTTTTTGACCGCCGGACAGCAGCCCTGCCCGGCGGTCCAGGTTCGCTTTCAGATAGGGGAACATCTGAAGGCAAACCTCGGGGATATCCGGACGACCGTCATGGCGTGCGAAGGTGCCCAGCAGGATGTTCTCCCGGACGGTGAACTCCGAGAGAATTCCACGCCCCTGGGGGACGTAGCCGATACCGAGCTTGGCCCGAACGTGAGTGGGCGACGAGCCGATCTCCGTACCCTTGATCGTGATGTCGCCAATCGATCGGTCGGTCAGCCCCATGATGGTGCGCATCAGCGTCGTCTTGCCCACGCCGTTGCGGCCAAGCACGCACAGACACTTGCCTTCCTCGATGCCGAACGAGAAGTCCTTCAGGATCGCCGTCTTGCCGTAGTAGGAAGTAACTCGGTCCATCGCGAGCAGCATGGCTAGGCTTCCCCCGTTTCGCCGAGATAGACCTCGCGAACGCGCTCGTTGGCTTCGATTTCGCTAATCGGCCCTTGCGCGAGCAGACTTCCCATGTGCATCACGGTGACCACGTCGGCGATCTGGCGCACGAAGGCCATGTCGTGCTCGACCACCACAAGGGAATTGGTGCGCTTGAGATTGTTGAAGATCTCCGCGGTCTTATCGATCTCCGACTCGGTCATGCCGGCAACCGGCTCGTCGAGTAGAAGCAGACGCGGGTTCTGCATCAGCACCATGCCGATCTCGAGCCACTGGGTCTCTCCGTGCGAGAGAATGCCGGCCTCGATGTTGAGCCGGCCACCAAGCCCGGTGACCGACAACACCTCGTCCAGCTTATCCGCGAAGCCCGGCGCCCGGAAGCGGAACAGGTTCTTCAGCGGATGCGTGCTGCGGCTATAGGCGACCTCGAGGTTCTGCCGCACCGTCAGGTCGCGAAACACGGCCGGCACCTGAAATTTGCGACCGATGCCGCGGCGGGCGATTTCGTGCTCGTCAAGACCTGTGATGTCGTCGTCGCAGAAGATGATCTGACCTGAGGTCGGCTTCTGCCGCCCGGTGACGAGGTCCATCGTCGTGGTCTTGCCCGCCCCGTTCGGTCCGACCAGGCAACACAAAGTCTGCTCGACCAGCTCAATGCTGAAATCATTGATGACCGAGACGGTATCGAAGCTTTTGCAGAGATTGCGGATCTCGAGAAAACTCATGGCCGTCTCCTCACTCGCCCGGCTGCGGCAAAAGGCGGCTGCGGACGGAGGACACGCCATTGCCGTCCGTCTTGCCGCCCGTCGACGAGGACAGTCTTCCCAGCGCGCTTTCGACCAGGCCGATCAGCCCCTTGGGCAGGAAACGCACGACGAGGATGAAGAAGCCGCCGAGGATCAGCAGCCAGGTGTTGAGGAAGGCGTCTCCGAGATAGCTCTGCGCGCCCTGGATCAGGAACGCGCCGAGAATCGCCCCCATCAGGGACATGCGGCCGCCGATGCCGGCCCAGATCACCATCGACAGGCTGAACGTGGTGTCGAACTGGGCGGGCGAGACGTACTGCGTCAGCATCACCCAGCAGCAGCCCGCCACCGCGGCAAAGAAGCCCGAGATGGTGTAGATCGCGGTCTTGTAGCCCGCGACATTGTAGCCGAGGAAGCGGACGCGCTCGGCGTCGTTTCGTACGGACTGCACGACCAGGCCGAACCGGCTCAGCGTCATCAGCTTCGCGATCACCGTCGCCAGCACGAGCAGCGCAAGCACCGTCCAGTAGGCGGCCGGGCTGTAGGGATCGACGACGATCTCCCCAAGTTTCAACGGGGCCGGCGGAGTGATGCCGTTGACCCCGTTGGTGTAGGGCTGAATGTCAAGGATCAGCGTGCCCCAAGCGCTGAGCATGGCAAGCGTCATGATCGCGAAGAACGGACCCGAGACGCGGGCGCGAAACATCAACCAGCCGAAGATGGCGCAAAACAGCGTCGGCACGACCAAGGCCAGGGTGATCCCGACACTGGTGTTCCAGAACGGCACCCAGAACAGCGGCAGATGATCAAGGCTGTTGTTCAGCATGAAGGGCGGCATCGGGTTGGACGCGTCCTGCGACTGCATCTGCATGGTCATCGCCATGCCATAGGCGCCGAGACCGAACGGAATGCCCTGGCCGAGGTTCAAAATGCCGCCGAAACCCCAGCAGAGGCTGATCGACAGCGCGAGCATGGCAAACACGCCATAGGTTGACAGCTGATTCAGCAGGAAGTTGTCGCTAACCAGGAACGGCACGGCCGCAAGCACAATGTAGAAGACGAGATAAGCCAGCCATTGCGCGCCCGGCCTGTGATAAAGATTCATTTCCGCGTTCCTCTTCCCGAGCGCACCGTCGATCTCCTCAGCGTCGCTTCGCAGAGGGGGCGAACAGCCCTTGCGGACGAATCCGCAGGAACACCACGATCAGCACGAACAACAGGAAGCGGGCGAACGTGTCGTTGGTGAAATAGGCGAAAATCGACTGCAACTCGCCGGTTGCACCACCGGCGGCCACGCTGCCGGCCAGTGTGCCGCCCCCGACCACCACCACCAGGAATGCCTGCACCACATAGGATGCGCCCATGGTGGGAAGAACGATGTTGAGAACACCGAATAGCGAGCCCGCGACGCCGGCCAGCCCGGCTCCGAGCGCGAACGTCAACATGTAGACGCGGTCGGCATTGACGCCGAAGGAGGCGGCCATCTCCTTGTCCTGCATCACCGCGCGAACCTGAACGCCGAAACGCGTCCGGTAGAACAGCGCCCAGAGCGCGGCGACGATCCCCAGCGTCACTAGTAACACGACGAGGCGGAATACCGAGATATTGATGAAGGCAAACTGGATGTTGCTGGAAAAGATCGGAGGCACTGCGAGGTACTTCGGATCACTACCGAAGATCAGACGGACACCTTGCATCAGCACCAGCGATACACCGAAGGTGGCCAGCAGGGTGTCGAGAGGACGCTTGTAGAGATAGCGGATCAATCCTCGCTCCAGCACCAACCCGATCAAGGCGACGATCAGGAAGGAAGCGGGCACGCACAGGACGAACGGAAACCCCAGGAAGCTCTGCAGCATGTAGGAGCTGTAGGCGCCGAGCATGATGAACTCGCCATGCGCCATGTTGATCACGCCCGCGGCACCATAGATGATCGTCAATCCGAGTGCGGCGATCAGCCAGATGCTGGCGATGCTAATACCCAGTATCAACGCGTTGATGAACGCACTCAGATCGAACGACGTAAAAAAGGATCCGACCGTCATGCCTAACTCCACCGTGAGTTCGATGGCTGGCCCGTGGCGCCATTCGCTTGGCGCCATGGGACGGCCCGTCGTGCGAGGATGCGTCAGATCACGCCTTTGCGGACCTTGCCGTCAGCGGCCTTGAGGCCGTCCGCCATGCACTTGCCGAGATCCGGATAGATCGAGTACGGATCGGGCGCGACATGCTCTGCGGACGACTTCACGATCTTGAAGCTGCCGTCGGCCTGGCACTGTCCGATTTTCGGCTTGAGCCATGTGTTGAAATTCTGGTCGTCAATCCAGATCAACCCTTCCGGCGACACGGCGTCTTCGACCTTGATCCCGCCGGTGTTGTCGCGGATCGCGCGCGGCGTCACTTCCTCGACGCCAACTTTGGCGATCGCCTTCTCCAGCCCGTATTTGAAGACATAGGCGGAGAGATAGGTCTCCTCCATGTTGTAGTGCGTGACGCCGTTCTTGCCGTACTTGCTCTTGAGGAAGCTTTCGACAAACTTGTGGTTGGTCGGATTATCCAGGCCCTGGAAGTACGGGGCCGACAGGAAGTGACCCGCGCCGTATTCGTTGCCCATGGCGCGGGTCTCGATTTCGCCCGTCGTGAGCGAGGCGATCGGCATCGAATCGACCTTGAAGCCCTCTTGCTTGAATTGCTTGTGGAAGGCGATATCGGATGCCCCGACCACGGTCGAGAAGATGAAGTTCGGCTTGGCTTCACGGATCTTGTTGAGCACCGGGCCGAACTCGGAGCTGCCGAGCGGAATGTACTCCTCGCCGAGCAGTTCGCCGCCGGCCTGCTGCAGCCAGACCTTGGCGTTCTTGTTGGACTCCTTCGGCCACACATAATTCGAGCCGACGAAGAAGACCTTCTTGCCGAACTGCTGAACCATGAACGGGATCAGGTCCTTGGAATGCTGGTTCGCGAGCGGACCGGTGCAGATCGTATTCTGCGTGCACTCCGCGCCTTCATAGCAGGTCGGATAATACAGCAGGTGGTTCTGCGCCATGACGGTGGGCAGGATGGCCTTGCGGCTCGCCGAGGTGTAGCAGCCGAAGATCGCAACGACGCGATTGCGAAGGATCAGTTCCTTGGTCTTTTCGGAGTAGACGTTAAAGTCCGACTTCGCGTCGACGATCACCGGCTCGATCGGCTGGCCGGCGATACCGCCGCTCTTGTTGATCTCGTCGATCGCATACTGCATGACGAGGGTGGAATCTTCTTCCGGCACCGCGAGGCCGCCGGTGAGCGAGAACAGGAGACCGACCTTGATCGGCTCGCCTTTCTTGATCCAGGACTGCGCGCCCCATGCCTGGTTGATGTTTTTGACGAATCCGTAGGGCGCAGCAGCCGCAGCGGCGGCGCCCAACGTGACCTTCATGAAATTCCGACGATCCGTCCGCATATCGACTTCTCCGCTGGCTTTCTTGCTGCGAAATCTATTTTCTAGACGATACAAATGGTCGAGACTTTCTCAAGAATAAATTTTGTGCACTGTCAGTTACGACCGTTGGCAGCGGCGGATTTCCAGAAATGTGGACGGGCAACATCGGGAAAATGATCCTCCTCCACACCGAGCGATTCGCCGGGGGTGGAAGGCCGTCGACGCGCTCCGGTTGCAGAAATCATTATCGACCCGCCCCGCCGACATGTTACGAGGGGTGACGCGAGAGGGACCATCACATGAGACGAAAGACTGCAGTGCGATCGACGGACGCAACCGACATGAGCTCCACCTACCATACCGGGTCGAGCGCTCCGGTCGCCAGCGACCGGAGTCTCGAGCGCGCGCTCGGCGCCAAGATCAGGGATACGCGCCGCGAGCAGGATCTCTCCGTCAATGATCTTGCAAATGCGGCCAACATCTCCGGCGGCATGCTCTCGAAGATCGAAAATGGCCAGATTTCCCCGTCACTTTCCACGCTGCAGTCGATTGCGCAGGCGCTTACGGTACCGCTCAGCCGATTGTTTGCAGCATCCGAGGAGCGTCGCGACTGCTCGTTCGTTCGCGCCAAGCAGGGCGTCGTGATCGAACGCCGCGGCAGCAAGGTCGGACACGTTTATCAACTGCTCGGACACGTCAACGACGATGACGTCGTCGTTGAGCCGTATCTCATCACGCTGAAGGAAGGAGCCGAGGCCTACACCGAATTCCAGCATGCCGGAACGGAGTTCATCTATATGCTGAGCGGCGAGGTCCTCTATCGGCACGGCAGCAAGAGCTATCGGTTGCGCCCAGGCGATTCCCTTATGTTCGATTCCGGCGCGCTGCACGGCCCCGAGGTCCTGGTAAAGCGACCCATGACCTACCTGTCGATCATCGTGTATCCGCGGCGCCCCGCCTAATCTCGTTGCAGAGTCTTGCTCAATTTCTTATCAGGAAATTTTTATTCCTGACAGTTGACCCACCCGTTCGGGCTGATACATTGCTCCTCAGCCAAGGAGCAGTGCATGTGCGGCATCGTTGGATTGTTTCTCAAGAACGAGCGGCTTCAACCCGAGCTTGGGGGGCACCTGTCGCGCATGCTCGCGACCATGTCGGCGCGCGGACCCGACAGCGCCGGCATTGCCGTTTATGGACCCGGCACCGACGATCTCATCAAGCTGACGCTCCGCGCGGCTGATCCCGCAGCTGACGGTGATCTCGCGACAAGGCTTGGCGCCGCGATAGAGGCAAGCGTAGACTTTGTCCGACGGTCCAACCATGTCGTCGTGACGATCCCGAAGCAACGGCGCACACAGGCCCTCGCCTGGCTGGCCGAGCACACCCCCGACATCTACGTCGTCAGCGCCGGATCGCGCATGGAGATATACAAGGAGGTTGGGCTTCCCGAACGCGTCGCAAGCCGCTTCTATGTGTCCGCGATGCGTGGCACGCACGGCATCGGCCACACCCGCATGGCGACGGAGTCTGCGGTGACCACGGAAGGCGCTCACCCGTTCTCGACGGGAGACGACCAATGTCTGGTCCACAACGGCTCACTCTCGAACCACAATGCCGTACGGCGCAATCTTCGACGCGAGGGTCTCGTGTTCGAGACCGAGAACGATTCGGAGGTTGCCGCGGGGTATTTGACCTGGCGGATGCGCGAAGGCGACAGCCTCAAGGAGGCGCTGACCTCCAGCCTCGATGCGCTCGACGGCTTTTTCACCTTTGTGGTCGGCACCCGCGACGGCTTCGCCGTGCTGCGTGATCCGATCGCGTGCAAACCGGCTGTACTGGCGGAGTCCGACGACTATGTCGCCTTCGGCTCGGAATTCCGCGCGCTCGCCGTGCTGCCGGGAATTGAAAAGGCGCGCGTTTTCGAGCCCGAGCCCGCCACCGTTTACGCTTGGGAACGTCGGTGATGCACGTGGTCGACCTTGAACAGCAAACCGTCCGGGACCTGAACGCCGCGCTCCATCGCCTGACGCCCGACACCAACGAGTCCCTTTGGCAGGTGACGAATTCGGGCGGCAAGCACGCTATCGGCGCCGGCGTCGATGCTCCCATCGAAATCGTTATCAAGGGTAACGTCGGATATTACTGCGCGGGGATGAACAAGCAGGCCTCGATCACGATTCATGGCAATGCCGGACAGGGCATCGCCGAGAACATGATGTCGGGCAGGGTCCACGTCATGGGAGACGCAAGCCAATCCGCAGGCGCGACCGGCCGGGGTGGGCTTCTGATCGTGGAAGGCGATGCCGCCGCGCGCTGCGGAATCTCGATGAAAGGCATCGATATCATCGTCAAGGGCTCGATCGGCGCCATGAGCGCGTTCATGGCCCAGGCCGGCAATCTCGTCGTGCTTGGTGATGCCGGCGAGGCTCTCGGAGATTCGATCTATGAAGCCACGATCTTCGTCCGCGGCAAGGTCAAGAGCCTCGGAGCCGACTGCATCGAGAAGCCCATGTCAGCGGACGACAAGTCCCGGCTCTCCGGTATCCTCGCCGGCGCCGGCGTGGACGGTGTCGGTCCGGAGGACTTCCGCATGTATGCGTCGGCCCGCCGTCTCTACAATTTCCACATCGACAATCTTTCTTCCTACTGAAGGCCGACGATGTCATCTGCAAAGCCAATCCGCACCGAACCGCGTTTTTCGGCGACTTTCGATCGATATACCATCTCGGAAATCCAACGCGCAGCGGCGACCGGCATCTACGACATCCGCGGCGGTGGCGCAAAACGGCGCGTGCCGCATTTCGACGACCTGCTGTTTCTCGGCGCCTCCGTGTCGCGCTACCCTCTGGAGGGTTATCGCGAGAAATGCGGGACGGACGTCGTGCTCGGCTCGCGATTTGCCAAGAAGCCGATTCACCTCAAGACCCCCGTGACGATCGCCGGGATGAGTTTCGGCGCCCTATCGGCTCCTGCCAAGGAGGCGTTGGGCCGCGGCGCGACGGCGGTCGGCACCAGCACGACGACCGGCGACGGCGGCATGACGAACGAGGAGCGCGAGCACTCCTCGATTCTGGTCTACCAACTGCTTCCCTCTCGCTACGGCATGAACCCGGACGATCTGCGCCGTGCCGACGCGATCGAGATCGTGGTCGGACAGGGCGCCAAGCCGGGCGGCGGCGGCATGTTGCTGGGCCAGAAGATATCCAAACGCGTCGCCGAAATGCGGACCTTGCCGGCGGGCATCGATCAGCGCTCCGCGTCACGGCATCCGGACTGGACAGGGCCGGATGATCTGGAGATCAAGATCGAGGAAATCCGCGAGATTACGGACTGGCAGAAACCGATCTACGTAAAGATCGGCGCCAGCCGCCCCTACTACGACACGGCGCTGGCGGTGAAATCCGGCGCCGACGTCGTCGTCATCGACGGCATGCAGGGTGGCACGGCCGCGACGCAAGAGGTCTTCATCGAGAATGTCGGCATTCCGACGCTCGCGGCGATCCGTCCTGCCGTGCAAGCGCTCCAGGAGCTCGGCATGCATCGCAAGGTGCAGCTCATCGTCTCCGGCGGAATTCGCAACGGCGCCGACGTCGCCAAGGCACTTGCGCTTGGCGCCGATGCGGTCGCGATCGGTACCGCGGCCCTGATCGCGATGGGCGACAACAGTCCCGCGCTCGAGAGCGAATACCAGAAACTGGGAAGCACGGCCGGCGCCTATGATGACTGGCACGAAGGTCTCGATCCCGCGGGCATCACGACCCAGGATCCCGAACTGGCCAAGCGGCTCGACCCGGTCGTGGCGGGCCGACGCCTCGCCAACTACCTCTCGGTTCTCACCCTCGAGGCGCAGACCATCGCGCGCGCCTGCGGCAAGAGCCACATTCACAATCTCGAACCCGAAGATCTCGTCGCACTCACCGTCGAGGCGGCCGCCATCACGCGCGTGCCGCTTGTGGGCACAAGCTGGATTCCTGGCCGGGACTGATTCTGACGCTTATCTTGAATAAAGAGGCACCATGTCAATCGACCTTGCTGAAGTCGCCAAAGAACGGAAGATCAAGTACTTCCTGATTTCCTATACGGATCTGGTGGGAACACAGCGCGCCAAGCTGGTCCCTGCCGAAGCGATCGGCGGAATGGCCAAGAACGGGGCGGGCTTCGCCGGTTTTGCTACGTGGCTCGATATGACGCCGGCGGATCCCGACATGCTCGCGATCCCCGATCCGGCCAGTCTCATCCAGTTGCCGTGGAAGCCGGAAGTGGGCTGGCTGGCAGCCGATCTGTGGATGAGCGGCAAGCCGGTCGAACAGGGACCGCGCAATGTGCTGAAGCGCCTGATCGGCAAAGCGGCCGAGCGCGGCTTCCAGCTCAAGAGCGGCGTCGAGTGCGAGTTCTTCCTGATCTCGCCGGACGGTGAGAGCGTTGGCGACGAATCCGATCGTCAGGCCAAGCCGTGCTACGATCAATCGGCCTTGATGCGGCGCTATGACGTCATCAGCGAAATCTGCGACAGCATGCTCGCTCTGGGCTGGAAGCCCTATCAGAACGACCATGAGGATGCGAACGCACCACCGGCATGGGCCAGGGCTCGGGAATGAGCAATCCACCCGGCAGCACGACCGGCAACATGAACAACCCGGGCACCTCGACGCCGAATTACTCGACCGACCCCAACAACAACTCCGCGACAGGGACCGGGACGTCGAACCTGCCCGGCAACAACAGCGGAACGCGGACCAATCCGCGATGATCGCGAAAGCCCCGCCTCAGCGCGGGGTTTTTCATTACGGTCGCGTTCGGCGACGAAAGAGCCCGGCGCGATGGCCGGGCTGGATCGCGAATATGAACAGACATGTATGTACCTTGCTTGGCAATGCGACGATCTAACCGGATGCCAACCTGATCGTCTGTGCACTTTAGCACACTTGCGCGGCCACCGTGCTCAGCGACCGCAGCCATCGCATCCGGCGCGGGCCTATGCGGCTCATATGCCGTAGAGCCCGCGGCGCTCTCGAATTCATATCCCGCCCTGAAGATATTGAGCCCGACGCAGACGCTCTCGCGTGCAGGCCAGACTGTTGAGGTTTGGCCGCGAGCGCGGCGGCGAACCGAAAGGTGATGTCATGTCTTCGCTTCAGATTGCTATCGGCGACCGGATCATCGAGCCGATGATCGCGCTTGCCGGCTGCACGACGCAACAGCGCATCGTCGTGGCCGGCACGAGGAGCATGGAATTGATGTTCGAGCTGCAGCGGCGCGGCTACGCGCGCGCGGCGGCGTCGGGCAATTGCGGCCGCCCCGCCGGTCAGTACGACGTTGCGCTGGTCGATTGGCGGCGGCGCACGCTTCTCTCGCTCGAGCCGGCGCTGGACTGGTTGACGAATGTCCTTAGCGCCCGTGCGGTGCTGGTGGTGTGGGTCGATGCCCAGAAGTCCTCGGCCAACCAAAGCCTGCGGGCGTCGCTGGAGCGGCGCGGCTTCGTCGTCGAGCAGGGCATCGTGCATCAGTACGGCTGCGCGCTGTCGGCGCGGAGGTCGCAAGCCCATCCGCTGCAGCTTGCGGCCTGACGCGCTGAACGCGGCTATCGCGAAGGGAAATCGCCATGTCCAAGGTGCGACGCGCCGTGATCCGCGAATGGATGCTGCTGGCGCGCGAGAAACGGCAATCCAGCGAGCAGGCGGCCGCATTTGCGAGGGCGGCGCTGCAGCGGCACGACATGCCGCGCAGCAGCCGGCGAACACCGCACGAAATCATCATGCGGTGGCTGCGGCCACGCACCGGACGTCCTTGAGCGGTGGCCGCCGCCGTCGTGGGGCGGGCGGCAATCAACAGCAGAGCAATCGATGCGTGCCCATGAGTTTGAGCTGTCCCCGCATGCGCCTCGCGGCGCGGACGATCTTGTTGCTGAAATCGCGAGATCGACGTCCGACGCTGCGGCGCGCAGCGCCGCGGCGCTCGCGCTGGTGTGTTGCGACATTATTGCGGGCGATGGACCCACGATGGCCGGCCGGGCGCATTTCTCGCGAACGATCGACGCCGCCGACGCCGCGCTATGTGCGCGTATCCTCTGTGTCGCCGGTCGCGCCGGACATTCGGTCAGTCGCGTCGAAGCCGACGCGCTGTTCGCGATCGATGCGGTCGGAAGCGGACGGGTCGATGACGGATGTTTCGACGACCTGCTTGCCAAGGCGGTGCTGCATCATCTGATGGGCGCCGCCGGCACAACCATTCCCGGCCGCGAGCAGGCGCTGGCCCGCGACAATCCGCTGGATGACTGGGGGGGCGGCGATCGTGCTGGCTGCGGAGCCGCGATCCTGGCTCGCCGGTCATCTTGACTGGATGAAGCCGTCATCCCCCGCCGCGCGCACCATCGATGCGGTGCTTCATGTCAATCCGGCAGGACCCCGGCTGCCGCTCGGCATCCTCTTCAACATGGAGGCCTGAACAAGCATAGCCCGTTGAGCCAACGGGTCGCGCGATGGCCCGCCGATGACAGGCTCCGCGATATCCGGGGCAGTCGGTCCCGCATGTCGCTGCGCTCATGCGGGCTACCATGGGTAGGGTCAGCGCGACGGCTTTGGGTTGGCTTTCTTCGCAGGCTTTGCCGTTGTGCCGACCGGCTGCACCCGCAGGCCGTCCACGAATACGTCCAACAGCCGGAGCGCAGTGGTCTGCCAGCCGGGCTGGTCGTGCATGTAGCACATGCCGATCAGCGCCCGCAGCACGTCCTCGGCGCTGATGTCGCCACGGATCGCACTGGCCGCGACCGCGCGCGCGAGCAGGGTGCCGATCGCCTTGGTCAGGCGGTCGAACGAATAGGCGTGCAGCTCGGTCGAGCCGTGCGCGACCAGCGCCAGTGCCGCGACCATGCCCTTCTTGGTGGCGACGAATTCGACATTGGCGCGCAGCCAGCGCCGCAGCGCCTCGACCGGCTCGGGCGCGCATTGCAGTTGCTCGGCCAGATCGCCGAGCTGCTCGACCTCGCGGCGATAGACCGCCTCATAGAGCGCTTCGCGGGTTGGGAAGTGGCGATAGAGCGTGCCGATGCCGACGCCGGCATGGCGCGCCACCGCCTCGAGACTCGCCTCGCTGCCGCCGGCCGAGAACACGGCCTTGGCCGCTTCCAGCACGCGCTCGCGATTGCGCACGGCGTCGGCGCGGGGCTTGCGTGCAATTTCTGGTGATCGACCGGCCATCGCTTTTTCTTTTCACCCTCCCTTGTAAACGGAGGATGCCTCCGTATATGGCGACCAGCACCGGGCCTGACAAGGCGCGCCGATCCTGCATCGGCGGCCACGGGCTTCCGTTGCCTCGATTCAACCCGACCATACACGGATCGGAGCCCTGCATGAATCTCCCACTCAGCCTCACTATCAACGGTGTCCGCCGGGAAATTGCCCTCGATGACCCCCGCGTTACCCTGCTCGACCTGTTGCGCGAGCGCCTCGACCTCACCGGTACCAAGAAGGGATGCGACCGCGGCCAGTGCGGCGCGTGCACCGTCCTGGTCGACGGTCGCCGCATCAATTCCTGCCTCGCGCTTGCCGTCAGCCATGACGGCGCCGAGATCACAACCATCGAAGGCGTCGCGCGCGGCGACCACCTGCATCCGGTGCAGGCCGCCTTCATCGCCCATGACGGCTTCCAGTGCGGCTTCTGCACGCCGGGCCAGATCATGAGCGGCATCGGCCTGATCCAGGAAGGCCAGGCCGGCGATGATCCGGAGCGCGTGCGCGAATGCATGAGCGGCAATCTGTGCCGCTGCGGGGCCTATCAAGGAATCACCGAGGCCGTGCTCGAGGCGCAGGCCGACATCAACGCGACCAAGCAGAGGCGCTCCGCATGATGAACTTCGATTATGTCAGGCCGGCCAGCGTCGCGGACGCGATTGCGGCGGCATCCGAGAAGGGCGCGAGCTATCTCGCCTCCGGCACCAATCTGCTCGACCTGATGAAGGGCGGCGTCAGCCGGCCGAGCCGTCTCGTCGACGTCACGCGTCTGCCGGGGCTCGACCGCATCGAGCATCTGGCCGACGGCGGCTTGCGGATCGGCGCGCTGGTGCGCAATGCCGATCTCGCGCATGACACCGGGTTCGCGCGCAACCATCCGGCGGTCGCCGAGGCGTTGCTGTCGGGCGCGTCCGCCCAGCTGCGCAATGCCGCGACCGTCGGCGGCAACCTGATGCAGCGAACGCGCTGCGCCTATTTCTACGACGCCGGCAGCGCCTGCAACCGGCGCTGGCCGGGCGCCGGCTGCGACGCGCTGAAGGGCGAGAACCGCCTGCACGCGGTGCTTGGCTGGAGCGAGGGCTGCATCGCCACCCATCCGTCGGATTTCTGCGTGCCGCTCGTCGCGTTCGACGCCGTCGTCGAGATCGAGGGCAAGACCGGCCGGCGCGAGCTGCCGCTCGAAGCGCTGCACCGTCTGCCGGGCGAGACGCCGGAGCGCGAGACCGCGCTGGAGCGCGGCGACCTGATCGTCGCGCTGCGGCTGCCGGCCGAAGCGCAAGGCTTCTCCGGGCATACCCGCTACATCAAGGTGCGCGAGCGCACGTCCTATGCGTTCGCCGTGGTCTCGGCTGCGGCGGCCCTGCGCATCGAGGATGGAAAGATCCGCGAGGCGCGGCTGGCGCTCGGCGGCGTCGCGGCAAAGCCGTGGCGAGCGCGCGAGGCCGAGCAGGTGCTCGCGGGCGCCGCACCGGATGAGGCGACCTATCGCGAGGCGGCGCGCGCCGCGCTCGCGGGCGCAAAACCGTCCGGCGACAACGCCTTCAAGATCGAGCTCGCGCAGCGCATCGTCGTGCGCGCGCTCACCCTTGCTGCCGCAGGCACGCCGGACCGCATTCCCGCGCTGCCGGGCTCTCCCTTCTCATCCGTTGCAGGAGCGTAACGCATGACGGCTGAACTCAATCTGACCCGCGACCCCGCCCATCTCAGGCACGGCTCGAATATCGGCCAGCCGCTGACCCGCACCGACGGCACGCTGAAGGTGACCGGCAAGGCCCGCTATGCCGCCGACAATCATCCGCCCGGCATGGTCTATGCCGTGATCGCGACCAGCTGCATCGCGCGCGGCCGCGTCACCGCGCTCGACGTCGCTGCCGCCAAGCGCCACCCCGGCGTCATCGACGTGATGACGCCGGCGCACAAGCTGGAACTCGCGGAGGACCCGGACGCCAAGGGCAATCCGTTCGCCTTCCGCATGGAGCTCTTGCAGAGCGACGAGGTGCGCTACGCCAACCAGGCGATCGCGGTCGTGATCGCCGAGACGCTGGAGGCCGCCACCGAAGGCGCGGCGCTGCTGTCGCCGCGCTACCAGGTCGAGATCGCGCGCGTCGGCCTCGACGCCGGCGAGGCCTATGCGCCGCCGGTGGTCGGCATCGGCAATCCCGCCGAAGTCCGCCATGGCGATATCGATACCGGCCTTGCCGCTGCATCGAAGCGGATCGACGCAACTTACGAGACGCCCGCGCAGTACCACAACGCGATGGAGCCGCACGCGATCGTCGCGGTGTGGGACGGCGACCGCCTGTTCCTCGACACGCCGAGCCAGGGCATGGCGATGGCGCAGATGCGGATCGGCGGCCTGTTCGGCGTTCCGCCCGGCAACATCCACATCAACAGCCCGTTCCTCGGCGGCGGCTTCGGCTCCAAGGGCCTGGTCTCCGGGCCGCAGGTGCTTGGCATCATGGCGGCGAAGCTGGTCGGGCGTCCGGTCAAGCTGGTGCTGCGGCGGAGCCAGATGTATGGCCCGGTCGGCCATCGTCCGCAGACCCGCCAGCGCATCCGGATCGGCACTGGTGACGACGGCCTGCTGACCGCACTCGATCATGAGGCGCGCGTCACGACGTCGAGCTTCGACGATTTCTACGAGCCTGCGGCGGACGCCTCGCACACGCTCTATGCGAGCCCGGCGATCCGCACTGCGCATGAGGCCGTGCGCGTCGACACCGGCACGCCGCTGTTCATGCGCGCGCCGGGCGAGGCCACCGGATCGATCGTGCTGGAAAGCGCGATCGACGAGGCGGCGTTCGCCTGCGGCATCGATCCCCTGGAATTCCGGCTGAAGAACTACGCCGAGGTCGAGCCAACAACCGGCAAGCCGTTTTCCTCCAAGGCGCTGCGGCAGTGCTACGCCAGGGCCGCCGAGCGTTTCGGCTGGGCGGGGCGTCCGCTGCAGCCAAGGCAGATGCGCGACGAGAACGGCTTTCTGGTCGGATGGGGCATGGGCACCGCGACGTTCCCGGCGCTGATGTTCCAGGGCAATGCGCGCGCCGTGATCCGCGCCGACGGACGCGGCGTGATGGAGAGCGGCGCGCATGACATGGGGCAGGGCGCCTGGACCGCGCTCACGCAAATCTCGGCCGATGCGCTGGCGCTTGATCTCGAGCAGATCTCGTTCCTGTCGGGCACGTCGGACCTGCCGGATGCCGGCATCGCCGGCGGCTCCGCGCACACCGCAACGGTCGGTGCCGCGATCCACAATGCCGGTGCGGCAGTGATCGCAAAACTCGCCGAGCTTGCGACCTCCGATGAGCGCTCGCCGCTGTTCGGCGCCGGCAATGCCGGCGTGGTGGCGCGGGCCGGGCGGCTCCATCGCCGCGACGATGATGCGCGCAGCGAAAGCTACGCCGAGATCCTGGCGCGCGCCGGCGTTGCCGAGGTCGAGGCCTCTGGCACGGGTGCGGCCGATCCGGCGGCGCAATCGCAATATGCAATGCACGCGCATGGCGCTGTCTTTGCCGAGGTGAAGGTCGATCCGGAGCTCGGCCAGATCCGCGCCACGCGGCTGGTCGGCGCGTTCGCCGCAGGGCGCATCATCAATCCGTTGATGGTGCAGAGCCAGCTGCGCGGCGGCATGATCTGGGGCCTCTCGTTCGCGCTGCACGAGGAGGCGGTGATGGACAAGCGGTCCGGCCGCATCCTGAATGCGAACCTTGCCGAGTATCATGTGCCCGTGAATGCCGACGTGCGGCCGATGGAGGTGATCACGGTCGACGAGCACGATCCCCACGTGAATCCGCTCGGCATCAAGGGCGTCGGCGAGATCGGCATCACCGGCAGCGCCGGCGCCGTCGCCAACGCCGTCTTCCACGCCACCGGCATCCGCGTGCGGAATTTCCCGATCAAGATCGAGGAGGTGGTGATGGGGTTGAGGTGATGCGGCTCGACGTGAGGGCTCCGTAATAACAGGTGTCGTCCCGGCGAAAGCCGGGAGGTGGATTCACATTCGAAGTGCAACACTTGAGCAAAGGACTCGGCGGGCGTGCGGTAGTCAAGGCATTTGCGCGGGGTGTTGTTGTAGGCGGCGATGAACTGGCGGAATCTGGCGGTCGAGAGGGTTACGAGATCCGTCTTGCGGGGAATAAAGCGGCGCATCCTGCCGATGG